>NZ_JBCIVJ010000003.1:0-329106 GCF_039409775.1 Phytobacter palmae | reverse complement strand
TCTGAAAGAAAAACGATTAAATTATTTTGCCAGTAGCGGTCTGGACATGATTTTTTGTCCACTCACCAGCGGTCCGGTGATATGACTCGCTGAGCGCTCAAGCACTTCCTGAATGACCGACGACAGTTCGTTAATTTCAAACTTCGCCACATAACCATCGGCCTGAACTTTACGCACATGGTCTTCGTTGGCGCTACCGGAGAGCGAGGAGTGAATCACTACCGGAATGTGCTTAAGGCGCGGATCGCTCTTAATCAGACGGGTCAGGGTGAAGCCGTCCATTTCCGGCATTTCCAGATCCGTCAGTACCATCGAAATCTTATCGCTGATAGGGACGCCTTCGGCATCTGCCTGTTGGCTGAGTACCTGAATACGCTCCCAGGCGTCTTTCCCGGTAATGTGCATCGTGTTAGGGATCTGCATCGCCTGCAGCCCTTTATCCAGCATTGCTCTCGCCACTTTAGAGTCTTCTGCCACAATCGCGACGGCACCGGGTTTGATATTGAACTTCTTATCCGGAAGATGGTTGCCGTGCAGATCGTGATCCGCTGGTGAAATGTCGTAAAGAATCTGCTCAACATCCAGCACCATCGCCAGATTGTTACTGTCTTTGTCTTCGTCAAGGCAGGCAATACTGGTGATATACTGGCCGTTAATGGCCTTCTCTGCCGTATGAACCTGTTTCCAGTCCAGACGAATAATATTCTCTACCGACTCTACCGCAAACGCCTGCACGCTGCGGGCATATTCTGTAATTAACAAAATATTGAGGCCAGTCTCAGGCTTACAGCCTGCAACTGCGGAGAGATCAATCACCGGGATCACCTGATCACGAATGTTGACCATACCCATTAATGGCGGTTTCATCCCGGCAGGACGGGTAAACGTCGGCATCGGAACGATTTCACGCAATTTAAAAACATTTATGCCGAAAAGTTCTGATTTCTCGTTCTTCATCGAGGCACCAAGACGAAACAGCAACAGCTCAAAACGGTTCGACAGGGTAAGATTCGCCCTGTCATCAATATCTTTCTGGAAATTATCCATGGTGCCCTCAATGTGGAATGGCTGCGGTAAGACTGTTATCGGCACATTGCGGAAAAAGTAGAGTGCGCAATATCACATCATAGCGCAATGGTATAAAAATCTTTTGCGAGGGTGGTTTGCGCAAAGATTGTACGGCATTCACTAAGTAAATGCTGACTTCCTTCGGCATCATAGCGGGAACTGACGTGGGTTATAATGAGCCTGCCCACTCCTGCATCCCGCGCCAGTTGTGCCGCCTGATGCGTTGAACTGTGCCCGCGACTGTTTGCTTTTTCCTCCATGGCATATTCCAGCGTGGCCTCATGTACCATCATGTCGACACCCTGGGCCAATTGCAGCGCGGCAGGGCAGGGGGCGGTATCGCCAAAAATGGCCAGTTTTTTTCCGGGTGTTGCCGGGGCGAGGAAATCCTCACCGTGAATAATGCGGCCATCTGCGAGGGTCACCGTTTCACCGTTTTTGAGACGCTGGAAAAGTGGCCCGGGCGGTATGCCCAGGGCAGTTAATGCCCGCGCATCCAGGGCGCCCGGTTTGTCATGCTCCTCAATACGATAGCCATAACACTCTACCGGATGGTTCAGGGCGAAAGCGGTTACGCGGCGTAAACCATCATCCACTACCTGTCCCTCGCTGACTTCTTCAATCGTGAGTGGATAGTCGGTCCACGACCCGCTCAGACGCAGGCTGGTCTCCACGAATTCGCGAATCCCTTTCGGCCCATAAATCGTCAGCGGTTGTGCATTACCTGCCATGGAACGGCTACAGAGCAGTCCTGGCAGGCCAAAAAGGTGATCACCATGCAGGTGGGTAATAAAAATACGATCCAGTTTGCCGGGATTAAATGACGTTCGCAGCAACTGATGCTGTGTCCCTTCACCACAGTCAAATAACCACAGGCCAGCCTGTGTCGGATGCTGCAAATTGAGCAATATCGCAGTCACATTACGCGTGCGCGTCGGCACGCCCGCCGAGGTGCCAAGAAAAATCAGTTCCACAATGCATTACGCCCTTTGCGTTAATGGCAAAGCATTTAGTATAACGAGGTCACACCAAATAAGGAGCACATCATGATTCGCTGGCAGGACCTGCACCATTCTGAATTAACCGTCGCTGATCTTTACGCCCTGCTTAAGCTGCGCTGTGAAGTCTTTATTGTTGAACAAACTTGCCCGTACCTTGATGTTGATGGCGATGACCTGGTCGGTCAAAACCGCCATCTGCTCGGCTGGAAAGAAAATCAGCTGGTGGCTTATGCGAGGATTCTGAAAAGTGAAGACGATCTGGAGCCGGTTGTGATAGGGCGGGTGATTGTCAGTGAGCAGGTTCGCGGTGAAAAACTGGGGTACCAATTGATGGAACGTGCGGTGGCTTCTTGCCAGCAACACTGGCCGCAGCATGCGCTGTATCTGGGGGCGCAGGCTCATTTGCAACATTTTTATGCCCGCTTTGGTTTTGTTCCGGTGACTGATGTTTATGACGAGGATGGCATTTTGCACATCGGAATGGCGCGGGAAGTGCGCCAGGCGTAACCGGCGGTGATTGTCTATAGTTAGCGGACAGGTACATAACATGGAGAAAACCGATGTCTAATCAATTTTATGATTCACGTATCGATGATGACCTGGCCCTGCTGAGCGAGACGCTGGAAGAAGTGTTACGCTCCTCAGGCGATCCCGCTGACCAGAAATATATTGAGCTTAAAGCGCGCGCAGAGCAGGCTCTGCATGAAGTGAAAAACCGCGTCAGTAGCGCTTCTGATACCTATTACTATCGGGCGAAAAAAGCGGTTTACCGCGCGGATGATTATGTTCACGAAAACCCCTGGCATGGTATTGGCGTAGGTGCCTCTGTAGGCCTTGTCTTAGGGTTACTGCTGGCCCGTCGTTAATAAAAAATCCCCTCCCTAAACGGGGGTACTGCTAATTTTCGCAGTCACCCCGTATACTAAGCGTTTTTGAGCGGGAGGGGGTTGCGTGCATTCCATTTCAGCTGCGCTGGAGCAGTTACGCGAGAAATTATCCGGCATTGATGCTAACTCACCTGGATTTTACGTCTTTGACGTTGCCTTTGCCCTCAATGACGCTTTCGACCCACTGACTTTTTTAGCCAGTCAGTCCTGCTTTCCACAATTCTACTGGCAGCAACGTAGCGGTGAAGATGAAGCTGCTGCATTGGGTCAGGTGTTGCGTTTTACCTCGCTGACAGAAGCCCAACATTTCCTCAACGACAATGCCGAATACGATCTGCGTATCTGGGGGCTGAATGCTTTTGACCCTCAACAAGGCGAGCTATTCCTGCCGCGTCTCGAATGGTGCCGGGAAGCGGGACGGGCATCCTTACGTCTTATTGTCATGAATGACACAGCACAACGCGGCGATGTTGCGCAGGCACGTGCATTTATTGATGCCCTGGTTCGCGTGAAGTCGCTGCCAGATGTGCAGATGGAGCTGGTTTCACAGCAACACTATCCGGAACAATCGGGCTGGGAAGCGCTGGTTACCCAGGCAACGCAGGCGATTGCGCGCGGTGAGATGGACAAGGTCGTACTTGCGCGTGCCACGGATTACCGTTTCTCCCAACCGGTGAATGCTGCTGCCCTGATGGCGGCGAGCCGTCGCCTTAACCATCACTGCTTTCATTTTTTTATCGCCTTTGCCCCCCACAACGCATTTCTGGGTTCGTCTCCTGAACGCCTGTGGCGCAGAAGGGGGAGATCATTGCGTACCGAAGCTCTGGCAGGGACCGTCGCTAACGATACAGATGATACGCGGGCTGCTGAGCTGGGTGACTGGTTAATGAATGACGACAAAAACCAGCGCGAGAATATGCTGGTCGTCGAAGATATCTGTCAGAGATTACAGCATGCAACCTCAACGCTGGATGTGTTGCCACCGCAAATTGTTCGACTGCGTAAAGTGCAACATCTGCGGCGCTGTATCTGGACCGAAATGCATCATAAAGATGATGCAGAGTGTTTAACGCTGCTCCAGCCAACTGCCGCGGTAGCCGGGTTGCCCCGTCTGGCGGCGCGTGCCTTTATAACGCAGCATGAACCCTTTGAGCGTGAGTGGTATGCCGGTTCGGCGGGCTATTTGTCGCTTAAACAAAGCGAGTTCTGTGTCGCATTACGCTGTGCAAAAATCAGTGATACCACTGTGCGTTTATACGCGGGGGCGGGGATCGTGGCAGGTTCCGACCCGACAATGGAATGGCAGGAAATCGAAAATAAAGCGGCGGGATTGCGTTCATTATTGATAATGAAACACGCATAACCGACCCATATCAAAAATCTACTCTTTTCGATTCTTTATACTAAGCCACAATATTGATACTGGACAAACTTATGTCAGTGAGTGCTTTTAACCGACGCTGGGCCGCGGTGATTCTTGAAGCTTTAACGCGCCACGGCGTGCGACATGTTTGTATCGCGCCGGGGTCCCGTTCCACGCCGCTGACGCTGGCGGCGGCAGAAAATCCGTCCTTTATCCATCATACGCATTTTGATGAACGTGGTTTGGGGCATCTTGCACTCGGTCTCGCAAAAGCGAGCGGCACCCCGGTGGCGCTCATCGTCACCTCTGGTACAGCCGTAGCAAATCTCTACCCGGCGTTGATTGAAGCCAGCCTCACCGGGGAAAAATTGATTTTTCTCACCGCCGACAGACCTCCCGAACTCATTGATTGTGGTGCCAACCAGGCAATACGCCAGCCGGGGATCTTTGCGTCGCACCCGACGCAATCGCTGGCGCTACCGCGTCCGTCGCTGGACATTCCCGCCCGTTGGCTGCTTTCAGCTGTCGATCATCTTATGGCGTCCGCTCAGACTGGCGCGGTGCACATTAACTGCCCGTTTGCTGAACCGCTGTACGGTGAAATGGATGATACGGGACTTGCCTGGCAGCAAGCGCCCGGCGACTGGTGGCAGGGCGACAAACCCTGGCTGCGCGAAGATTTACATATCGGCAGTGCGAAACAACGCGACTGGTTTTTCTGGCGGCAGAAACGCGGCGTGGTCGTGGCTGGTCGAATGAGTGCGTCCGAAGGCAAGCTGGTTGCCGCATGGGCTAAAATGCTCGGTTGGCCACTTATTGGCGATGTCCTTTCACAAACCGGACAACCGCTGCCGTGCGCCGACCTGTGGCTGGGCAACGCTCGTGCGGTAAGTGAGCTACAAACCGCACATATTGTTATTCAACTTGGTAGCAGTCTGACCGGTAAGCGATTGCTCCAGTGGCAGGCGACCTGCGAGCCGCAGGAGTACTGGCTAATAGATTCTGTTGCCGGGCGGCTTGATCCAGCGCACCACCGTGGTCGCCGTCTGGTTTCCGGTATTGCCGAGTGGCTGGAGCTGCATCCGGCAGAAGCACGCGCACCCTGGTGTACTGAAATCCCACAATTATCCGCTCAGGCGTGGCAGACGGTTGACCGTCAGTGTGAAACCTTTGGCGAAGCGCAACTGGCGCATCGGCTGGCAAAGTATCTGCCGGATCAGGGGCAGTTGTTCCTCGGCAATAGCCTGGTGGTCCGTCTGGTGGATGCGCTGGGACAGCTACCGGCCGGTTATCCGGTCTATAGCAACCGTGGCGCGAGCGGTATCGATGGTCTGATTTCTACTGCCGCAGGGGTACAGCGCGGCGCGGCGCGGCCCACGCTTGCAATCGTCGGCGACTTGTCTGCCTTGTACGATTTGAATGCGCTGGCATTACTGCGCCACGCTTCTGCGCCGATGGTGTTGATTGTGGTCAATAACAACGGCGGGCAGATCTTCTCACTATTGCCGACCCCGCAAAGCGAGCGTGAACAATTTTATCTAATGCCCCAGCATGTGCGTTTTGAGCATGCGGCGGCGATGTTTGGCCTGAAATATCATAATCCCCAAACCTGGGATGAGCTTGAACAAGCTCTGGTGGGGGCATGGAGTAAAGCGGGGACAACGCTGATCGAGCTGGTGGTGAAAGACACTGACGGCGCGCATACGCTGCAACAGTTGCTCGCGCAGGTAAGTCAGCTGTGATCCTTAATGCGCGAGCCATGCCAGGAGAGCCGCAAAAGCCGTGGCTGATTTTTCTGCACGGTTTTTCGGGTGACAGCCGTGAATGGCAACCCATCGGTGAGCGCTTCACAGCATGTCCACGCTTGTATATTGACCTGCCGGGCCACGGTGATTCGGCGGAGATCAGCGTGGCATCCTTCAGACAGCTAAACGAAGCGCTGTGTGACACTCTTAATAGTTACAACATACTAAGATACTGGCTGATAGGATATTCGCTGGGCGGACGGGTGGCGATGCACTTTGCCTGTTCGCAGCCAGCGGGGCTATTAGGGTTGATCGTTGAAGGGGGACATCCGGGGCTGACGGATGCGACTGCTCGACAGGCACGCCTGCTCTCCGATGGACAATGGGCGCAGCGATTTCGCGTGGAACCGCTTGTTGACGTTTTTAACGACTGGTATCAACAACAGGTTTTTGCGTCTTTGAGTGGGGAACAACGGCAAAATCTGGTGGCGTTACGTAGCCAGAATAATGGCCCGGCGTTGGCTACTATGCTGGAAGCGACCTCGCTTGCCGTACAACCGGACTTACGCTCTGCGCTGCAAAAGGCGCCTTTTCCATTTCATTATTTATGTGGTGAGTTTGACAGTAAATTTCGCGCGCTGGCAGCTGAGGTTAGCGCGGACTGTCATGTAATTGTTGACGCCGGGCATAACGCGCATCGGGAACGCCCCGATGGCGTGGCGAACTGCCTGGCGCAAATTCTGCGTCTCGATATAAAGGGCACACTATGATCTATCCCGATGAAACCATGCTGTACGCACCGATTGAATGGCAAGACTGCTCTGAAGGTTATACCGATATTCGTTATCACAAATCGATAGATGGTATTGCCAAAATCACCATTAATCGTCCCCATGTGCGCAACGCATTTCGTCCATTGACCGTTAAAGAGATGATTCAGGCGCTGGCTGATGCGCGCTATGACGACAACATCGGTGTGATCATTCTGACCGGTGAAGGCGAAAAGGCATTCTGCTCGGGGGGCGATCAGAAAGTCCGTGGCGATTACGGCGGATACCAGGATGACTCCGGCGTACACCATCTGAATGTACTGGACTTCCAGCGTCAGATTCGTACCTGCCCGAAACCGGTGGTGGCGGCCGTTGCAGGCTACTCCATTGGCGGCGGCCACGTACTGCACATGATGTGCGACCTGACGATCGCGGCGGAAAACGCTATCTTTGGCCAGACCGGTCCGAAAGTGGGCTCCTTTGACGGCGGCTGGGGCGCATCCTATATGGCGCGTATCGTCGGTCAGAAAAAGGCGCGTGAAATTTGGTTCCTGTGCCGCCAGTACAATGCCAAAGAGGCGCTGGATATGGGGCTTGTCAATACGGTGGTGCCTGTTGCTGAGCTTGAGCGGGAGACTGTGCGCTGGTGCCGTGAAATGTTGCAGAACAGCCCGATGGCACTGCGTTGCCTGAAAGCGGCACTGAACGCCGACTGTGATGGGCAGGCAGGTCTGCAGGAACTGGCGGGTAATGCCACCATGCTGTTCTACATGACCGAAGAGGGTCAGGAAGGCCGCAATGCGTTTAACGAAAAACGTCAGCCGGACTTCAGCAAATTTAAGCGGAACCCGTAATGCGCTGCGCGCAAGTTTACCGCTGGCAGATAACGATGGACGCGGGCGTCGTACTGCGTGACCGGCGGCTGAAAACCCGTGACGGGCTGTTTATTCATCTACGGGACGACGTGCGTGAAGGCTGGGGCGAGATTTCGCCTTTGCCGGGATTTAGCGTGGAGTCTCTTGAGGAGGCTACAGCCGCAGCCTGTGGCTGGGCCCGGGAGTGGCGAGCGGGGTATGGCGATCTGCTGCCGGGATTGCCGTCGGTTGATTTTGGTATCAGCTGTGCGCTGGCGGAACTGCGCGGCTCGTTGCCGCAGGCGGCGGACTACCGTGCCGCGATACTGTGTACGGGCGATCCTGACGAACTGTTTGCCGCACTGGCTGCCATGCTGGGCGAAAAAGTGGCGAAAATGAAAGTCGGCCTGTATGAAGCGGTGCGCGATGGCATGGTAGCAAATTTGCTGCTGGAGGCGATGCCTGACTTGCGCCTGCGTCTGGACGCTAACCGTGCCTGGACGCCGCTCAAAGCGCAGCAATTCGCAAAGTATGTGAATCCGGATTACCGTGACCGCATTGCTTTTCTGGAAGAGCCCTGTAAAACGCGTGATGATTCTCGCGCCTTCGCCCGCGAAACGGGGATAGCCATTGCCTGGGATGAAAGTTTACGTGACGCTGACTTCACTTTCGAGCGTGAAGAAGGCGTACGTGCGGTGGTCATTAAACCCACCTTAACCGGAAGTCTTGAGAAGGTTCAGGCGCAGGTGACAGCGGCCACGCAGTTGGGTATGACGGCGGTAATCAGCTCGTCAATCGAGTCCAGCCTTGGCCTGACCCAACTGGCACGCATTGCCGCATGGCTCACCCCTGAAACCATTCCGGGTCTCGATACGTTAAGCCTGATGCAGGCTCAGCTTGTGCGTCGTTGGCCGGATAGCCCATTACCCTGCCATAGCGTTGAGACGCTGGAAGCCCTGCTATGAGGTTCAATACCTGGCCATGGCATTACTGGTGCGAAATGCGTGGCGATGCGCCGGCTATTCGCTTGCAGGATGAGACCTTAAGCTGGCGTGACCTGTGTGTACGTGTTGATGCGCTGGCCGCCGGTTTTGCTCTCCAGGGGGTAAGCGAGGGCGATGGCGTGATGCTCCGTGGGCGAAACCAACCCAACGTGGTGTTAGCGTGGCTGGCCTTACTGCAGTGTGGCGCACGTATACTGCCGATCAACCCTCAATTGCCCGCGCTTTTGCTGGAGACATTGCTTCCAGCCCTGACGTTGCGTTTTGACGTTAATCTGGCCGATGGCAACACCTTTGCGGGTCTGTCGCCGCTTGAACTGCGACCTGTTGCCCAACCTTATACCGTCGACTGGCAGCCACAACGTCTGGCGTCGATGACGCTCACCTCTGGTTCGACAGGTTTACCCAGGGCGGCGGTTCATACCTGCGCAGCGCACCTTGCCAGCGCAGAAGGGGTGCTGGCGATGATTCCTTTCGCGCCAGAAGATGACTGGCTGCTGTCACTACCGCTGTTCCATGTGTCCGGGCAGGGAGTTTTGTGGCGCTGGTTGCTGGCAGGCGCGCGCTTAACTGTCTCTGAGAGCACTCTGGCAGAGGCTTTGCAGGGATGTACCCATGCGTCGCTGGTGCCTACGCAGTTGTGGCGCCTGTTGAATGAGGCAGCAGATATTTCGCTCAAAGCCGTTTTGCTGGGCGGTGCGGCGATCCCGGTCGATCTGACTGAACATGCGCGTGAGCGTGGTGTGCGTACCTGGTGTGGCTATGGCCTGACGGAGTTTGCGTCGACGGTATGCGGGAAAGAGGCAGATGGCCGGCCTGATGTCGGTTATCTGCTGCCGGGAAGAGCATTGCGTATTGTTGACGATGAGATTTGGCTGCGGGCAGACAGTATGGCCTCAGGTTACTGGCGTGACGGGGAATTACTGCCCTTGCTCAATGATGAGGGCTGGTTTGCCACCCGTGACAAAGGTGTACTGCGCGACGGTCGTCTGAGTATTCTGGGACGACTGGATAATCTGTTTTTCAGCGGCGGCGAAGGTATCCAGCCTGAGGAAGTGGAGCGTGTCATCATGGCGCACCCGCAAATCCGGCAGGTATTCATTATTCCACGTGAGGACCGCGAATTTGGTCATCGACCTGTGGCGGTAGTGGAGTGCGATGACGCCGTCGAACTCTCGCAGTTTAGCGCCTGGGTACAGGATAAGCTCGCGCGTTTTCAACAACCCGTTGCGTGGTTGCGCTTGCCGGAGCATCTCTCGTCCGGCGGGATTAAAATATCACGCCATGCACTACAGTTATGGGTCGCCGCACTGTAGATTTTTTGCGTGGCGCTTTCCAGTTTGAAGGCGGGGAATGTCCACCGGCAGCAGAAGGGTGTTAGTGTCCTGACATTTCCGCTCAGGCAAGGAATGCCATGAAGAACACCGCTGCATCCACCACGCATGATGCGCTTTTCAAGCAGTTTCTTACCCATAAAGAGACGGCGTGCGATTTTCTGACACTCCATTTACCCGCGTCGCTACGTCAACTTTGCGATCTTACTACGCTGAAACTGGAGTCCGGAAGTTTTGTTGACGAGGCACTGCGTGCAACACATTCCGATGTGCTCTACTCGGTCAAAACCCATCATGGTGGGGGATATATTTATGTACTCATTGAGCACCAAAGTTCACCCGATAAGCTTATGGCCTTTCGCTTGATGCGTTATGCCGTCGCGGCAATGCAGCGACATCTCGATGCGGGAAACACAGTCTTGCCTCTGGTGATTCCGATGCTTTTTTATCATGGGCGCATTAGCCCGTATCCCTTTTCGTTATCCTGGCTGGATATGTTCAGCCAACCGCAACATGCCCGTGAACTGTACACAGCGTCATTTCCGTTGGTGGATATCACCATTGTGCCAGACGAGCAGATCATGACGCACCGACGTGTGGCCTTACTCGAATTATTACAAAAACACATTCGCCTGCGGGATATGACCCTCTTGCTGGACAAACTGGTCACAACCTTGTCGCTGGGATACACTACGCGGCAGCAATTGCGCGCTGCGATGCACTATTTACTGAGCAGAGGCAACACGCCAGCACCCGGAGCTTTTCTTCGTCGGCTGGCACTTCGTTCGCCACAACATAAGGAGACGTTGATGACTATTGCTGAACAACTGGAAGAACTCGGCAGGCGTAAAGGTTTTCGTCAGGGGCGCAAAGAAGGCCGTCATGAAGGCCGGAATGAAGGACGTGAGGAAGGTCAAAAGTCAGAGGCGCTTCGCATCGCCTGTGAAATGTTACGTAGTGGGATGGACAAAGCCATCGTGCAGCGTCTCACTGGTCTGAGTGAAGCGGAACTGGCGCAGTTCAAACATTAAATCTGCGCCGCTATGTTCTAAGAGTAGTCCTTTCTGGCTTAGCGTGCGACGGGGGCGACATTAAGCTCCACTTCACCGTTCTCCCTGGTGCAGTCAAAAATCAGGGAGCTCATGTAGATCTCTTCTTTGTTGTCTTTGATGTAGATTTTCATGCGCACCTCGTCGCTAAAAGTCCACGGCGTTATCTGCTGCAATACCCATTTCTCGCCTGGTTCGATGCCCCACCACACCGAGTCCACTGGCCGGCTAAAACGCCATAATCACCCTTTGACGCATGATTGAGTCCTTATCCCTGGGCGGGGTTGGGCTTATACCACTCACGTTGCGCGGGGGCAGTAAGCTGTCAAAAATGTAGCAAACGGTCCTGTACTGGCGCATTTAATGAAAACGAGCGCATAAAAATCGTGGATTGATGTAAATAATCATTTTTAGTTCAGTATTCTTAAAAAAAATGATCGTACAATCAGCCGCTTTGGAACAGTGGACTATCGTTGCGCGGATAAGAGAAATGAAAAAGAGTTTATGTTTGGGTTTTGCCAGCCTTCTGCTGGCGTCTGCCGGGGCAAATGCCGTGAGCTTGAGCGGCCAGGTTGGTGAGCACTACACAAACCTTGGCGTTGGGTTGGGTACGGAAACCAGTGGCCTCGCGTTGAGCGGTAACTGGGCACACAACGATGATAATGGCGACATCGCCGGTCTTGGCCTGGGGTATAACATTCCGCTGGGGCCGTTTATGGGGACTGTTGGCGGTAAGGGTGTTTACCTTAACCCGAATGCCGGAAGCGAAGGGTATGCGCTGGCCGCAGGCGGCGGTCTGGCGTGGCAGATTAGTGACAGTTTTCGCCTCTTTGGCGAATATTATTACTCTCCCGATTCCCTCTCCAGCGGGGTTAATGACTACCGTGAAGCGAATGCCGGTGCTCGCCTGACCATTATACGTCCGCTCAGCATCGAAGCCGGTTACCGTTATGTCGATCTGACTGGCAAAGAAGGCAAACGCGATAATGCGGTGGCAGATGGCCCGTATGTCGGCGTCAACGCCAGCTTCTGATCTTTCGGCGCGGCGTCCGTCCGCGCCAGTTTCTTACCTCTTTTCTTCTCTTCATGCGGTATAGTGTTTCAACCTCTATTGCTGGAGAAAATAATGTTAAACGTAGAGATGCTGTCAACCGGCGATGAAGTCTTGCACGGGCAAATCGTGGATACGAATGCCGCCTGGCTGGCAGATTTTTTCTTTAATCAGGGGTTACCGCTTACCCGACGTAATACCGTTGGCGACAACCTCGACGACCTGGTGGCCATTCTGCGTGAACGCAGCCAGCAGGCGGATATTCTTATTGTTAATGGTGGATTAGGCCCAACCAGCGATGACCTCAGTGCGCTGGCGGCGGCAACGGCGAAGGGCGAAACGCTGGTATTGCATGAAGAATGGTTGACGCAGATGGAGCGCTTCTTTACCGAGCGCGGACGCGTTATGGCGCCCAGCAACCGCAAGCAGGCAGAAATTCCTGCCAGTGCAGAGCTGGTGGATAACCCTGTCGGCACTGCCTGCGGTTTTGCTTTACAGCTTAATCGCTGCCTGATGTTCTTTACGCCAGGGGTGCCTTCGGAGTTTAAAGTGATGGTGGAACGTGAAATTCTTCCGCGCATTCGCGCACGCTTTACGCTTCCTGAGCCGCCTGTCTGTCTGCGCCTGACAACCTTTGGTCGCTCTGAAAGCGATCTGGCGCAAAACCTGTCGCATTTGACGTTACCCGAGGGCGTGGTAATGGGGTATCGCTCATCAATGCCCATTATTGAGCTGAAACTCACCGGTCCTGCAGAGCATCGCGAGGCGATGGACGCGTTATGGCCGGAAGTGAAACGGGTAGCCGGTGAGAGCCTCATTTTCGAAGGTACCGTGGGTTTACCGGCGCTGCTTGCCGGTCGACTGCGTGAACGTCAACTCAGCCTGACGCTAAGCGAACAATTCACCGGTGGCCTTGTGGCCTTGCAGCTTTCGCGTGCGGGCGCGCCGTTGCTGGTCAGCGAAGTCATCCCTTCACAGGATGAAGCGTTAGTGCAGACGGCTCGTTGGGCTGCGGGGCTGCGCGATCGCCATCTGGCCGGGCTGGCACTCACCATCTCGGGGCTGGAAGAAGAGCATCTGAACTTTGCGCTGGCGACACCGGAAGGCACGCATGCCTTACGCGTGAAATTTAATACGAATCGACATAGTCTGATAGTACGCCAGGAGGTCTGTGCGATGATGGCGCTCAATATTCTGCGCCGTTGGCTTAATGGCCAGGATGTTGCCAGTGACCATGGCTGGATCAATGTCGTCGAATCGTTATTTGTTGAATAATCCTTTTACGCCGGAAGAAATAGCGCTTCCGGCCTTTTCCAGTCCAACCTGTTGTACTCTGCCTGAAAAAATCTGCGTTTCACTTCACGTTTTTTATTCACGAGATGTCCAGCATTCTGGATCACTCTGGCTTTATGATCGTTCTCACAAAACCTGGTCCGGTAAGCCGCAACACTGATTCCAATATTCAGGACTGGAGTCCAATATGTTGGAATCAACCAAAGTACCCGCGCTCAGCCGGGCAATCGACATTCTTAATCTCATCGCTCGTAGCGGGCCTTGCAGCGCTGCGATAATCATTGAAGAGACCGGGATTCCTAAAAGCACCGCCTATCTAATTTTGGCGGAATTAAAGAAAGCGCGTTTATTGCGTGTTGATAGCAATGACAACTACTGCTTATGGACAAAGCTCGTTGAACTTGCCGGGCACGCTTTGGCAAGAATGGATCTGCGCGAAATTGCCCGCCCCCGTCTGACTGAACTTATGGATGAGACCGGTCTGCTCTGTCATCTGGGGATTATTGATGACGCAAATGCCTATTACATTCTCAAAATAGAATCCTCCTCCACCATCAGCGTGCGCTCTCATGAGGGCAAAAGTCTTTCCCTTTATCGCTCGGGTATAGGGAAGTGTCTGCTGGCCTGGCAGCCGCCTGCGATCCGCGATGAAATCATCCGTCATTTGCACTGGGAAAAAGCGACGTCGTCGACCATTGCCAGTGCCCAACAATTACACGATGAACTGATGCTGATTCGTTCCCGCGGATGGAGCTATGACAATGGCGAAGATTACCCCGATGTCCGATGTGTTGCAGCCCCCGTTTTTGATGCGCGCAACGCGCTAACGGCAGCCATCTCGGTAGTGGGAACCCGTCTGCAAATCAATGAGGAAAACCGGGATTACCTGGCAGGTAAGGCGATTACTTGCGCAAAAGATATTTCCCGGCTCTTAGGGTGGAAAAGCCCGTTCGACAAGCAAGCATCATAAAAAGGAGAACATCATGAACTTACCGAAAATTAAACACGTCAGGGCCTGGTTTATCGGAGGCGCTACCGCAGAGAAAGGGGCAGGTGGCGGTGATTATCACGATCAGGGAGCCCATCACTGGATAGACGATCATATCGCTACCCCTATGAGCAAATACAAGGCCTATGAGCAATCCCGACAGTCTTTCGGTATCAACGTACTGGGAACCTTAATTGTTGAGGTGGAAGCGGAAAATGGCCAGACGGGCTTTGCTGTTTCCACCGCCGGAGAGATGGGCTGTTTTATCGTTGAAAAGCATTTAAACCGCTTTATCGAGGGTAAATGTGTCAGTGATATCAAACTCATACATGATCAGATGCTTAATTCCACCTTGTATTACGCAGGGTCTGGCGGGTTGGTTATGAATACGATCTCCTGCGTCGACCTGGCTTTGTGGGATCTGTTTGGCAAGGTTGTCGGGTTACCCGTCTATAAATTGCTCGGTGGTGCGGTACGTGACGAAATCCAGTTTTATGCGACCGGCGCGCGCCCTGACCTGGCGAAAGAGATGGGATTTATTGGCGGCAAAATGCCGACACACTGGGGCCCTCATGATGGTGATGCGGGTATTCGCAAAGATGCGGCAATGGTGGCTGAATATCGCGAGAAATGCGGTGAAGATTTCTGGCTTATGCTGGATTGCTGGATGAGCCAGGATGTTAACTATGCAACAAAACTGGCCCATGCCTGCGCTCCTTATAATCTGAAATGGATCGAAGAGTGTCTGCCACCACAGCAATATGAGGGATATCGCGAACTGAAACGTAACGCACCTGCCGGAATGATGGTTACCAGCGGTGAGCATCACGGTACGCTGCAATCGTTTCGTACGCTTTCGGAAACCGGGATTGATATCATGCAGCCTGATGTCGGCTGGTGCGGTGGCTTAACGACGCTGGTTGAGATCGCCGCAATCGCAAAAGCGCGCGGACAACTTGTCGTGCCACATGGTTCTTCGGTTTATTCCCATCACGCGGTGATTACCTTTACTAATACGCCATTCAGTGAGTTTTTAATGACCAGCCCCGACTGCTCTACGCTGCGTCCGCAATTTGACCCCATCCTGGTGGATGAACCAGTGCCAGTGAATGGACGTATCCATAAGCGTGTTCTGGATAAACCGGGCTTTGGTGTCGAACTTAATCGCAACTGCAATTTAAAGCGCCCGTATAACCACTAATTCCTCCGCGTCGCGCCGTCACTACGCGGCGCAGCCCTACATGAGGTCATTACAATGAATACCAGCTTATTGGATAGCGTGGTAAAGAAAAACCGCGCCCGTTTAATCCCCTTTATGTTGATGTTATACGTCCTGGCATTTCTTGATCGTTCCAATATCGGTTTTGCAAAAGAGACGTATCAGATAGACACCGGCCTGAGCAACGAGGCTTATGCATTGGGGGCGGGGATCTTTTTTGTGGTGTACGCCTTCCTCGGCGTACCGGCTAATTTATTGATGCGCAAGTTCGGCGCACGCTACTGGATTGGGGGGACCACCCTGTTATGGGGATTTCTCTCTGCGGCGATGGCCTGGGCTGATACCGAAGCCCGGTTTCTGCTTGTACGCACCCTTCTGGGGGCAGCAGAAGCAGGTTTCTTCCCTGGCATGATTTACCTCACCTCTCAGTGGTTCCCACAGCGCAATCGCGCCAGCATCATGGGACTTTTTTACATGGGGGCGCCATTAGCCTTGACGCTGGGTTCGCCGCTGTCCGGCGCATTGCTTGAAATGCATGGCTTTATGGGACATCCGGGGTGGTTCTGGATGTTTTTGATTGAAGGTCTGCTTGCTGTCTCCGCTGGGATCTTTACCTTCTTCTGGCTGGATGATACGCCAGCCCAGGCCCGCTTCCTCACGCCGCAAGAGAAGGGTGTTCTTGAGACTCAGCTGGCCAGCGAAGAGGAAAGTAAAGTGACCTCACGTCTGACCGATGCCCTGCGTAATGGACGGGTATGGCAGCTGGCTTTCATTTATCTGACTATTCAGGTCGCGGTGTATGGATTGATCTTTTTCCTGCCGACGCAGGTGGCCGCGTTGCTGGGAACAAAAGTGGGATTCACCGCCTCTGTCGTTACTGCTATCCCCTGGGTTGCCGCCCTGTTTGGTACCTGGCTTATTCCTCGTTATTCCGACAAGACGGGGGAAAGACGTAACATCGCTGCGCTGACACTGTTAGCGGCGGGTATTGGCATTGGCGTTTCCGGCCTGGTATCTCCCGTGCTGGCCATTCTGGCCTTATGCGTTGCGGCGGTGGGATTTATTGCCGTGCAACCGGTTTTCTGGACCATGCCAACGCAGCTTCTGTCCGGAACGGCGCTGGCTGCGGGCATTGGTTTTGTGAATTTATTCGGCGCGGTTGGCGGATTTTTGGCCCCGATCATCCGTGTCAAAGCCGAAACCCTGTTTGCCAGCGGTGCTGCCGGGCTTCTGACCCTTGCCGGCGTGGCAATTGCCGGTGCGCTGCTCATTTTAACGCTGAATGTCAGACATTCTGTCTCCCACTCAAACAGCGTTCATTCATGACAAAAAGGAAGTGAAATGACAATGGATCCGATTTTATCCAATCCGTTCAAGGCGGGCCTGCTAAAAGGCGAAACGCAGATTGGTCTGTGGTTAAGTTCCACCACGTCGTATATGGCTGAGATTGCGGCGACCTGCGGGTATGACTGGTTATTGATTGATGGCGAACATGCGCCGAATACTATTCAGGATCTCTATCAGCAGTTGCAGGCCATTGCCCCTTATACCAGCCAGGCCGTCATTCGGCCCGTTGAGGGGAGCCGTGTTCTTATCAAACAAGTGCTCGATATTGGTGCCCGTACCTTGTTAATTCCCATGGTAGAGAGTGCGGAACAGGCACAGGATATTGTGGCTGCCACGCGCTACCCGCCGCAAGGCGTTCGTGGAGTGGGGGCGAGTGTCGCGCGCGCTGCGCGGTGGGGCCGGGTTGATAATTATATGGCCCGCGCCAATGAAGAGCTGTCTTTGTTGATTCAGGTTGAAAGCAAACTGGCGCTGGATAATCTTGACGCCATTTTGCATGTTGATGGTATCGACGGCGTATTTATCGGCCCTGCCGACCTCTCCGCCTCGTTGGGCTATCCTGACAACAGTGGTCATCCGGAAGTACAACGTGCCATTCAGCAGGCCATTAAGCAAATTCGTGATGCAGGGAAGGCGGCGGGTTTTCTGGCGGTCGATCCTCTGATGGCAAAGAAAGTTCTTGAGTGGGGGGCTAATTTCGTGGCAGTTGGTGTCGACACCATGTTATATACCGGTGCGTTGGATGAACGTTTAGCGATGTTTAAACGGTCTGTACCGTCTGCCGCTGCAGCGAAGGGCAGTTATTAACTATTCGCCCGCCGGGAGGATGCCGGCGGGCGAAATCTTTAACGCAGCGCCTGCGCCAGTAGGGTGATAGGGTGTTCACAGCGAAGGCTGGTGGACATTTCTACCTGCCATTTACAGGTTTCACAATCTGTGATGACCAAATCCGCGCCGCTGGCCTCAATCTGGCGGAATAGCGGTTCGCCAATTGCCTGCGAGGTAGGGTAGTTTTCCCGCTTAAAGCCATACGTCCCCGCAATCCCGCAGCAACGTGACTCCAGCACGTTAAGTTCCAGCCCGGGGATCCGTCGCAGCAGATCCAGGGTGTAGTGCGTCCAGCCCATTTTCTCCATATGGCACGGTGTGTGATAAACCACTTTCAACGGTAATTCTTTGAGTTTGAGCGTATTGCCTTCTTCCAGCTTGCGCCAGATCCAACGCGTTGCCAGGTCAATGTGCGGACGTAAATGATGATTATCCACGTCCAGCAAATGCGGATATTCATCCCGCAGAGTGAAGGTACAGGTTGAAGAGGTGGCAATCACCGGAATGCCGTCTCCTGTGATGCTCTGCTGCAACGCCCGAATATTAAATTCCGCCTGCTTTTTCGCTTTGGCAAAATAACCATTGGCGATCAGCGGCACCCCGCAGCATTTTTCCTGGCGTAGCAGTTGCACACCGATCCCCATCGCGTTCAGCACCTGCAGCAAATCTTTACCCAATTGCGGATGGTTGTAATTCACATAGCAGCCATGAAAAAACGCCACCTGTTGGTCAAACGCTTTT
This sequence comes from Phytobacter palmae, assembly GCF_039409775.1. Lineage (NCBI taxonomy): Bacteria > Pseudomonadati > Pseudomonadota > Gammaproteobacteria > Enterobacterales > Enterobacteriaceae > Phytobacter > Phytobacter palmae. Next base: position 310,567 of record NZ_JBCIVJ010000003.1, on the reverse strand, counting down.
TGCCTGTCGGCAACGGAGCGATACCAGCGGCGAAACGTGCCATGGGAATATTTTGGCAGTGTCCGGTGATGATCGATTTTCAGCGCTTTATCAAGCAACTGGCGAACAGGCTTGAGCGACGTGGCGGTATTAACCAGCGGTGCGAATGGGGTGGATAACGACCCCATCAAATCCGTATGGCTCAGTATGGCATTACGCAGTGAAGGCGGATTGACGGCATATTGCGAACGCGCACGCTGAATAATATCGCCAATCTTCACCCCGGAAGGACAGGCAGTTTCACACCGTTTACAGTTGGTGCAGTATTTCAGCGCCTCATCAAACAGTGCCGGATCTTTTAGACGTAAACGCTCGCCATCGGGCCCCGCCTGTTTCGGGCCAGGGTAGGACGGATTTACCGCACTGACCGGGCAGACCGTAGTGCAAACGGTGCATTTGATACAGCTTTCAAACTGAGTTGTTGTCATTTTAGCTCTCCCCGGGCACAAATTTGTTCTGCGGCATACAGCGCGGTAACCGCACAAACGCCGCCACCGCACCCCTGGGCAACGGCATCAAAACCGCCTAATACAGAGCCCACTACATACAGGTTCTCCAGTGTTGTGCCCTGGCGCTTAGCGCGTAGCGTTTCGTCAGTGATAGCGCCAAACTGTTGCCACGGCTGGGCATCAAAAACATTGTCGCGATACCAGCTCTCCCGTCCGGGGCTTTGTAAAACGTCGAGGTCAAAAATGGCTTCCCGGACGCGATCGCGTTCGGCAATCAAACCGTTACTGAAAAAACTGCCGCTGGCGAGCACCACATGGCGGGGACGGAGCGGAATATCCTCGTGCTTGCGTGTCCACAGTTGTGTCACGCGACCCTTTTCCACATCGGCCCGTATTACCTCGTCTCCGGGCATCCATGTACCTCCGCTCTGGATAAAGCGTTGCTGCAGGCGTGATTGCATACGGGTGCCGGGAACCGATGGTGGCAGGGTGGGCAGCAAATGCAGTGGGCAGGAGAGTTGCTGATTGAGGCGCGTAAAGACGGTGCTGTCCTGCAGGCCAATACAGGCCGGGAAGTAGAGCACATCGTACTGACGGCTTAACGGTAGTAAGGCGCGGTACATCTCGTCAAAATTCTCAGCCATATCCAGTACGCGAGCGACATTGACGGCGCGAAATTCACTTGGGTTATCGCGCACGCGATCCAACACTGGCAGCGTTATCTCTTCTGCGTTCGCATTCATGCCATGTTTTCTCAGTGACGCGGCAGCCAGCTGCGGCTGGAAATCGAGAAACCCAGAAATGCCGACAACCCCGATGGTCATATCTTTTGTCGGCTGGAGAGGAATTTCATCGGGGCTTAACCAGGCCTGACGAAAGGTACCCAGCGGGGTGACGCGCATATGCGGTGTGTCTGCGTCACCTTTTAGTGCCAGGCCGCAATCTGCCAGCATGGTCTGGGTCATTTTTGCATAGTGGCGTACCCTTTCACCGCCCAGCAGAGCATAAGGATGTTCGCTTTGCATACGCTGTAACGCATCCACCCCGGCGATGAGGTCGCTGACCGGTTGCCCGTCCGGCAGGCGGGAGAGTAAATCCAGTGAGCCGGAGGAGAAGTTGAGTGCGCTTTGACCGCGGCTGACAATAGCACAGCGTTGGCCATTTTCGCTCAGCCGGATGCCGCAGAGTAATCCGGCGAGGCCGCCGCCGATTATAACCGTATCAAATTTCATCAGTTGGCTCCTTTTCCAGCCCGCACAGTCCTTGATAGACCCAACGTGTAAATTCACTTTCTCGTAGCGCATCACCCCAGGCGACAGGTTTGATGCCTTTCCAGCGCTCATTCAGGAACGCTGAAAGTTGGCTAAGAGATTCCGTTTCATTGGTTACTCGCATGCTGTGCAACAAGCCTGCTGCGCGACAGGCGCACAACTCACCCTGACAGGTGCCCATGCCCACGCGGGTACGGCGGCGTAGATCGAGCAGGGAGTTAACATTAAGATTTTCAACGGTGTACTGGACTTCCCCGGCGGTGACGGCTTCGCATTCGCATACCAGACTACGGCTGTGGCGATCGCTGCCTAATGAGGCTGGTGTGCGATCGCCATGGCGATAAATGGCCGAGCCGCGTAGCGGCACCGGCAGTGAGATTATTTTTTTCAGCGCCTGTTCTGTCGGCTGTTGTGAGCCAGGTAATGGCGTTGTCGCTGTGGTACAGGGGGTGCTGTGACCGAGCTTGCGGCAGACGGCATCAGTGGCCCATTCCGCCATCAGACGGTAGGTCATCAGTTTGCCGCCGGTAATAGTGATAAAACCTTCCATTCCGTCCCGCTGGGCGTGATCGAGCAGCACAATGCCGCGACTGACGTTACGTCCTGTCGGGTCATCGTCGCTGGCAACCAAAGGACGGACGCCCGCATAGGCACGCAGGATACGGGTTTGCGCCATCACTGGCGCCAGCTTTTCCCCTTCACGCAGCAGAATATCGACCTCTTCGGGCGTCACCCGAATGTTATCAATATCCTTATAGTCGATATGAGTGGAGGTGGTGCCGATCAGGGAAATGGTATCGCCAGGCACGAGGATGTCGGCATCTGCCGGCTTACGGCAGCGGTTTATCACATGCTGGTTGATGCGATGGTCAAGAATCAGAAGGGCGCCTTTGGCCGGGAACATTCGGATTCGTAAATCCGCATATTCTGCGATGCGCTGGCCCCAGATCCCGGCGGCATTAACAACGACAGGAGCATGCAGGTGATAAAGTTCATGTGTTTGCGGGTTCATCAATTGTACGCCGGTGACCCTGTCGCCCTGACGAACTAAGCCGCAGACTTCATGGCCTGTCAGGATAGTGGCGCCATGTTCACGCGCGTCCAGCATATTGCTGGCGGTCAGGCGAAAAGGATCCACGGTGCCGTCGGGAACGCGCACGGCGCCAGTCAGTGCCGGGTTGACGCTGGGTTCCATACGCCGCGCTTCTTCTGGTGTAATGGCCTGCGCGTTAATCCCTGCGCGCTGGCAGGCGTCAATAAAGACTGGCTGGTAAGCCAGATCGTCTTCCGGCAGGGTGATAAACAGGCCGTCTGTAGGCTCAATACAGTGGCGAGCGATACGCTTGAGGATTTGGTTTTCTGCAATACATTCCCGGGCGGATTCGTTATCAGTCACTGCATAACGTGCACCGCTGTGCAATAAACCGTGATTGCGGCCAGTGGCACCTGTCGCAATGTCATGGCGTTCAAGCAGCACCACGCGCAGGCCGCGCAATGCACAGTCGCGGGCGATACCTGCCCCGGTCGCGCCACCGCCGATGATAATGACATCGTAGTCGTTTGAGTTACCCATTTTTTCGTCTTCCGAGCGGGATTCCATGGAAACATTTAGCCACACTGTTGCTGTGGATTGTTTGATATCGCGCATATTCGAGCAAAAAACGAAAATAACAGGGGCGGTTTTATGTCTGAAAGTGGAGCTTTGTCATAAATATGTAACATAAGGTGCGACAAATCGCCTTTTGTCGCTAGAATTTGCTGGCTAAAACCGTTTCAAACGAAATTACGGTTTCGTTTTCACTCATTGCAGTTACTTATAATGATAAAACCCTGCCACGGAGGCGTATTATGTTGAGTATTTTCCGGCCTGAATCTCACCGAGAAAGGCTTCCTGAAGAACGCATTGACCCGGTTTATCGTCGTCTGCGCTGGCAGATTTTTCTGGGTATTTTCTTTGGCTATGCGGCCTATTATCTGGTGCGCAAAAACTTTGCGCTGGCCATGCCTTACCTCGTAGAACAGGGTTTTTCGCGTGGTGATTTAGGCTTTGCTCTCTCGGGGATCTCCATTGCCTATGGCTTTTCAAAATTCATCATGGGGTCGGTATCGGATCGTTCGAATCCGCGTGTCTTTCTGCCCGCCGGGCTGATTCTGGCGGCGGCAGTCATGTTGTTCATGGGATTTGTCCCGTGGGCGACTTCGAGCATTGCCATTATGTTTGTGCTGCTGTTCATGTGTGGTTGGTTCCAGGGAATGGGATGGCCTCCGTGCGGACGTACCATGGTGCACTGGTGGTCGCAAAAAGAGCGTGGCAGGATAGTGTCTGTATGGAACTGCGCGCACAACGTGGGCGGCGGTATTCCCCCGTTGTTGTTCCTGCTGGGTATGGCATGGTTTAACGACTGGCGGGCGGCGCTGTATATGCCTGCGTTTGGAGCAATCATTGTGGCTATCTTCGCATTCGCCATGATGCGCGATACTCCCCAGTCCTGCGGCTTACCGCCGATTGAGGAGTATAAAAACGACTATCCGGACGATTACAGTGAAAAGGCGGAAGAGGAGCTGACGGCAAAGCAAATCTTTATGCAGTACGTCTTCCCGAACCGTCTGCTCTGGTATATCGCTATCGCCAACGTATTCGTTTATCTGCTGCGCTACGGCATTCTGGACTGGTCACCAACCTACCTGAAAGAAGTGAAGCATTTCGCGCTGGATAAATCCTCCTGGGCCTATTTCTTTTACGAATATGCCGGGATCCCCGGTACGCTGATTTGCGGCTGGATGTCTGACAAAGTGTTCAAAGGTAACCGTGGTGCTACAGGCGTCTTCTTTATGACGCTGGTCACCATTGCCACGATCATCTACTGGTTAAACCCGGCGGGCAATCCGACGATAGACATGGTATGTATGATTGTTATTGGCTTCCTGATTTATGGCCCGGTGATGCTGATTGGTCTGCACGCCCTTGAACTGGCGCCGAAAAAAGCGGCCGGTACGGCAGCGGGTTTCACCGGTTTATTCGGCTATCTTGGCGGGTCGGTGGCGGCCAGCGCGATTGTCGGTTACACCGTCGATTTTTTCGGCTGGGACGGCGGTTTTATGGTAATGATTGGCGGCAGCATTCTGGCGGTGCTCTTGCTGATTGTGGTGATGATGGGCGAACGCAAACATCATGCACAGGTCGCGGCTAAGCGCCGGTAAGAAAATAAAAAGGGCCGCGTGCGGCCCTTTTACATTTCAATCTCAATATCCCCTTTTGCTTTGCAGCAGCAGGGTAAGATTTCGTCAGGCTGGATAAACGCCAGCGGCTCGGTCAGCCAGTCGACCTGGCCTGCAACCAGGCGACAGCGGCAGGAGCCGCAATAACCTTCCCGGCACTGGTATTCCACCGTCACGCGGTTTGACTCCAGCGCCACCAGCAGAGAAGGGTGTTCTTCCTGGCACAACACCTGTGTGCCCGTCAGACGCAAGGTTACGCGTGTCATCAGAGCTGGAAGTTACTCAGGTCGTCGGTATCGACCTCAGCATCGATCTGACCGACCAGATAAGAGCTGACCTCTACTTCCTGCGGAGCAACCTGTACATTATCGGAGACCAGCCAGGTATTAATCCACGGAATCGGGTTAGAGCGGGTCTGGAACGGTAAATCCAGGCCGACCGCCTGCATGCGAATATTGGTGATGTACTCAATATACTGCCAGAGGATATCTTTATTCAGGCCGATCATGGAGCCATCGCGGAACAGATATTCTGCCCATTCTTTCTCCTGCTGAGCCGCCTGGACGAACAGGTCATAGCACTCTTGTTTGCACTCTTCGGCAATCTCCGCCATTTCCGGATCATCGCTACCCGAACGCAGTAGGTTCAGCATGTGCTGAGTACCGGTCAGATGCAGTGCTTCATCACGCGCAATCAGACGGATGATTTTGGCGTTGCCTTCCATCAGTTCGCGCTCCGCGAAGGCGAAAGAGCAGGCAAAGCTGACGTAGAAGCGGATAGCTTCCAGCGCGTTAACGCTCATCAGGCACAGATACAGTTTCTTTTTCAGCTCTCGCAGGTTCACGGTCACGGTTTTGCCGTTGACGGTGTGGGTACCCTCGCCCAGTAAATGCCAGTAGCTGGTCAGTTCAATCAGCTCATCGTAATAGGCAGAGATGCCCTCGGCACGTTTCTGGATCTGCTCGTTGGTGACGATATCGTCAAATACCACCGCCGGATCGTTGACGATATTACGGATGATGTGGGTGTAAGAGCGCGAATGGATCGTTTCTGAAAACGCCCAGGTTTCAACCCAGGTTTCCAGTTCCGGGATCGAAATCAGTGGCAACAGCGCCACGTTCGGACTGCGCCCCTGAATAGAGTCCAGTAGGGTCTGGTATTTCAGGTTGCTGATGAAAATGTGTTTTTCATGTTCCGGCAATGCCTGATAATCAATTCGGTCGCGGGAAACGTCAACTTCTTCCGGACGCCAGAAAAAGGAGAGTTGCTTTTCAATCAGCTTTTCGAAGATGTCATATTTTTGCTGATCGTAGCGCGCCACGTTGACCGGCTGGCCGAAGAACATCGGCTCTTTGAGCTGGTCGTTTTTCGTTTGTGAAAAGGTGGTATATGCCATTGCGGTGAGTCCTGTTGAGATTTTATTGCCCGGCGGCACTGCGTTTGCCGGGCCTACAAAACCGTAGGCCGGGTAAGCGCAGCGCCACCCGGCGAAGTGCTTAGATCTTACATGCGCCGCTTTCGCAGCCATCATCCTGAATGGACGGCACCAGATCATCCTGCGCATCTTCCGCACCGTCACGGGTGTTTTGATAGTACAGGGTCTTCACGCCAAATTTATAGGCGGTAAGCAAGTCTTTCAGCAGTTGCTGCATCGGCACTTTTCCTGACGGGAAACGTGACGGGTCGTAGTTGGTATTTGCAGAGATCGACTGGTCGATAAATTTCTGCATGATGCCAACCAGTTGCAGATAGCCGTCATTGTTCGGCATCTCCCACAGCAACTCATAATTATCTTTCAGCAGTTCATAATCCGGCACCACCTGGCGCAGAATACCGTCTTTCGATGCCTTGATGCTCACATGACCGCGCGGCGGTTCAATACCGTTAGTGGCATTGGAGATCTGCGATGAGGTTTCCGACGGCATCAGCGCAGACAGCGTGGAGTTACGCAGACCGTAGGTTTTCACCGATTCACGCAGGGCGTCCCAGTCATAGTGCAGCGGCTCACTGGTGATACCGTCCAAATCTTTCTTGTAGGTATCAATAGGCATAATGCCTTTGGAATAGGTAGTTTCGTTAAACCACGGGCACGCGCCTTGCTCTTTCGCCAGTTCATTAGACGCTTTCAGCAGGTAGTACTGAATTGCTTCGAACGTTTTGTGCGTCAGGTTGTTGGCACTGCCATCGGAGTAACGTTTGCCGTTTTTCGCCAGCCAGTAGGCAAAGTTAATCACGCCAATACCCAGCGTACGACGTCCCATTGCGCCGCGTTTTGCCGCCGGAATCGGGTAGTCCTGGTAATCCAGCAGGGCATCCAGCGCACGCACGGCCAGCACCGCAAGCTCTTCCAGCTCATCGAGGTCAGAAATCGCGCCCAGATTAAAAGCGGACAGCGTACAGAGCGCGATTTCACCGTTTTCATCGTTCACGTCTTCCAGTGGTTTGGTCGGCAGGGCGATTTCCAGGCACAGGTTAGACTGGCGCACTGGCGCAACCACCGGGTCAAACGGGCTGTGGGTATTGCAGTGGTCAACGTTCTGGATGTAGATACGACCAGTAGAAGCACGTTCCTGCATCATCAGCGAGAACAGCTCAACGGCTTTCACGCGCTGTTTGCGGATGCTGTCGTCTTTCTCATATTTGGTGTACAGACGCTCGAACTCGTCCTGATCGGCGAAGAAGGCGTCATACAGACCCGGAACGTCAGACGGGCTGAACAGAGTGATCTCTTCCCCTTTCAGCAGACGGGTGTACATCAGTTTGTTGATCTGTACGCCGTAGTCCATGTGACGCACGCGGTTACCTTCAACACCACGGTTGTTTTTCAGTACCAGCAGGCTTTCAACTTCCAGATGCCACATCGGGTAGAACAGAGTCGCCGCACCACCACGCACACCGCCCTGAGAGCAGGATTTTACCGCTGTCTGGAAGTGTTTGTAGAACGGGATACAGCCGGTATGGAATGCCTCACCGCCGCGAATCGGGCTACCCAGCGCGCGGATGCGCCCGGCGTTGATGCCGATACCGGCGCGCTGGGAAACGTATTTCACAATCGCACTGGAGGTGGCGTTAATGGAGTCCAGGCTGTCGCCGCACTCGATCAGGACGCAGGAGCTGAACTGACGGGTAGGGGTACGCACGCCGGACATAATCGGTGTTGGCAGTGAGATTTTGAACGTGGAGACCGCGTCATAGAAGCGCTTCACGTAACTCAGACGAGTTTCGCGTGGATACCCCGAGAACAGGCAGGCAGCCACCAGAATATACAGGAACTGCGCGCTCTCGTAGATTTCGCCGGTTACACGGTTCTGAACCAGGTATTTGCCTTCAAGCTGCTTAACGGCCGCGTAGGAGAAATTCATATCGCGCCAGTGGTCGATAAACCCGTCCATCTGCTTGAACTCTTCTTCCGTGTAGTCTTCCAGCAGATGCGTGTCGTATTTGCCAAGCTCAACCATTTTTACCACATGGTCGTACAGCGCTGGCGGCTCGAACTGACCGTAGGCTTTTTTACGCAGGTGGAAGATGGCCAGGCGAGCAGCGAGGTACTGGTAGTCAGGCGCATCGCGGGAGATCAGGTCCGCAGCGGCTTTGATAATGGTCTCGTGAATATCGGACGTTTTGATGCCGTCATAGAACTGGATATGGGAACGCAGTTCCACCTGGGAGATGGATACATTACTCAGCCCCTCTGCCGCCCAATCCAGCACCCGATGAATTTTGTCGAGATTGATGCGTTCAGTACCACCATCACGCTTTGTCACCAGCAGACTCTGATTCATGTGAAATTTACCTGTCCGTGAATAAAAATATCCCCCAATTATCCACAGAACCGCGTTGTGACTAACTCTGTGGATAAATACTATATGTTGGGGGTTTAAGATAAGAGAAACGCTATATGGTGAGTATTCTAGTAAGGATTCTTTTGAGTACAAGAGTTGATTTTGACGTTAAATTGAGGTTGCAAAAGAGTGATAAACGCTAAGTCCACGTCGCATAAGGCCTGGCGGGGATGTCAATATTTCGCAAAAAAAAATGAAAATTTGATCAAACGCTGATTTCTTCATCGGGAAGGGAAGATCGCGCAACACGAAGTAGCGCAATCTTTATAAGAATAGTGAATGACGTCAGACGTTTTTTGCCTTTGTATGTAACATATAATTCACATCCACACCGGGAGCGAGCTTAAAGACATTAAGCAGCGGATTATAATGCAGCCCCGTGATGTGGCGCTCCTGCAATCCGGCTTGATTCACCCAACTGAGCAGTTCTGCGGGTTTGATAAATTTCTTCACGTCATGGGTACCTTTCGGCACCATTTTTAGCACATACTCGGCACCAACCACCGCCATCAGCCAGGCTTTGCCGTTACGGTTAATTGTCGAGAAGAAGACGTGGCCACCGGGTTTGACCAGCCGTGCGCAGGCGTTGACCACCGATTGCGGGTCCGGTACGTGCTCCAGCATCTCCATGCAGGTGACAACATCATATTGCTGTGGGTGTTTATTGGCGTGATCTTCGACGGTCTCTTGTACGTATTCGACGCGAATGCCGGACTCCAGAGCATGTAGTCTGGCGACCTGCAGCGGTTCGGAGCCCATATCCAGCCCGGTAACCGTCGCCCCTTCGCGCGCCATGCTCTCCGCCAGAATGCCGCCGCCGCAACCGACATCCAATACATTCTTGCCAAACAGGCCATCTGCACGCTCTGCAATATAGCCCAGGCGTAACGGATTGATGCGGTGAAGAGGTTTGAATTCGCCTTCCAGATCCCACCAGCGAGAGGCAACCGCTTCAAATTTGGCGATTTCAGCCTGGTCAACGTTTTGAGCAACCGACGTTTTTTCGGCATTCATGGGGATACGTACTCCTTTTTTAGCAAGACGGATGAGTATAACAGTCTGCTGGCGCTAATAAAGCGCCCTGCGGGGTCTTTCCGTTTACCTGATTCATTACGGTTGTGTTATAATTTGCGACCTTTGAATCCGGGATACAGTAGAGGGATAGCGGTTAGATGAGCGACCTTGCGAGAGAAATTACACCGGTCAACATCGAGGAAGAGCTGAAAAGTTCTTATCTGGATTATGCCATGTCGGTCATTGTTGGCCGTGCGCTGCCAGATGTCCGCGATGGTCTAAAGCCGGTTCACCGTCGCGTACTTTACGCCATGAACGTCTTGGGCAATGACTGGAACAAAGCCTACAAAAAATCTGCCCGTGTCGTTGGTGACGTAATCGGTAAATACCATCCCCATGGTGATTCCGCGGTGTATGACACCATTGTGCGTATGGCTCAGCCATTTTCACTGCGCTACATGTTGGTTGATGGTCAGGGGAACTTCGGTTCTATTGACGGCGACTCCGCGGCGGCAATGCGTTATACGGAAATCCGTCTGGCGAAAATTGCCCATGAGCTGATGGCCGATCTGGAAAAAGAGACCGTTGATTACGTCGATAACTACGACGGTACGGAAAAAATCCCTGATGTCATGCCGACCAAGATCCCCAACCTGTTGGTGAACGGGTCTTCCGGTATTGCAGTCGGGATGGCAACCAACATTCCTCCTCATAACCTGACGGAAGTGATTAACGGTTGCCTGGCGTATATAGAGGATGAAAACATCAGCGTTGAAGGGCTGATGGAACATATCCCCGGTCCGGATTTCCCGACTGCCGCCATTATCAATGGCCGTCGCGGTATTGAAGAAGCGTACCGTACCGGACGTGGCAAAATTTATATTCGCGCCCGCGCCGAGGTGGAAGCTGACGCGAAAACGGGTCGTGAAACCATCATCGTGCATGAAATTCCGTATCAGGTGAACAAAGCGCGCCTGATCGAGAAAATTGCCGAGCTGGTAAAAGACAAACGCGTTGAAGGTATCAGCGCGCTGCGTGACGAGTCTGATAAGGACGGGATGCGCATCGTTATTGAAATCAAACGTGATGCGGTGGGTGAGGTGGTACTGAACAACCTCTACTCCCAGACCCAACTGCAGGTTTCCTTCGGTATCAACATGGTGGCACTGCACCATGGCCAGCCGAAGATCATGAACCTGAAAGACATTCTGTCCGCATTCGTGCGTCACCGCCGCGAAGTAGTGACTCGCCGTACTATTTTCGAACTGCGTAAAGCGCGTGACCGTGCGCATATCCTTGAAGCGCTGGCCGTTGCGCTGGCGAATATCGATCCGATTATCGAATTGATTCGCCGTGCGCCGACCCCGGCGGAAGCGAAAGCCGGTCTTATCGCGCAGCCGTGGGATTTGGGCAACGTTTCCGCCATGCTGGAGCGTGCGGGCGATAACGCCGCGCGTCCTGAATGGCTGGAGCCGGAGTTCGGGATTCGTGACGGTAAATACTACCTGACCGAACAGCAGGCACAGGCAATTCTGGATCTGCGTCTGCAGAAACTGACGGGCCTTGAGCATGAAAAACTGCTCGACGAGTATAAAGAGCTGCTGGAACAGATCGCTGAGCTGCTGCACATCCTTGGCAGCGCTGATCGTCTGATGGAAGTGATCCGCGAAGAACTGGAATTAATCCGCGAGCAGTTCGGTGACGAGCGTCGTACTGAGATCACGGCGAACACCGCCGACATCAATATCGAAGATCTGATCAACGAAGAAGATGTTGTGGTGACGCTGTCGCATCAGGGCTACGTGAAATACCAGCCGCTTACCGACTACGAAGCACAACGTCGTGGCGGTAAAGGCAAATCTGCGGCGCGTATTAAAGAAGAAGACTTTATTGATCGTCTGCTGGTGGCCAACACCCACGACACGATCCTGTGCTTCTCCAGCCGTGGTCGTCTGTACTGGATGAAAGTTTATCAGTTGCCTGAAGCAAGCCGTGGCGCGCGTGGCCGTCCGATTGTCAACCTTCTGCCGCTGGAGCCGAATGAGCGTATCACCGCCATTCTGCCGGTTCGCGAGTATGAAGAGGGCGTGAGTGTCTTTATGGCGACCGCCAGCGGTACCGTGAAGAAAACAGCGCTGACCGAGTTCAGCCGTCCGCGCTCTGCCGGGATTATTGCGGTTAACCTCAATGAAGGCGATGAACTGATTGGCGTCGATCTGACCTCTGGTCAGGACGAAGTCATGTTGTTCTCTGCTGCCGGTAAAGTAGTGCGCTTCAAAGAAGACGCCGTTCGCGCGATGGGACGTACCGCAACAGGCGTTCGCGGTATCAAGCTGGCAGGCGAGGACAAAGTCGTTTCGCTGATCATTCCGCGTGGCGAAGGGGCAATCCTCACCGTGACGCAGAATGGCTACGGCAAACGTACGGCTGAAACCGAGTACCCGACCAAATCACGTGGTACGCAGGGCGTTATTTCCATCAAGGTGACCGAACGTAACGGTTCCGTGGTGGGTGCGGTACAGGTAACTGATACCGACCAGATCATGATGATCACTGATGCCGGTACGCTGGTGCGTACGCGCGTGTCTGAAATCAGCGTGGTAGGGCGTAACACCCAGGGCGTGATTCTGATCCGTACTGCTGAGGATGAAAACGTGGTCGGTCTGCAGCGTGTGGCCGAGCCGGTGGACGACGAAGAACTTGACTCCATCGATGGCAGCGTCGCGGAAGGGGATGATGAAATCGCCCCGGAAGTTGACGATGGCGCGGCTGACGACGACGCCGACGAGTAATCTGTGCTGAGGGCCGGTTTTCCGGCCCTTTCTCTTTGCCATTGCGACACCGGCATTTTACCGCTACTTTAACCTCAGTCACTTTTACACCCTCATGGCGGAGTTTCCCCAGGTTGAAATACCTCGTCTCTTTTCGTAGCACTCTGAAAGTCTCGCGCTATCTTTTCCGCGCGCTGGCTCTGGTGCTTTGGCTACTAATTGCTCTCTTTTCGGTGTTCTACATCGTCAACGCGCTGCGTGATAAAGAGTCGGAAATACGTCAGGAATTTAACCTCAGCGCCGATCAGGCGCAGCGGTATATTCAGCGTACCTCTGATGTCATGAAAGAGCTGAAATACATCGCGGAAAACCGTCTGACGGCCGAAAACGGTATTCTTGCCTCTCGTGGGATTGATGCGAAAACCGATGTGCCCGATTTTCAGCCGCTGTTTCCCGATTCCGACTGCTCCAAAATGGGCACGGCCTGGCGTGGTTCTCTGGAGTCCCTGGCGTGGTTTATGCGCTACTGGCGGGATAGTTTCTCGGCGGCATACGACCTGAACCGCGTGTTTCTGATTGGTAGCGAGAATCTCTGTGTGGCGGATTTTGGCCTGCGTGATGTGCCGGTCGAACGCGACGATGCGCTAAAAAGCCTGCATGAGCGCATTCTCAAATACCGCAACGCGCCGCAGGATGAGCGCGGCAATAATCTCTACTGGATGAGTCAGGGGCCGCGACCGGGTGTCGGCTATTTTTACGCGTTGACGCCGGTTTATCTGGGGAATCGTCTGCAGGCGTTGCTGGGGACGGAACAATCAATCCGGATGGAGAATTTCTTCACTCCGGGCAGCCTGCCGATGGGTGTGACCATTTTTGATGAAAGCGGACACGCGCTGGTTTCTCTGACTGGCGCGGACAATCGTATCGAGGTGGACCCGCGCTGGCTGCAACTGCGATCCTGGTTTGGCTACACCTCCGGCTTTCATGATCTTATCCTCAAAAAAAGCCTGCCGCCTTCGCCGCTGAGCATAGTCTACTCGGTGCCGGTGGATATGGTGCTTGAACGTATTCGCATGCTGATCCTCAACGCGGTGTTACTTAACATCCTGGTGGGGGTTGCCCTGTTTACCCTGGCGCGTATGTATGAGCGGCGGATTTTTATTCCGGCGGAAACAGACGCCCAGCGTCTGGAAGAACACGAGCAGTTCAATCGTAAAATTGTCGCCTCGGCGCCCGTAGGCATCTGTATTTTACGTACCCAGGATGGCACCAACATTCTGAGTAATGAACTGGCGCATAACTATCTGAATATGCTTACCCATGAAGACCGCCAGCGTCTGACGCAGATTATCTGTGGGCAGCAGGTGAACTTTGTGGATGTCCTGACCAGCAACAATACCAATTTGCAGATAAGCTTCGTCCATTCCCGCTATCGCAATGAAAACGTGGCCATTTGCGTACTGGTGGACGTCTCCGCGCGCGTGAAAATGGAAGAGTCATTACAGGAGATGGCGCAGGCGGCGGAGCAGGCGAGCCAGTCAAAATCGATGTTCCTGGCCACCGTCAGCCACGAGCTGCGCACGCCGCTGTACGGTATTATTGGTAACCTCGATCTGTTGCAGACCAAAGATCTGCCGAAAGGCGTCGACCGTCTGGTAACGGCGATGAATAACTCGTCCAGTCTGCTGTTGAAAATCATTAGCGATATACTCGATTTCTCGAAAATCGAATCTGAGCAACTCAAAATTGAGCCGCGTGAGTTTTCTCCCCGTGAAGTAATGAGTCACATTACCGCCAACTATGCACCGCTGGTGGTACGCAAGCAGCTCGGCTTGTACTGCTTTATTGAGCCGGATGTGCCTGCCACGCTGAATGGCGATCCGATGCGTCTTCAGCAGGTCATCTCCAACCTGCTGAGCAACGCCATCAAATTCACCGATATAGGCTGCATTATTCTTCATGTCCGTCGGGATGAGTACTATCTGAGTATTCGTGTGCGCGATACCGGCGTTGGGATACCGGGCAAAGAAGTGGTACGGCTGTTTGATCCCTTCTTCCAGGTCGGCACCGGGGTGCAGCGTAACTTTCAGGGGACCGGGCTGGGGCTGGCAATTTGCGAAAAACTGGTCAGCATGATGGATGGGGATATTAGCGTCGATACCGAACCGGGGATGGGCAGCCAGTTTACTATCCGTATTCCGCTGTATGACGCCGTTGAGCTTGCGCCTGCGGATGTGGATGGCCTGGCGAATACCTGCTGCTGGCTGGCGGTACGTAATGCGTTTCTTAACAGTTATCTGGAAACCCTGCTGGCGCATAACGGCATTCAGGCTCAGCGCTATGATGGTCATCCGCTGGGAGCAAACGACACTTTCATTACGGACGATGAGCTACCGGCCTCCTGGAGCGGGCGTGCCGCCGTCCTGTTCTGTCGTCGCCATATAGGTATCCCACTCGAGCGTGCGCCAAATGAATGGCTGGTAAGTGTGGCATCGCCGCATGACCTGATTGCCATCCTTGGTCGTATTCACCGGGTTGAGGTGGTGGTGCCAGAAGTCACTACCGCGTTGCCGCCACCGGGCGCAACTGAGGCGCGCAATGACGACATGATGATTCTGGTTGTTGACGATCATCCCATTAACCGCCGTCTGCTGGCGGATCAGCTTGGCTCGCTGGGGTATCAGTGCAAAACGGCTAACGACGGTGTGGATGCCCTGAATGTCCTGAGTAAGAACGCCATCGATATTGTGCTAAGCGACGTTAACATGCCGAATATGGACGGTTATCGCCTGACGCAACGTATCCGCGAACTGAGGATGACCCTGCCGGTTATCGGCGTGACGGCGAATGCGCTGGCTGAAGAGAAGCAGCGTTGCCTTGAATCAGGGATGGATAGCTGCCTGTCGAAGCCGGTGACGCTGGATGTGCTGAAACAGACGCTGGCGCTTTACAGCGCGCGAGTAAGAAAAGAACGGCGATAAAAACAAACCCCGGCGGGGTGCCGGGGTTGGAGAAATTACTCTTTCTCAGTCTGGGTCAGTGTGACTGAGGAGAGATAATTCAGCAGGGCGATATCGTTATCAACACCCAGTTTCATCATGGCAGATTTCTTCTGGCTACTGATCGTTTTAATACTGCGGTTCAGTTTCTTGGCGATTTCGGTGACCAGGAAACCTTCGGCAAACAGACGCAATACTTCACTCTCTTTCGGTGACAGACGTTTATCGCCATAGCCGCCAGCGCTGATTTTTTCCAGCAGGCGGGAAACGCTTTCCGGGGTAAATTTCTTCCCTTTCTGTAATGCAGCCAGCGCTTTCGGCAGGTCGGTTGGCGCGCCCTGTTTCAGCACGATCCCTTCAATATCCAGATCCAGCACGGCGCTCAGAATGGCCGGGTTGTTGTTCATTGTCAGAACAATGATGGACAGATTAGGAAAATGGCGTTTGATGTATTTAATCAGCGTAATGCCATCGCCGTATTTGTCGCCTGGCATTGACAGATCGGTGATAAGAACATTGGCCTCAAGTTTGGGCAGATTATTGATAAGTGCTGTAGAGTCTTCGAATTCACCGACTACATTAACCCATTCGATTTGTTCAAGTGATTTACGAATACCGAACAGTACAATCGGATGGTCATCGGCAATAATTACGTTCATATTGTTCATGTATTGGGCTACCTTGCTACAGCAAGCTCTTGACGTAAGCGTCAATGTCGCTGATGTAATTTTCTATGCCTGGAACATCCTTCTCACGAATTAAATGCTCCAGCGTTTCACATAACTGCTTACCAGGAACCAGATTAAGCATGGCAAACACCCCTTTCAGGCGGTGTGCTGTCTGAGCCAGTGCAGCGAAATCGCTTGTCGCCGATTCAGTATACAACCTCTTAACATCATCCGGTACTGTGTCGACAAACAGCGCATAATAACCACTGGCATGGAGCTCGGCATTTTCATCGCCCCCCAAAGGCGACTCCATAACGTCTTCCTGTGCCAGTTGCTCTTCTATGAGTTGCAATATGGCTTCCTGCATTGCGTTACTCATATTAAAGTTGACGCGCAATTGTCCGGGGCCAATTTTCCGCACGCCGGCCTCATCATCGCTTAAAAGCAAGCCCGAGGATGTAAGATTAGACGGATTATCTGTTAAAAACAGATCATACTCTTGACTTAATAGTCTTTCATCCGGAGAGATACAGCTTGCCCCCCAGTTTTCGAGCTGTCGAACCACGATATTACGGATTTCACTGGAGGTGATATCAATCATGGCGACCACGTCGTCCAGTAATTTCTCCTCGGCTTCCTCATGTTGGGCGCGTACTGCCATTTTCACGTGCAGTGAATAACGGGTACCCAGTTCCTCCCGCGCTTTGATATTTAAATGCCCACCGAGTTTTCTTGCCAGTTGATCGCACAGCCAGAAGGTGAGGGCATTGGCTTTACCATACTGATCGCCCTGAGTGGCATTAAGGAACGGGAAGTGCAGGTTATCTATCTCGCTGTTGCTTACGCCATTGCCGGTATCCAGAATACGGAAGGTCAGGCGATCTTCCGCTGATTCATCCATACTCACTTCCAGGGTTATCTTGCCAATTTGTGTTGTCGTCACCGCGTACTGGATCAACAGCAGTAAAATGCGTAGCAGCGCATCCCGATCGCCATGACGCTCCTCGTTAGCATGAAGATGGTTATTGATCAGAAGCTGTAGTCCTTTACGTTTAATAACAGGCAGTACCTGCGGCACCACTTCATCAATCAGATCCTGAATGGAAAAGAGCGTGGATTGTCCCTTCCAGCTGTCATTTTCCAGCATATTCGCCAGCTGTATCTCGTCCACCAGTCTTGCCAGCGCTTCGGCATGATCTGCAAGCTGGTTACCCTCTTTGTCACCCAACGCAGCGGCCTCTCCGGCTAGGGCTTTGACAGGTTGCTTGAGCGCTTCGGCAATGTTTTGCATGAATGCGGCGCGACCTTGCTGATTTTTCTCATACAGACGCTGCGCCTGTTTGAGCTTTTTATTCACCAGCACTTCTCTGTCCTGATCGCGGATGATGAATATTTGTGTGCGCGACGCCACCTGGCTGCGGAACTGGCGGATTTCATATAATTCGTTATTGATCGTAGCCTGAATCACCCCCTGATGTTGATCGGCCATGGAGGTGATGTTTTGCAAGTTGAGATGCGGGAGCAAATGATCGGCGATTTTATTGCTCAACACGGTGCGGTTGGCTTCCTGATCATGTACCAGCAATCCTAACGGCAGCAGAGAGACGATCTCTTCGTTAAACGCGCGCATAACGCGCAGTTCATTACTATTTCCCGTGGGGGCCAGCCCGTCGCTCTGACGGCCCGGCTGATGGCGGAACGTGATATAGCCGAACAGCGCCAGCGCCAGCAGACCAATATTCAACAACAGCGGTAACAGAATATTCTGCAATGTCTCCAGCAGCAGTGTACCAAACGGCACCTGCCAGACCAGACGCAAGCCGGTGGAGTTGAGCGAAGAAGCAATCTCGATTTTCGAACTATTGAAATTGATGGTAACGCTGTCTGTGCTCTCTTTATCAGTAGAGCGCAGATTATTTTGCGCGTTATCTGTATCAAGACGGAAGCTGTCCAGCGGCATGCCCGGTGGGATCAGATCATTAATGGGCAGATCAAAAGCGACAACCGTTGCCAGATGACCAGGCTGGTTAAACGTGGTGCGCAGGGTGAAATAGTAACCGTTCTGCCAGGCAAGACGACGCAGCGCAGAGAAGCTCTCGCGTTCATCCAGTGCGTTAGCTTGTTGCAGCATCTCTGCGCGGCGTGAATCGACAATGCTGCCAATAGTGGACTCTTTAAATCCGGAGGAGAGATCTTTGAGTGGCAGGGTCGAGATCAGGATCATGCTGTTGTCCTGACCATTCAGATAGTACATCGACCAGGGAACGGTCTCCGCGCCCCACAGGGTATCGAGATAAGTTGAGATTCGCTGCGTCATTTCCAGCGTAGAGCTGTCGTGGGAGCCGAAGATCAGCGCTTCCGTTTTACGTCGGGGTTTTTCCAGATAGTAGACGTCCTGCTTAAGACGAGTTTCCTGCAAACCATCACTGGCGTTTCCAGAGGTCGCGGCCGCAATGTTGTCGTAAATTTGCCAGGTGGCGTAGCGCCAGGTATCGATGCGCTTGTGCATTGCGTGAGTAATATCGACAACCTGATAGCTTTTATCTTTTAGCCAGGCATTAACGGCGCTTTGTATCATCACGCCCAACGTAACCAGCAGGACAATGATCAATAGAAGAAAGAAACGGGTAAGGTTGCCCGGTATCAGCGAAAATTTTCCTGGGGTCATGGTGTCCGATCGACTCATTCGTGTGTGTAACCCGTAATGACAACACTGCAGACGACGACTCAGCACCGGTGCTGAGACTCTGTTGCTGCCATGCCGTAAGAACCTGCCAGCAATGATGGCGGTCTTGTCGGTGTGATGTTGCAGAGCTGTGTACAGCAGGCAGTATATCGGGTAATGAATGAATTTCCAGACTCTCGTTCGGACAAATGTCCTGATCACGAACGAAACAAAACGGGCAAACGTCAGACGCTAAAAAATGTACAATTAATGCGGTTCTGTACAAATATTTGCCGCCTCGTTGAGGAAAATCGCACGAATTAACAAGAAAATAAGAATCGGATTATCTTTTAGTGAATTTTTGGCACGGATATTGTTTACTTAATAGTCATTATAAATTTTTACAGGCAGTGCGACATAAAATTTTTTACGTAAAGAAAGGTAAAAAAAAACCGAATGCCAGGCATTCGGTCCTAATAGGGGTAAACAGACATTCAGAATCGAATGACGATAATAAATAAAGTTAATGATGATAGCGTTGATTATATTAGTGCCGAATTTAGATATTGGTTTTGCAATCAGTGCTAAAAATATATAAATCACTTAACATGCTGTTTTTATTGAATCTTAAATTATATTTTGATTATTCGTGCTTTATTCTTTAGCTATTTGTGCTAAAAAAAGTTCCCCTAATTTTACAAATTGAAACATCTATAATGCAATATGAAACATCTTCAAAGTTTTCGTATCATATTCTTATTGGATTATTCTGTATTTTTAAGGAGAATGAACTTGCAGGCTGATTAATAGGATTAATCAGTGAGCGGTGGCTATAAAAACGCATATAACCGAGGGTTAATAACATGAAAGTTAAAGTACTGTCCCTCCTGGTACCAGCACTGCTGGTAGCAGGCGCAGCGAATGCAGCGGAAGTTTATAATAAAAACGGCAACAAATTAGATTTGTACGGTAAAGTCGACGGTCTGCATTATTTCTCCGATGATAAAGGAGTAGATGGCGATCAGACTTACGTTCGTTTCGGCTTCAAAGGCGAAACCCAGGTAAATGACCAGATCACCGGTTACGGCCAGTGGGAATACAACGTTCAGGCAAACAGCACCGAAGGCGCAAGCGATCAGGCCTGGACTCGTCTGGCATTCGCGGGTCTGCGTGTCGGTGATGCGGGTTCTTTCGACTATGGTCGTAACTACGGCGTTATCTATGACGTAACGTCCTGGACTGACGTCCTGCCTGAGTTCGGTGGCGATACTTACGGCGCTGACAACTTCATGCAATCCCGTGCTAACGGTGTTGCAACTTACCGTAACACCGACTTCTTCGGTCTGGTTGATGGCCTGAACTTTGCTCTGCAGTATCAGGGTAAAAATGGCAGCGTCGGCGGTGAAAACACCACAGGTCGCAGCACTCTGAAACAGAATGGCGACGGTTTCGGCGCGTCCCTGACCTACGATCTGGGTGCAGGCTTTAGCGCAGGCGCTGCTATGTCTACCTCTAAACGTACTGCTGACCAGAATGCGGCTGGCGTTTATGGCAGTGGTGACAATGCAGACGTTTACAGCGGTGGTCTGAAATATGACGCTAACAACATCTACCTTGCGGCGCAGTACACCCAGACCTACAACGCAACCCGTTTCGGCAACTCCCAGAACAACAGCACCGTTTATGGCTTTGCTAACAAAGCGCAAAACTTCGAAGTGGTTGCGCAATACCAGTTCGACTTCGGTCTGCGTCCATCCGTTGCTTACCTGCAGTCCAAAGGTAAAGACGTTACCAACGGTACGCGTGATTTCGGCGATCAGGATCTGCTGAAATATGTTGATGTTGGCGCGACTTACTACTTCAACAAAAACATGTCCACCTACGTTGATTACAAAATCAACCTGCTGGATGAAAACACCTTCACTCGTCAGGCTGGCATCAGCACCGATGACATTGTTGCCCTGGGTCTGGTTTACCAGTTCTAAGCAGCAACTCTCGACAAAGGGGCCAACTGGCCCCTTTTTTTATGGTTGAACCTCATCTCACCACCGGTGAATTTGGTGTACTCTGGCGGCGCAAAACGTATAGGGAAAAGACGATGGCGACGACATATCTGCGCGCAGGCCTGCTGCTTGCGCTCGCATTATTAAGCGGATGCGATAAACCTGCCTCGCAGGCAGAACAGCCCACAGTGCTTGAAGGCAAAACGATGGGCACTTTCTGGCGCGTCAGTGCCATCGCGCTGAGTCCGGAGAAAGCGAAAAACCTGACACAGAAAATCCAGGCGCAGCTTGACGCCGACGATCAAACGCTATCGACCTGGAAACCCGATTCAGCACTGATGCGATTTAACCATTCCTCCAGCCTGGCGCCATGGGCGGTGAGCGCCGATATGGCTGACATTGTCACCGTTGCATTGCGCGTGGGAGCCCGCACTCAGGGGGCAATGGATATCACTGTTGGGCCGCTGGTAAATTTATGGGGCTTTGGACCGGACAAGCAGCCGAACAAAATCCCGGATCAGGCGCAAATTGATGCAGCCAAAGCGCGTACCGGATTACAACATCTTAAGGTTATTAACGAGGCGCATCAGCAGTACCTGCAAAAAGATCTGCCGGATCTTTTCGTCGATCTCTCGACCGTTGGCGAAGGGTATGCCGCCGATCATCTTGCACGCCTGATGGAGCGGGAAGGGATCTCTCGTTATCTGGTGTCGGTGGGCGGTGCGCTGGTCAGCCGTGGTATGAACGGGCAGGAGCAGCCCTGGCGCGTAGCGATACAAAAGCCTACCGATCAGGAAAATGCCGTCCAGGCCGTGGTGGATATTAATGGACACGGCATTAGCACCTCTGGCAGCTATCGTAATTACTACGAGCTGGACGGTAAACGCCTTTCCCATGTCATTGACCCGCAGACTGGCCGTCCCATTGAGCACAATCTGGTCTCAGTGACGGTTATTGCCCCAACCGCGCTGGAAGCCGATGCATGGGATACCGGCTTGATGGTGCTGGGTACGGCGAAAGCGCAGGAAGTTGTGCGTAACGAGGGGCTTGCGGTTTATATGATCATGCGGGAAGGTGACAAATTCACCACCTGGATGTCGCCACAGTTTTCTGCGTTTCTGCTAAGCGAGAAAAATTAGACAGCAAGAATGCGGGTTTTTTCGTCCGGGCTATCGGGCACAGTGAGGCTAAACTTGAGAGAGGAGCCTGAGATGAAAACATCCACTACGTTAGCTTTTCAACAGCCATTGACCAATGACCAGTGCTGGCAGGCCGTCTGCGCGCGTGATGCCAGCCAGGACGGAAAATTTGTCTTTGCAGTGCGAACCACAGGCATTTTTTGCCGCCCCTCCTGCCGTTCACGCCGTCCCCTGCGCGAGAATGTTGGTTTTTACCCTGATGCCGATACCGCACAGGCTGCCGGGTTTCGCCCCTGCAAACGCTGCCAGCCCGAAAGAGCAGACCCGCAACAGCAACGGATCGCCAAAGTGGAAAAGGCGTGCCGCTTGCTGGAACAGGAGCAGAGCGTGACGCTGGAAACCCTGGCTGATGCCGTTGCCATGAGCCCCTGGCATTTCCATCGGCTGTTTAAGTCCGTAACCGGTATGACACCAAAAGCCTGGCAGCTTGCTTTTCGCGCCCAGCGCCTGCGCAACGCGCTCAGTGAAAGCGCCACGATCACCGATGCGGTTCTGGCGGCCGGATTTCCCGATAACAGCAGCTACTATCGGCAGGCAGATGCCGCGCTGGGAATGACAGCGAGTCAGTACCGGCGCGGAGGTGACGATACGAATGTCCGCTATGCCCTGAGCCGTTGTTCTTTGGGCCATTGCCTGGTGGCGCAAAGCGAACGTGGGATCTGTGCCATTTTGCTGGCTGATAACGATAATGCGCTGCTCGATGAGTTGCGGACTATTTTTCCCGGCGCCCGGCGCGAGCAGGCAGATGAACAGTTTATTGAACAAGTCGGGGAGGTTATAGGGCGCATTGATAATCCGGCTTCACCTTTTACACTGCCTCTTGATTTGCGCGGTACGGCGTTTCAGCTCCAGGTGTGGAATGCCCTGCGCGCCATCCCGGCAGGTGAAACCGTCAGCTATCAGTCGCTGGCGAAGACCATTGGTAAGCCGGGGGCGGTTCGCGCCGTCGCCCGCGCCTGTGCGGCGAACAAGCTGGCGATTGTGGTGCCATGCCATCGGGTCGTTCGCGCCGATGGCGGTTTGTCCGGCTATCGTTGGGGGGCGACGCGTAAAGCCCGTCTTCTGCGTCAGGAATCAGAATCGAAGGAGGTATGATGCTTGATTTATTTGCCGATGAAGAACCCTGGCAAGAACCTCTCGCCCCCGGCGCGGTGGTCCTGCGGCGTTTCGCGCTGGCAAAAACGCAGGATTTACTGGCGGGTATTGAGGCGGTTACGCAAGTGTCTCCGCTGCGCCATATGGTGACGCCCGGCGGCTACACCATGTCGGTGGCGATGACTAACTGCGGTGAAGTGGGCTGGACGACCGACGCCAGAGGCTATCTCTATTCCGGGATTGATCCGCAAACGGGCAATCCCTGGCCTGCGATCCCTGACGTTTTCGCCACGCTTTGCCATGATGCGGCGGTAGCCGCGGGCTACGCTGATTTCAGGCCGGATGCCTGCCTGATTAACCGCTATGTACCCGGCGCGAAGCTCTCGTTGCATCAGGATAAAGACGAGCCGGATTTACGTGCGCCTATTGTCTCAGTCTCACTTGGCTTACCAGCGATATTTCAGTTTGGCGGTCTTAAACGCAACGATCCTCTACAACGTTTAATGCTTGAGCACGGCGACGTAGTGGTATGGGGTGGGGCGTCCCGACTTTTTTATCACGGCATTTTACCGCTTAAGCCGGGCCATCATCCGGCGACCGGAGAGTGCCGTTTTAATCTCACTTTTCGCCAGGCCAGAAAGATTGAATAAAAATAAGAATTATTCTTGATGTAAACAATCAGCCGTTTAAACTGCTGGCTGTTTTGGTTGACCGGGTTGTGTGATGGAACTTCTTCTGCTGGTCTGGCGGCAGTACCGCTGGCCTTTTATCGCCGTCATTGCGCTAACGTTGCTTAGCGCCGCGCTGGGCATTGGGCTTATTGCCTTTATTAATCTCCGTCTGATCGAAACGGTGGATATGTCGCTGGCCGTGTTACCGGAGTTCCTGGGTTTACTTCTGTTATTGATGGCGGTGACGCTGGGCTCTCAACTGGCATTGACCACTCTTGGTCACCATTTTGTCTATCGCCTGCGCGGTGAATTTATCAAGCGCATACTCGACACCCCTGTTGAACGTATCGAACAGCTCGGCAGCGCTTCGTTGCTGGCCGGGCTGACCAGTGATGTGCGTAATATCACCATCGCGTTTGTACGTCTGCCGGAACTGGTGCAGGGGATCATCCTCACCATTGGCTCGTCGGCTTATCTGGCCTGGTTGTCCGGTAAAATGCTTGTGATAACCGCGTTGTGGATGGCACTGACTATCTGGGGCGGATTTATTCTGGTCTCCCGCGTCTACAAACATATGGCGACGCTGCGTGAAACCGAAGACAAGCTGTACAACGACTTTCAGACCGTACTGGAGGGGCGCAAAGAGCTGACGCTTAATCGCGAACGTGCCGGACATATCTATAACAACCTGTATCTGCCTGATGCCCGTGAATATCGTCACCACATTATCCGTGCTGATACTTTCCACCTCAGTGCGGTGAACTGGTCAAATATCATGATGCTGGGGGCGATTGGCCTGGTTTTCTGGATGGCAAACAGTCTGGGCTGGGCGGATACCAGCGTCGCGGCGACCTACTCATTGACACTCTTGTTCCTGCGCACACCCCTGCTCTCCGCCATCGGCGCACTGCCGACGCTGTTGAGTGCGCAAGTCGCGTTCAATAAACTTAAGCAGTTCTCACTGGCGCCGTATCAGGCTGAGTTCCCGCGCCCGCAGATTTACCCGGACTGGAAAACGCTGGAACTGCGCGATGTCACTTTTACCTATCAGGACAAAACGTTCTCCGTGGGGCCGGTCAATCTGACACTCAAGCGCGGCGAACTGGTCTTCCTGATTGGCGGCAATGGCAGCGGTAAATCAACGCTGGCGATGCTGTTAACCGGATTATATGAACCGGCTTCTGGCGAAATCCTGCTGGACGGTAAACCGCTGGCGAAAGAGAAACCAGAGGATTACCGCAAGCTGTTTTCTGCAGTCTTTACCGATGTCTGGCTGTTTGACCAACTCCTGGGCGCGGATGGACAACAGGCGGATCCGGCGCTGGTGGATAACTGGCTGCAACAGCTTAAGATGTCGCACAAGCTGGAGCTCAAAGACGGTAAAATCCTCAATCTGAAACTGTCGAAAGGGCAGAAAAAGCGTGTGGCGCTACTGCTGGCTCTGGCGGAAGAACGCGATATTTTATTGCTCGATGAGTGGGCCGCTGACCAGGACCCGCACTTCCGTCGCGAGTTCTACCAGGTGCTGTTACCGCTAATGCAGGCAATGGGTAAAACCATTTTCGCCATCAGTCATGATGATCATTATTTTACTCATGCCGATCGTTTGCTTGAAATGCGTAACGGCCAATTGAGCGAACTGACCGGGGAAGAGCGTGAACTCGCCTCCCGCGATGCGGTTGCCCGCACGGCATAATGGTGACTTTCCGGGTGGAAACGCCCGGAAAATCGACAACATACCTCTCTTTTACCCATCTGTACGTGCGGCGTATTAATATTTACACCACCTGCCGCTATGCTTAGACCTGTACGCCTTTATCTCAGAAAGGTGAGTTACTACGCAGGGAATGTCCAATGTCTGTCAGCAAAAAAAGCAGTAGCAGATTGCGCGATCAGGAGCGCGCGCGTTTAATCTGGCTCCTCACCACCGAAAAATCACTTACCGCAACCTTGCTTGGCGAGTTAACCCTGGCGGAACAGTTTGACGCCGATAAGCTCACCAATGAGATAGCCGAAGTCAACGCGTTGGTGGCGCATCTACCGGCACCAGATTTAGCCGATACCCTGGAAGGATTGCCGATAGACGGGCGTCTTGCGCTGTGGCGGCTGGTCGAAGATGACAAACGCGGCAAAGTCTTGCTGGAAGCGTCGGAAAACGTCTGGGAAGATCTGATTGATGGCATGAGCGATAAGGCGTTGCTGGATGCACTGCAAACGCTTGATATCGACGATCAAATCTGGCTGGTGCAGCATCTGCCGCGTAATCTGACCGGACGTCTGATGGCAACACTACCGGCAACCGATCGTGCCCGGGTACGCCAGGTTATGCGCTACGGCAAAAATTGCGTTGCGGCAATCATGGAGTTTGAAGTGATTACCGTGCGTCCGAATTTGACGCTGGCTACCGTACAGCGCTATTTACGCAGACTGGGCAACATGCCGGAAAATACCGACAAACTCTTCGTTACCGGACGTGACGGCATACTGCTTGGCGAACTGGCGCTGCAAACCATCTTACTCAAAGGCAGTGCGTGCCGGGTAAGCGAGGTGATGAATGACGAACCGGTCACTTTTTCGCCTGATGAGCATGCCGAAGACGCGGCACACACCTTTGAACGCGATGACTTAATTAGCGCTGCTGTTACCGATACTGACGGCAAATTGCTCGGTCGCCTTACCATCGATGATATCGTGGATGTAGTCTACGAAGAGACTGATAACGATCTGCGTCAGATGGGGGGCCTGAGTACCGAAGAGGATGTTTTTGCCCCGGTCACCCGCGCGGTGAAAAATCGCTGGGCGTGGCTGGCGATTAACCTCTGCACGGCATTTATTGCTTCACGGGTGATTGATGGTTTTGAACACACCATTTCACAACTGGTCGCGCTGGCCGCGTTGATGCCTGTCGTTGCCGGTATCGGTGGAAATACCGGGAATCAAACCATCACTATGATTGTTCGCGCCCTGGCATTGCAGACCATTCAGCCGGGTAACTTTCGTTTTTTAGTCCTGCGTGAAATGGGCGTGGCGTTGGTGAACGGCCTGGTATGGGGCGGAATCATGGGGGTTGTGACCTGGCTACTCTATGATGATGCCGCGCTGGGCGGTGTGATGACGTTGGCAATGATGCTCAACTTGCTGATGGCAGCCTTGATGGGCGTACTTATTCCGATGATTATGGTCCGCTTCGGGCGTGACCCGGCGGTCGGTTCTAGTGTGATGATCACGGCGATTACCGACACCGGGGGCTTTTTTATTTTTCTTGGACTGGCGACGATTTTTCTGCTGTAGCGCCACGCGCCTTATGCAGACGAGCAGGAAGGATAGCCATCGCCACCATGCCTGCCAGCACGCCAATCGCCAGATTACCGGTACTGATAGTTGCCGCAACGGTAACGATCATCACCCCTGTTTCGGCAATCGGCGCGCGCTGCAGCGTTGCCGGATGTAGGCTATGCCAGCTAAAGGTTTTGCAGGCGACAATAGTCATAATGCCCGCCAGTACAACCATTGGAATCTCCGCCATGATGTCGCTGAGTGCCGTCACCAGGAGTAATAACACCAGTCCCGCCACGATGGTTGACACGCGGCTGCGGCCTTTGCCCATTTCCACGTTGACGATGGTCTGTCCAATCATCGCGCAACCGGCGATACCACCGTAAAAACCGGCAAGAATATTGGCGATACCAAGGCCGGCACTTTCCCGGCTTTTGTTGGATGACGTGTGGGTCAAATCATCTACCAGACGTGCGGTCAGCAACGATTCCAGCAGGCCAACAAAGGCGATGCTGAGTGCGCAGGGCCAGATGATGCCAAACGTGGTGAGGTTAAACGGCACCAGCCATTCGGTGAGGCCGGGCAGGCCACCCTGCATCGGGCCTTCATCGCCTACGGTGGGCAGCGTCTGTCCGGTGAAGACGGTAAAAAATGTCAGCACCACGATGGCGACCAGCGGTGCGGGCACGCTTTTCACCCACCGTGGCCACCACAGGACAATCAGTACTGTCAGGGCGAAGAGAGCGAGGATCAGCGGATCGCGGTGCCAGAAATGGGGCACCTGGGCGAAGAAGATCAAAATACCCAGCGCATTCACAAAGCCTGTCATCACCGCCTGCGGTACAAAGCGCATCAGACGTGACATTTGCGTTAAGCCAAAGATAACTTGTATGACGCCTGCGAGCACCACGGCTGGCAAAATGTATTCGACGCCGTGTTGGTGCACCATCGGGCCAATCACCAGCGCTACGGAACCGGCCGCTGCGGTTACCATCGCCGGACGCCCGCCCAGCAATGACATGCTGATACACAGCACGACGGAAGCCAGCAGGCTGACTTTGGGATCGACGCCTGCGATCACCGAAAAGGAGATCACTTCCGGAATCAATGCCAGTGCGGTAATAACGCCTGCCAGCGCTTCGCGCGTCAGCAGTTGAGGGGAGCGCAGCACGTTGCTGACCCGACCTGTCGGGGAGAATAATTTTTCAGTCATAACTTTTCGCAGGGGTAATCAGCAGCAGGCATCAATAAAAGGACGGAATGACATGTGTTTGACAAAGCGGAGAATACTACTGTTTCCTGGCAAAAGTTGCCAGTAAACATGGTTATTTTTAATGCAATTATTAAACTTATTAATAACATTTATGTAATGACTATTTAATGTTTAAACATTATTTAAATCCTCTTTCCCCCGTGCTAGGTTAGATGCGCTAACGAAGTTACCCGCGATAACTGCTAATAAAGCAGCACTAAAAGTAAGGCATTAACATTATGAAAAGAATGACTGCCAGACTGTTTTCGATGGCTGTCGGGCTTAATGCTGTCTCTGCGGCAGCAAAAGCTAACGCATCGAAAGAGCAGGAAACGGATGTGCTTTTAATCGGTGGTGGGATCATGAGCGCCACGTTGGGAACCTACCTCCAGGAGCTGGAGCCCAACTGGTCGATCACCATGGTGGAACGGCTGGACGCGCTGGCGGAAGAGAGCTCCAACGGCTGGAATAATGCCGGTACGGGGCACGCCGCCTTGATGGAACTGAACTACACCCCGCAAAACCAGGATGGATCCATCAGCATCAAAAAGGCGATTGAGATTAACGAAGCGTTTCGTATCTCTCGTCAGTTCTGGGCGCATCAGGTGGAAACCGGTGTGCTGAGCGAACCGCGCTCGTTCATTAATACCGTTCCGCACATGAGTCTGGTGTGGGGCGATGACAACGTTAACTTCTTGCGTGCTCGCTACAAAGCGTTGCAGCAAAGTACGTTATTCCGTGGCATGCGCTATACGGAAAACCACGAGCAGATCCGCGCGTGGGCACCACTGGTAATGGAAGGGCGTGACCCGCAGCAGAAAGTGGCGGCGACGCGTACGGAAATCGGTACCGACGTGAATTTCGGCGAGATTACCCGTCAGTTGATTCACTCCTTGCAGCGCAAAGACAACTTCTCCCTGAAGCTGGGTAGCGAAGTCCGCAGCATCAAACGCAATGCGGATAACACCTGGAATGTGTCCATCGCCAGCCTGAAAAACAGCGGCGTCGATCAGGTCATTAAGGCCAAATTTATTTTTATTGGTGCCGGTGGCGCCGCGCTGAAACTGTTGCAGGAATCCGGTATCCCGGAAGCGGCGGAATACGCAGGTTTCCCGGTCGGCGGTCAGTTCCTGGTGTCCGAAAACCCGGATGTTGTGAACAGCCATCTGGCGAAGGTTTATGGTCAGGCGACCGTGGGCGCGCCGCCAATGTCTGTACCGCATATCGATACCCGTATTATTGATGGCAAACGTGTGCTGCTATTTGGACCGTTCGCCACCTTCTCAACGCGCTTTTTGAAAAATGGGTCGCTGTGGGATCTGCTGCGTTCAACCAACAGTTCTAACTTCCTGCCCATGTTAAGCGTCGGGATGACCAATTTCAGCCTGGTGAAATACCTGATGAACCAGGTACTACAAAATGACGACGATCGCTTTGATGCCCTTTGTGAGTACTATCCGCTGGCTAAAAAAGAGGACTGGCGTTTGTGGCAGGCCGGGCAGCGCGTGCAGATCATCAAACGCAATGCGAAGAAGCTGGGTGAGCTGCGTCTGGGTACCGAAGTGGTTAGCGACAAAGAGGGCACCATCGCTGCGCTGCTGGGCGCATCGCCGGGTGCTTCCACTGCCGCGCCTATCATGCTGGAATTGATGCAGAAGGTCTTCCCGGAAAAAGTCGCTTCCCCTGAGTGGCAGGCGAAACTGAAAGAGATCATCCCTTTCCTTGGCGTGAAGCTTGACGGCAACGTTGAAGCCTCGGATGCGGAGTTGCACTATACCAGTCGCGTGCTGGGGCTGAAATGCGACGAATCGCCGCTGGCGGATGCCACGCCGCCCGTACGAAAACCCTCGCATGTTGTGCCTGCAGAGAATGAACCCGCAGCGGATATCGCGCTGTAAGTGAAAAAACCTGCTTCGGCAGGTTTTTTTGTCTCTACGTTTAAGCAGCGTAAACCGATGACATAATCGCTGATGTTTTTCGAAGGTTCATCGGTGCGTTCATCACCACCACGGCAAGTTATTACAAACTCTCCAGAACGTAAGGCCGAAAATCACCTGCTGCAATAAGGTTGGCTGGCAAACCGTGCGCAATACCTCATCAGTGCATAATCTGTTCCGTCAGCAATAGCAGAGAAATCGCAATCATCATTCCCCCTGAAATCCTGCTGACCACTTTTGCCGCCTGCGGCCGGGTGGCGAGAAGCGCCCTGGAACCATATCCCACCAGCAGATAGACCAGCGTACAGGTGATGAGATGCAGCAGCGCCAGCGCCGACATCTGCAAGGGAAGGGGCCAGAGACTTTGCGGGTCAGTGAACTGCGGCAACAGGGCGAGAAAAAGCAGAAAGACTTTGGGGTTCATCCCGCTGATGCACATACCTCTTATTGCCCAGCGGTTCCATGAACTGTCTGCCTGCGTACGTCCTGCTGTTATAGCAGCGGGACAGCGCAACATGCCGATCCCGAGCCACAACAGATACAGCGCGCCGAAAAGGGTAAGGGCGGATAATGCCAGTGGATGCCCTGCCAACAGCACCCCCATGCCTGCAACAACGATGCCCGTTGCCAGTAAATGACCTGTCATTAAGCCCATGACCGCCGGAATAATGCCGCGTCCGCTGATGCCAGCCGTAATGGTATAGGCCCAGTCGGCACCCGGGGTCATTATCAGGAGAAAGGAGACAATCCAGAACCCCATTACCACACTCATTTCCATCGCTTTTGCCCCGTAAGTTCTCAATATTCTGCATAGAAAGAATATCCCTGACGCCGTAGAATGAGTTTGCAATGTTGCGCCTTAATTCCACCTGAAAAGGGAAAATCTTCCAAATGGATAGTATCGACAGAAAGATTCTTGCGGAGCTGCAGTCTGACGGCAGGTTGTCGATAACCGATCTGGCCGAGCGGGTCAATTTGAGCCTCTCGCCATGCCATCGTCGTTTACGCGCGCTGGAACAGAGTGGTGTGATCACAGGTTATCGCGCTACCTTAAATCCGGTTCAGATGGGATTTACCTTTTCGGCGATTGTGTTTGTGACCCTGCGCGAGGCGGATAAGAAAGCGGTCAGCGCCTTTGAGGAGGCTATCGTGGATGTGCCGCAGGTGGTACTGGTCCAGCGCCTGTTTGGCGATCCGGACTACATGATGCAGGTCGTTACGCGCGATTTACCGGCCTTTCAGAAACTCTATGATGAGAAGCTTTCGGCGATGCCTGGCGTGCAGCGCTTAACCTCAACGCTGGTAATGAAGACCGTTGTGCATGACAGACCCTATCCGTTAGAGACAATAAGATGAAAATTGTCATGCTGGCAGGGGAATGTGAGTTGTTCAGTTAACAGACACTCACTGACTCTTATCAGAGAGAATGAACCCTTTCCTGCTCGCCGCAGCCACAGGGTTTTCTGACTGGCCGGGCTGATTCTGCTTGTCTTGCGTCGCCGCGTCGCACATTTCTGTTGCCGATATCCGCTTTGCCTGTTGGCTCTGTGCTTTATATCCTTTAGCGCATTGATGCAAAAACGGAGTCATCAGGCGTCTGTGGGCGTATTGTCGTTCCAGTGCATCTTCAGCCTGGTGCACTGGGCATATTTGTTGTGGTATTCCCTGTTGCCAAAAATGCGCTTCGTTACCGTCAGTACCGTGCAACTTAGTGTGCCGTGCCACGCTCGGCGGAGTGATATTTTTAGGGTAGCGGATGGTGGTCTCAATAGTAGCTGTTCTGGTCGGTATTTAGCTGACCATCCGGGCGCCAACATCACTTAACTGCCGCCTTGTTTTTCCCCCATAAAATAGATGAACGGCATATGCTTAAGATTAATCTGAGTCATTGCTGAGTGTTTGTTTCTGCTGTTACACGGCTAAAAAGTTAGGTTTATTATTAGCTCCTTACTTCATAAGGGCGCATGTTTATTAACATCATTGCGGAGCAAATAATGGGACTTCCAGCTTCTGGTGTGGCTTCGACCTATTCAGATTTCTTTATCAATAAAATGACTGCGAGCGGCGATCTTTATACCCATACGGCGTATACCGCTGCTTTACTGCCGCGTGAACGCTGGCATGCAGTACCGCTGGGGACAAAACTGAAACTGTCATATCAGGGGCGGTCGGTCATTGTTAAAGTCAATGATCGTGGGGCTGGCGATGGTTCAATGGCACGTGTCCTTGATTTAAGCCGGGCTGCGTTTGCTTATCTGAGTGGGCGGCCGATAAATGCCATTACCGATAAAACCGCAGGCTTGATTACTCTACAATCCATCATAGTTGTGCCAGCCAGCACGCTACAGGGACCTGTAACCCCATGAAGACGACATTCGCTATTCTCTTTTTTGCCCTGGGTTTTATCACCAGTGGTGCCGTGCAGGCATCGGAGAGTAAAACGCCTGAGACTATTAATCGCATCATGGCGGAACCTGTGCACAATCTGAGTCTCCTGGATGCCGACCCTCAGGGGGAATTGCGCTGGGTAGCCTGGCAGGAAGGGGAGGGAGAGTCCCGCGTTTCTTCTCTGGCATTATTTAAACAGAGCAAGGGGGCTGCATCATCGGTATGGTCAACAAGTTGGCCGGATGCCTGGTCACCTGCGCTGCAACCTCTGTCTGAATGGCGCTGGCAAGGAAATGCTCTTTTGGCCGTGACGCTCCAGTTTGGCGCTGCCGCCGAGCAAGTTGAACTGTATGGACTGGATACGCAAAAACGACCATTAAAACTGGCAGAAAAGACGGCAGCCAGCGTCAGTTGGAAAATCAATGAAGCGGGTCAGCGGCTGTTAGTTCTTTATGAACCTAAACCAACAGCGCTCAAAGCGAGTTGTTATGGCTGGCAAGAAAATACGGGCAAATTAATGCCTCAGTCGTGCAACTGACAGGGGCAGATCTTCCGATAATCATTTCTGTTCGGGATTATCGTCAGTATTCGATAAAAGATCGTTCAGTGTTTCGAAATCGATTTCTGATTCAGCGTCATCCAGCAACTGGGTGACAGAAAGCAGATCGGTAAATTCGCTGAGCAGCATTTCAGCATCAGATTTAAGCGGCGTGTCGGAGACATCGACCGCCGTATTGATGGCTTTCTTTACGTTCTCAATGATTTCGCGAACGCCGCCGTTTTTCCCGAGAGTGAGTACCAGGGCACTGAGCAACAGTGACTGTGCCTCTACGCGAGCCGTCAGCTGTTTCGCCTCCGCATCCATCTTTGAAATTTTTGCAATCATACTAATAATGACATTTTTCATGTGATTCCCTGCCTCTGATCCGCATATGTCCTGCCCACCCACAAGACATGAGCGTGGCATTTCTAAAGCCTAAATGAGCTTAGGTTATTTCACGCGTTGAAAAATGCTGAGCCGGACACAGATGTGAAAAGATCTCTTTCAGGAACCAAAGGAACTCCCTCTTTGACACACCATCATCGGCGAGTGCGGTGCACATTGTTTTCATATGCGTTTTCATAAGCAAAGGGAGAAAGCCGTAAGACGTGAGGGGATTGCAGCCATTAAAAAACCCGCAGACTCAAAGAGAATGCGGGTTTTTAAGGGGTAACCGATCGCGTAAAGCTTACCGGTGAAATATTTGGTCGGCACGAGAGGATTTGAACCTCCGACCCCTGACACCCCATGACAGTGCGCTACCAGGCTGCGCTACGTGCCGATTTGTGGCGGTAATAGTACCCTTTTCACCGCTGATTGCAAGTGAAGGGGCAGCTAACTGATTCATAAATAATCAATCAGTTAGCGATAAACCGTTTTTCATCTGTCAGAACCTGTAACAGCAAACTCAACTGCGGTTTCTGATCCTGAATCTTTTCACCCTGCGGACTCCAGGTCTGATAGCTGCCGTTCTGATTGAGCACCAGCGTCATCTGTGGCGTCGTTATCGCCAACGCATCGCCGCTTGCTGCGGTTACCCATGTATGGCGGCGCGTCGCATTAAACAGATCCTGGCCCTGCGAATACTCGTTTGCTGGCGTACTTACATGTAACAGGCGCTGCATTAGCGTCGTCATCACATCTTTGTGGTCGGTCAGCTTGTTGATGCGCTGTGCAGGCGTACCCGGCCAGTGAATCACCAGCGGCACATGCAGATTGTCACGCGACCAGGCAAAGTCAGCGCCCGACTTATCAGCAGGGATGCCGTGACCGGCGGTGATTATCACCACCGTATCATCCAGCTTGCCCGATTCACGCAGCGCATCCAGTAAACGGTTGATCTGTGTATCGACATCGGCCACAGCGCGACCATAGCGACGGGTAAAATTCTGCTGATTGCTGTCTGGCAGGGTGGTGCCGTTCAACGCCACCCAGGAGAACCAGCGATTATCGTCCTGAGCATAATGGCCCAGCCAGTCAATCCATTGATCGGCAGTTTGAGCGTCCGTCTGTGTTTTTGCCGCAGGAAGCGAGAAATCCGAAAGCAATGCCTGACGATACAACGCGCTGCTGAACCCGTCGGAAGAGAACAGGCCTAACTGATAACCTTGCTGATTGAGCGCAGATATGAGCGCAGCAGGCACGCGTGCCGACAGCACCCCGTCCATGTAACCTGGCGAAATACCGTAAAACAGGCCAAAGTAGCCGCTGTCCGCCGTGTTGCCGGAACTCATATGCTGCGTGAATGTCACGTTCTGTTCCGCAAACGCAGCAAGCGCTGGCATCTGTTTTTCGTAACCAGAGTAATTCAGGCCATCAACGGTAATCAGCAGAACGTTTTGCCCGGATCCCATATCCAGATAACGTAAATCGCTCAATGGATACTGTACCGAAACGGCTTCCGGGCTACCCTGTTCAATCAGGCGTCGCTGATAATCCTGAGCATCCAACAGACCATGTTTCTCCAGGAAGCGGCGTGCCGTCATCGGGTAGGAGAGAGGCAGGTTTGCACGCTGCATGGTGATGGGGCGATAGAAGTTAGCATCCGCCCAGATATACATAACGTGGGTGGCAATAAAGGCAACGAAAAAGAACCCTGCCACCGGTTTTGCGTAGCGCCGCCGCCGGGTCAGACTGCGAAGTTTTTGCCAGCTCCAGGTGGCAAACAGCATCTCAACGAGCAGGATAACCGGCACGCCGATAAACATCAGTTGCCAGTCACGCGCCGTCTCATTCTGGTCGGGGTTAATTACCAGTTCCCAGACGATGGGATTGAGATGCAGGTGAAAACGGGTAAAAACTTCGCTATCGATAAGTAACAGCGTCATCCCTGTGGTCGCCAGAATAACGGAAAGGAACCGCATCAGGCGCTGGGACATCACCACAAAGGTGAGGGGAAATAAAATCAGCAGGTAGGTGGCGAACACCAGGAAACTGAAATGACCGACCACGCTCAGGTAAGAGTATATCCGCCCGGCAAGCGTTGTCGGCCAGTCGGCAACAAACAGATAGCGACTACCGACCACAATGGACAATAAAATATTGAACAGGGCGAACCAGTGCCCCCAGCTTACCATCTGGGAGACTTTTTCACGGTAGGGCTGACGATGAGTCACCATAACTTGTCGCTGTTTACCTTAATGCGCTTTATCGTCATTAACGGACGACTGCAGTGCCTGGGCGAAAGATTTTGCGATGGCCTGGCGTTGAGCAGGTGCGATGCTGGTATTGATCAAGTTCGTCACCATGTTCCCCAGAACCATCAGGGAAAGGTCGGTCGGAGACTTGTGTTTTTCCAGCACGTTGGCCAGCTCACTTAGCAGTTGTTCAACGTGTTCATCACTGTAGCGGGAATTTTGTGGCATAAATCGAAATCAGTTATTCATAAAGGGCAACATATTACCGTAGCAATGGCTTTTTTTCTGCTTTTTTATCAGCAGTTGCACAGTTGCTTGCGTGGTGGTTGAATACCGCCCGGTCTAAAAGGAGAGTTTATCATGAGTCTGGACATCAACCAGATTGCCCTGCACCAGCTTATCAAGCGCGATGAGCAAAACCTTGAACTGGTGTTGCGCGAATCTTTGCTGGAACCGACCGCTCCCGTTGAGGAGATGGTCGCCGAGTTACACCGGGTTTACAGCGCGAAAAGTAAAGCCTACGGCCTGTTTAACGACGACAGCGAACTGGCGCAGGCATTACGCCTTCAGCGTCAGGGCGAGGAAGATTTTCTCGCGTTCAGCCGTGCGGCAACGGGGCGCTTACGTGATGAACTGGCAAAATACCCCTTTGCGGACGGTGGCATTGTGCTGTTCTGCCATTATCGTTATCTGGCGGTAGAGTACCTGCTGGTCGCTGTGCTGAATAATTTAAGCAGTATGCGTGTTAATGAGCAACTGGACATCAGCGCGACACATTATCTCGATATCAACCATGCGGATATCGTAGCGCGTGTTGATTTAACCGAGTGGGAAACCAACCCGCAATCGACGCGTTATTTGACCTTCCTCAGAGGGCGCGTTGGACGCAAGGTTTCTGACTTTTTCATGGATTTCCTCGGTGCAACCGAAGGGCTAAACGCCAAAGCGCAGAACCGTGGATTGTTGCAGGCGGTGGATGACTTTACCGCACAGGCGCAGCTCGATAAATCAGAACGTCAGGATGTTCGCCAGCAGGTCTACACCTACTGTAATGAACAGTTGCAGGCTGGCGAAGAGATTGAACTGGCGTCATTGTCAAAAGAGCTGGCGGGCGTAAGCGAAGTTAGCTTTGAAGAGTTTACCGCGGGGCAGGGCTATGAGCTTGAAGAGAGCTTCCCGGCGGATCGCAGTACGCTGCGTCAGTTAACCAAATATGCCGGCAGTGGTGGTGGGTTAACCATTAACTTCGATGCTTTGCTGTTGGGCGAGCGTATTTTTTGGGATCCGGCGACTGATACGTTGACCATTAAGGGCACACCGCCGAATCTGCGCGATCAACTGCAGCGCAGAACCGGTGGCAACTGACCGCACTGTGCGTGAAGGAATACGCCAGAAACCGCCTGTCGATATAGCATTGCTGCGACAGGTATTGCGTAAGCACATTATTGTTTTTGTGGCGGTTTGTGCCTCAGGTATGCTGTTCAGCGTCGCGTCGCTGTTTATCTTTAGTCGCAGCGACGGGCGCTTTATGCCCGGGCTCCTCGGTGGTGTATTTCTGTGCGTGGGGCTTTTTCTCATCGGTTTTGCCTTCAAATCGACCCTGAGCAGCGTCAGTTACTATTATCAGAAAGGGCAGCTCAAGCGTTTTGGGCTGAACCTGAATGCGACACTGGTACGCAAAACGCGGGAAAAGACCAATATTCAGTACGACTTCGAACGATACTCCCGTCGTGAGCATATTGAAGAGTTGGCGTTTACTCTCTGGTTTGACTTTCAGTTTGATGGCCGGACGTGGCAGTGCGCGGATCTGATAAGCAACGAAAAGATGTTTGATGCTTTGAGTGAGGGGCAGGTCATCCCGGTACGTATTTTGCCATGGATGCCAGAGAGCGCATCGGTTCGCCAGAGGGCATTACTCAATCAGCTTAAGCGTGATGATGTACGGGCAGAGCCAGACGATCCGCGAACAGGTAGGCCGTTAATCGAATTTGATGAGATATAAAAAAACCCCGCATGGCGGGGTTTTTCTCAACACTCGTTAGCGATTAAGCGCGAACGAAGTCGATGTGAGTCAGTTTCGGTTTGTAAGCGTGACGCTGTACAGCCTGAACTTTCACTTTTACTTCTTTGCCATCGATAACCAGGGTCTGAACTTCGCTATAGAATTCAGCTTTAGCCTGGATGTTCCACAGCTGGTCGTGGTCCAGTTCGATAGCAACCGGAGCTTCATTCCCACCGTAAACGATAGCCGGGAATTTGTTAGCTGCGCGCAGGCGGCGGCTCGCACCCTTACCCTGCTCTTTACGTACTTCTGCGTTAATAGTAGACATTTAAAACTCTCTTCAATAGTTCCTGCTACAGGCGACCCAGCAACAGGCAAGTGATCTGCTCTGCGGATGCAAAAGCGGGCGGGATTATACCCGTATCCCCCCTCTGTTACAAGCCGCACTGATATGAACTTAGCCGCGTAACTCATTGGCGCGGCGAAAGCGCCCCTCATAATCGAATACTTTCTCTCGCACCTGCCAGTACTGGCCTTTTTTGCGTGCCACAACAAAGTCAGGGTGTCGTAACAGCGCCTGCCTGGCGAGAATATCGGCGGCAACGATCCAGCGTAACGGCACACCGGGCGTACGGGTGTGCGGGCGGATAAAGAGCTGCTCAAAGGCGGTACGCTGGGCGGGGGTATGCAGGCGATAGCGTTCGCTGACATCTGCGCCATCTTCATCGTAGTAGGTAATTTTGAGCCACTCGCCTTTGTCATCCGCGCCGTGCTGTAAGTCCATTCCGCTACAGCGCAGGACCAACGCGTCTTTGAGTTTCAGCGCCGCTTTAAGCATATCGTCCGGATCGACCAGAATGGTGTCGCAGCTCCGACAGCGGCGAGCGGCAATGTCGTTTTCGGTATTACACTGGGGGCAATTTTTAAAGCGGAAACGATAGTCACACTGTTCCCGTTGACCGTCATCGTCCTCAAACCAGCCCTGACAGCGGCGACCAAAATGTTCAATTAAAGTGCCATCCGCCGTGGTTTTTCCCCAAAACGTATTGGCAAAGCCGCAGGCCGGGCAAAACACCTGCACGGGTACGTTATCGCTTTTTCCTTTCGGGGCACCCACTTCCGGGGCGTAGAGATCGTGCGGATTCCCGGCGTAATCGAGAATCAGGCAACTGGTTTTGCCGGGAAACAATCGCAGGCCGCGGCCAACAATTTGCTGATACAGGCTGACGGATTCCGTCGGGCGCAGGATGGCAATCAAATCGACATGTGGCGCATCGAAGCCGGTAGTAAGTACCGACACGTTCACCAGATAGCGAAAACGTTGCGCTTTAAACGCCTCAATAAGTTCATCACGCTGCGGACCAGGCGTTTCGCCAGTAATCAGCGCCGCTTCGCCGGCTGGCAACAGTCCGGTAATTTCACGGGCATGTTCTACGGTCGCGGCAAAAATCATCACCCCTTTGCGGCTTTCTGAGAACTCAACAATCTGGCTGATGATATGCGGCGTGACGCGTTTTTGTTTTTTCAGTTCACGGTTCAGATCCGCTTCGCTGAACAGGCCGTTACTCTGTGCCTGCAGGCGGCTGAAATCATACTGCACCACGGGCATGTCGAGCCGTTCTGGTGGCGTCAGATAGCCATGCTTGATCATGTAGCGCAGCGGAAGCTCATAAATGCAGTCGCGGAAAAGCGCTTTTTCATCGCCCCGAACCATGCCGTGATAATGAAAACGGTAAATCCAGCCTTTCCCCAGACGAAAGGGCGTTGCGGTCAGGCCAAGCAGCCTTACGCGGGGATTCACTTTGCGCAGGTGCT
Organism: Phytobacter palmae; assembly: GCF_039409775.1. Taxonomy (NCBI): domain Bacteria; kingdom Pseudomonadati; phylum Pseudomonadota; class Gammaproteobacteria; order Enterobacterales; family Enterobacteriaceae; genus Phytobacter; species Phytobacter palmae. The sequence goes on along the minus strand of NZ_JBCIVJ010000003.1, from coordinate 270,815 downwards.
GTAAGATTTGCTGATACTGGCTTTCGTCATCGTCGCTGATGCGGTGGCACTCATCGACAATCAGCAGTGAAAACTCCCCCTGAAAATGGTCAAGGTTGCGGGCAACGGACTGTACGCTGCCAAACACCACTTTGCCCTCACTCTGTTTACTCTTGAGGCCAGCGGCGTAGATATCCGCCTCCAGACCCAGAGCGAGATATTTCGCGTGATTTTGTGCGACCAGTTCTTTAACGTGGGCGAGCACCAGCACGCGCCCGCGCGCCACCCTTGCCAGTTCAGCAATAACCAGGCTTTTGCCCGCACCGGTGGGCAGGACAATCACCGCCGGTTCATCGTGGTGGCGAAAGTGGGCGAGGGTAGCGTCTACCGCTTCGCGTTGATATGGGCGTAAGGTAAAAGTCATGCTTTTTATGGCGTAACAACATCATGTCACAAGTATGCCACGAATCTTTCCCTTGAGCGGTGTAGAATGACCGCTATACTGACAGGCGTAAATCACCTGAGTCTTCTTAAGGACGAAAGTCCTGCTCCCAGCACCATACAGGCAAAACAACTTCATGCGACTTGATAAGTTTATCGCTCAGCAACTCGGCGTAAGCCGTGCTATTGCCGGACGTCAAATCCGCGCCAGTCACATTACCGTAGACGGCGAAATTGTCAGAGATGCCGCGTTCAAATTACTCCCGGAACACGAGGTGGAGTATGAGGGTAACGCACTGGCTCAACAGACCGGCCCCCGTTATTTCATGCTCAATAAACCACAGGGCTATGTTTGTTCTACGGACGATCCCGATCATCCGACGATACTCTATTTTCTCGATGAGCCAGTAGCACACAAACTGCATGCTGCGGGGCGGCTGGATATCGATACCACGGGACTGGTGTTGATGACCGACGATGGACAGTGGTCGCACCGTATTACCTCACCGCGTCATCACTGCGAGAAAACCTATCTGGTCGATCTGGAGTCGCCAGTGGCAGAAGATACAGCGGAACGCTTTGCCAAAGGTGTTCAGTTACATAACGAGAAAGATCTGACCCAACCGGCGCAGCTCGAAGTGATCACCCCGACGCAGGTACGTTTAACCATCAGCGAAGGGCGCTATCACCAGGTAAAACGTATGTTTGCCGCGGTAGGCAACCACGTTATCGGATTACATCGTGAACGTATCGGCGCGATTACCCTCGACGACGATCTGGCGCCGGGAGAGTACCGCGCACTGACAGAAGAAGAGATTGCCAGCGTCGGTTTGCCTGCGCGTTAACTTACAGGAGCTTCTTGTGACCAACAGGCCACACTCATCACTGAGTATTGTGATTATTCTTGGCCTGCTGGCCATGTTGATGCCGTTATCTATTGATATGTATCTGCCCGCGCTCCCGGTGATTGCCGGGCAATTTGGCGTACCGGCGGGCAGCGCACAAATGACGCTGAGTACCTACATTCTGGGCTTTGCGTTGGGACAACTGATTTATGGCCCGATGGCAGACAGCATCGGGCGTAAGCCTGTGATCCTCGGCGGTACGCTGATTTTTGCCGCAGCGGCCGGGGCCTGCGCGCTGGCACAAAGTATCGATCAACTGATTACCATGCGCTTCTTTCATGGTCTGGCGGCAGCCGCAGCCAGCGTGGTGATTAATGCCCTGATGCGCGACATGTATCCGCGCGAAGAGTTTTCGCGGATGATGTCGTTTGTCATGCTGGTGACCACCATAGCGCCATTGCTTGCTCCAATGATTGGCGGGGCAGTGCTGAAATGGTTTAGCTGGCATGTGATCTTCTGGATCCTGGCGGTGGCGGGCTTGCTGGTTTCGGTGATGATTACCGTGTTTATTCGTGAAACCCTGCCGCCCGGGCGCCGTCAGCCGTTCCATTTGCGCACGACAGTGGGCAATTTTGCATCTCTGTTTCGCCATAAACGTGTGCTTAGTTATATGCTGGCAAGTGGCTTTAGCTTTGCCGGGATGTTCTCTTTCCTGAGCGCAGGACCATTTGTCTACATCGAAATTAACCATGTTTCGCCACAAGACTTTGGTTACTATTTCGCACTGAACATTGTGTTTTTATTCCTGATGACCATCATTAACGGGCGCTTTGTCCGCCGTGTTGGTGCGCTCAACATGTTTCGTAGCGGGCTGTGGGTGCAGTTTGTGATGGCGCTGTGGATGGTCATCACAGCACTGCTCGGCGCAGGTTTCTGGTCGCTGGTTGTGGGCGTGGCTGCTTTCGTCGGCTGTGTTTCGCTGGTGTCGTCGAACGCGATGGCGGTTATTCTCGATGAGTTTCCCCATATGGCAGGAACCGCTTCGTCGCTTGCCGGCACGTTTCGTTTTGGTATTGGCGCAATTGTCGGCGCGCTGCTTTCTGTCTCGTCGTTTAATTCAGCATGGCCAATGATTTGGTCAATCACCTTCTGCGCGACCAGCTCTGTTCTCTTCTACCTCTACGCCAGCCGCGGCAAAAAACTGGCGTAACCTTTCAACAGAAGGGGGGCAGAAATGCCCCCTTTTTTGATGCATATCAACCAAACCAGACATACATTCGGACATGTTTGTTTATTTTATGTAAAATCCGTTTGTGTAAAAAGTCACATCATTGTAGTAAAATAGGTTGAGTTAGATCTCAGAAACGGGTACATATAGCCGAAAAAAGGGCAGAGGTTCATCGATAAAAACCTGATAAATGAACCGGTAACCCGCATACAGTATGGCATTTAGCGTTTTATCTGCCGCTGACGAGACGATTTGTCAATAATGTGTTAATATAAATGTGAAATATTTGTGAAGTGATTGGTACTTCCGGGGACAGAAAGTGAATACATTACAACTCTCCATCATCCACCGTTTACCCCAGTGCTACCGCTGGCTCGATGGTTTTGCAGGCGCCAGGGTTGAACCGATTCCGCAAAATGACGATGACGCGGAAGGCACTCTTGTAGCGCTGAAATTATTGAGCCCGGATGGCGATAGCGCGTGGCCGGTTATGCATAAGCTAAGTCAGGCGCTGAGTGACATCGAAGTGGATTGCTCCATCGTGGAATGCGAAGGTGAACCATGTCTGTTTGTTAGCTGCCAGGATGAGTTTGCAGCGACCTGCCGCCTGAAAAACTTTGGCGTCGCGATCGCCGAACCCTTCACCAGTCAGAATCCTTTCTGAGCGTCAGCTTAGTGATAAAAGCTGGCGCGTATAGTCCTGCTGCGGCGCGCTAAACACGCGGTGGCACTCTCCCTGTTCAACCACCTCTCCCTGTTTCAGCACAATCACCTGATGGCATAACGCGCGCACTACCTGCAAATCATGACTGATAAAAATATAAGCCAGATGGTGCGTCTGCTGGAGCGATTTCAGTAAGGCGAGTATCTGCGCCTGTACCGTGCGATCAAGAGAAGAGGTGGGTTCATCCAGAATGATCAGCTCAGGTTTCAGTATCAATGCCCGGGCTATGGCAATACGCTGGCGTTGACCGCCTGAAAACTCGCCCGGGAAACGGCGGCGGGTTTCCGGATCCAGACCGACCTCCTTCATTACTCTGATGACCTCAGCCTCTCGCGCTTCGCGCGTTAACGCAGGCTGGTGTACCAGTAATCCCTCTTCGATAATCTGCTGAACGTTAAGCCGTGGATTAAGCGATGAGTTCGGATCCTGAAAGACCACCTGAATACGGTGGCGCACCGGTAACATCTGTTTGCGGTTCCATGTATGTAGAGGGCTATCGCCAAAGGTGATGGCGCCCTGCGAAGCAATCAGGCGCAACAGGGCAAGCCCGGTGGTGCTTTTCCCGGAACCCGACTCCCCAACCAGCCCCAGCGTTTCTCCTGCGCGCAGGGTGAAGCTGATATTGTTGACCACCCGGTTTTCGCCCACCACGCGTTTAAAGATACCTTTGCGGATCGGAAAACTGACGCCAAGATTATCCACGCGCAGTAACACAGGTGCCTGCGGGTCTGGCGGAACCGGCTCGCCTGCGGGCTCGCTGTTCAACAGGCGCTGAGTATAGGGGTGGGCCGGCGCGGCAAACAGAGCGCTGGCGCTGTTCTGCTCGACGCACAGACCGTTTTGCATCACGGCAACGTTGTCCGCCAGTTTGCGCACGATGTTCAGGTTATGCGTGATAAACAGAAGCCCCATGTTCAGCTCCTGACGCAGTTCGCGCAGTAGCGTCAGAATTTGCGCCTGCACTGTCACATCCAGTGCAGTAGTGGGTTCATCGGCAATCAATAGCTCGGGACGGGTGAGTAGCGCCATAGCAATCATCACGCGCTGGCGTTCGCCACCGGAAAGCTGGTGGGGGAAATCCCCCAGACGCTGACGGGCATTGCGGATACCCACCCGGTCCAGACAGGTCAGTATCTCGGCGCGGGCGGCCTCCCGACGAATTCCCCGGTGAAGCGATAAGACCTCATAAAGCTGCTTTTCCACGCTATGCAGTGGGTTTAGCGACACCATCGGTTCCTGAAAAATCATCGCAATTTTATTGCCGCGTACCTGGCGTAAGGTTTTCTCGCTGGCATGCAGCAGGCTTTCTCCATGGAAGAGGATATCGCCCTGCGGATAGACTGCGGGCGGAGTGGGCAACAGACGCAGGATCGACAATGCGCTCACGCTTTTGCCGGAGCCGGATTCGCCAACCAGCGCCAGTGTTTCACCCGCCTCAATTTGCAGAGAAAGCGAATCCACCACCGTGCGCTGCGTCTCCTGCTGACGAAAAGCGATAGACAGGGAATCAATACGTAACAGGGGAGGTGTCATCTTATACCGCCTTGTTAGGGTCGAAGGCGTCGCGCACCGCTTCACCAATAAAAATTAACAGCGACAGCAATACTGCCACGGACAAAAACGCCGCGATACCCAGCCAGGGCGCCTGCAGATTGTTCTTCCCCTGCAGCAATAATTCACCGAGCGACGGCGAACCCAGCGGCAAACCGAAGCCAAGGAAATCCAGCGAGGTCAGGGTGGAAATCGAGCTGCACAAAATAAACGGCAGGAAGGTCAGCGTGGCGACCATCGCATTAGGCAGCATATGGCGCAGCATAATACTGCGATCGTTTACCCCCAGCGCCTGCGCCGCGCGGATATAGTCGAAATTTCGCGTACGCAGAAACTCAGCGCGCACTACACCGACCAGACTCATCCAGCCGAACAGCACCGTAATGGCCAGCAGCCACCAGAAACCAGGCTGTACGACGCTGGAGAGCAGAATTATCAGGAACAGCGTTGGCATGCCGGACCAGACCTCAATAAAGCGCTGGCCCCACAGATCGATTTTTCCGCCGTAATAACCCTGGAGTGCACCTGCGATGACGCCGATGACACAGGAGCAGAGCGTCAACATTAAGCCAAACAGCAATGAAATACGCGTTCCGTAGAGGATACGCGCCAGCACATCACCGCCGTTGGCATCGGTACCCAACCAGTTCTGCTTCGAGGGCGGCGAGGGGAAAGGCTGAGTGGTGGCGTAGTTGATACTGCGCGCGCCGAAGCGGATGGGGGCCTGAATCATCCAGCCATGTTGCGCAATTTGCTGCTGCAGCCAGGGATCCTGATAATCCGCTTGCGTAGCAAACGGACCGCCGAACTCACTCTCGCTGTAGTCGAAAATGACGGGCACATACCAGCTTCCCTTGTAATGCACCAGTAGCGGTTTATCATTTGCGATCAGTTCGGCAAACAGGCTGAATAAAAAGATCAGCAGAAAAATCCACAGCGACCAAAAGCCGCGGCGATTATGGCGAAAACGCGCCCAGCGAGTCTGATTGACGTAGCTTAATTGAAACATCAGCGTCCCTCGAAATCGATGCGCGGGTCGACCAGCGTGTAACTGATATCGCTGAGAATATTCAGCAACAGGCCGATAAGCGTGAAAATATAAAGTGTGCCGAACATCACCGGGTAATCGCGTGAGACGGTAGCCTCGTAGCCCAAAAGCCCCAGACCATTAAGCGAGAAGATGACTTCAATAAGCAGCGAGCCGGTAAAAAACATGCTGATAAAAGTAGCCGGGAAGCCTGCGATAACCAACAACATAGCGTTACGAAACACATGCTTGCGCATAATTCTGCTTTCGCTGACGCCTTTTGCACGCGCGGTGACCACATACTGCTTGCGTATCTCATCCATAAATGAGTTCTTGGTCAGCATGGTCAGGGCCGCAAAGCCGCCGATAACGGTAGCCAGCACAGGCAGGGTGATATGCCACAGGTAATCCGTTACCTTACCGTACCAGGGCAGGGTGTCGAAGTTCGACGAAACCAGCCCGCGTAGTGGAAAGATATCGTAATAGCTCCCGCCCGCAAAAAAGACAATTAGCAAAATAGCAAACAGGAATGCGGGTATTGCATAGCCAATAATAATAAAAGCGCTGCTCCAGACGTCGAACCGGCTACCGTTATAGACCGCTTTGCGGATCCCAAGTGGAATGGACACAAGGTAGATGATCAGCGTTCCCCACAGTCCAAGCGTGACGGAAACCGGCAGGCTTTCTTTGATCAGCTGTAGCACTGAGGCACTGCGGAACAGGCTATTACCGAAGTCGAATCGGACATAATCCCAGAGCATTTTGAAATAACGCTCATGAATCGGTTTGTCGAAACCGTAGCGTTTGGTGATTTCAGCAATCACTTCCGGATCAAGCCCACGTCCGCCGCGATAGTGGCTGTCGTTGCTGGTGGCGCTGCCGATACCGGTACGGGCGTGTGTGGCGCCGCCGCCCTCGACCGTCGTACCTGGTAAACCGCTCTGGTTACCGAACTCAATCGCTGCAATGGCCTGATCGACCGGCCCACCCGGGGCAATCTGCACGATGAAAAAGTTAATGGTGATAATCGCCCACAAGGTGGGAATGATCAGCAATAAGCGTCGAATAAAATAGGCGCCCATTCTGTCTCCTTAGCGTCTGTCTGCGGGCAGTTTTGCCGCTTTGTTCACGTCATACCACCAGGTGTCAAAACCGAGTGAATAGACGGGGCGAATACCTGGCATCGAAAATTTGTCCCAGTAGGCCACCTGATCGGCTGCCATGTACCACATGGGCAACATGTAATAATTCCACGTCAGCACCCGGTCGAGCGCCCGCCCCAGCGGCAGCAGTTTTTGCTTATCTCCCTGTGCCTGGATAATTTGCGCGATCAGTTTATCCAGTACCGGGCTTTTCACGCCTGGAGAGTTATAGGTTGAATCGATATATTGCGAACTCCAGGAGATTTGCAGATCGGAACTGGGCCAGGGCATGGCCCGCCAGACGCGTGGCATCATGTCGTAATCACGGGTGCGTAGACGATTGGTTATCTGCGAGTTATCGACCTGACGGACTTCCATCGTAATACCCAGTCGTGCCAGGTTGTGCTGAAACGGCAGCACCCACTGATTGTTTCCGCCAGAAGGCAGCAGCATCTCGAAAACGAAAGGTTTACCGGTCCGGGTGTTCACCAGCTTCTGGTCTTTCATTTCCCAACCTGCCTGCTTGAGTAGCTCGCTGGCTTTCAGCAGGTTTTCCCGGTCATAGCCGTCGCCTTTGGATACGGGCGGGGTATAAATAGAGGTGAAAACCTCCGGCGGCAGATCGGCTTTCATTGGCGCCAGTAGCGTCAACTCCGCGGCATCCGGATAATTGCGCGCAGCATATTCAGTGTTCTGAAAATAGCTGTTGGTGCGGCTGTAGGCGTTATAAAACAGCGCCTTGTTCATCCACTCGAAGTCAAAAGCCAGCGAGACAGCTTCACGTACCCGGCGGTCGCTAAACACCGGGCGCTGGATATTGAACGCCAGCCAACGGGTATCCTGCGCGGAGGTGTTTTGCTGCTCATCTTTAATGATATAGCCGCGGTCGAAATTGCTGCCGATATAGCGCGTCGCCCAGTTTTTTGCGCTGCCTTCGGTGCGCATATCGAACGCGCCGGCTTTAAAGGCCTCAAAGGCGACATTGTCATCCAGGTAATAGTCATAGCGTATACTGTCGAAATTCCAGCGTCCGCGATTGACCGGTAGCGTTGCCCCCCAGTAGTCCTTTACGCGGGAATAAGTTACATATTGGCCCATTCGCCAGCTGGTGATGCGATAAGGTCCGCTACCGAGGGGAGGAGAAGATAACGGGTCGCTGAGCTTATGATCTTTCCAGAATTTTTCAGGCATAACCGGCAGAGATAACAGGCTAAGCATATTCTCTTTGCCCGGTTCGCCCAGTTCGATACGCACCGTTAACGGCGAAATCGCTTTGACCGTGGTTCCCTTATAGATCAGACGGAATTGCGGCACCCCTTCGGTCATAAACTTATTGAACGTGAATGCCACATCACTGGCCCGGATAGGTGAACCGTCGTGGAAGGTGGCGCGTGGGTTGATTGAGACCTCGACCCATGAATAATCATCGGCGTAGCGGGCCACCTCAGCAATCAATGGATAGTAGCTGCCGGGTTCATCGTCAGAGGTAGTAAACAGGCTGTCATAGAGCGACTCGGTGCGCACGGCAGCGTTACCGCGCAGTGCAAAGCGGTTGAAGCTATCGAAGGTGCCGAGATACGAAAGCGTAATATTGCCGCCTTTAGGCGCAGCGGGATTCACATAATCAAAATGTGAGAAATTAATGGCGTATTTAGGCTCACCGATAACGGCAAACGCATAACTCTCTTTAATGGTTTGCGCATGGGTAACGGCGCCAACCAGCAGCAAATTCAAAATAAACAGGCGCACAAACTTCATCGGGCGGGATCCTTTACCTGTGGCGCTCCGGGCGCACCAACGTTTTCTCATTGAATAATAAGGGAGGGTGCGCCCGTTGTGAAATAATTAACGGCCTATAGTCGTGATGAAAACTGCGGGCAATGCCACACCGTGAACTGTTCAAGCGTCATCGGGCGGCTGAAATAGTAACCCTGCATAAAATTAACACCATGTTCCCGCAGCCAGCGAGCCTGTTCCGGTGTTTCGACACCTTCTGCTACCGTGGCCATATTCAGGCGTTTCGCCAGCGTCAGCACCGCATCAAGCACTGGAGACGTGACGGTTTCGGTGCCGATAGCGTTCACAAAGCCGCGATCGATTTTGAGATAATCAACGGTAAAGCGTTCAAGATAGATAAGTGCGCTGTGACCAGTGCCGAAATCATCAATGGCAATTTCATAGCCTTCATCATGCAGCCACTGAAATAATTTCAACGCCTCACTCTGGCGTAACATATCCCGCTCAGTGATCTCCAGCACCAGACGGAAATAGTCCTCCGGAAGTGAGCGAGTAAACTTTCGAATATCCTCAGCAAAGCTTTCGGCATGCAAATGGCCGGGCGAGATGTTAATACCCAGTTTAGCCCCCTGTGGCAGCAGCGTTTGCAAGACTGGCGCATCGTGGGCAATAAGCTTAAACAGATGCAGCGTCAGCGGCACGATCAGCTGTTGCGCCTCGGCATACTGGATAAACGCATCTGGAGGGATCTCACCGGCGGTGGGGTGCTTCCAGCGCATCAGCACCTCGACACCGCGCACACGCAGTTCACTGGAATCAACTACTGGCTGATACACCACATAAAACTGATCCTGTTTAATTGCGGTCAGGATCTCTTTGCCAGGACGCATGCGGATATACAGATACCAGGCTGTCAGCAAGCCCGCAAGTGTACCCACCATGCCGCCAAACAGCAGGGCAAACTGTACGTCTTCGGACTTCCATGTCTCGGTATAAAGATGAATGGTCAGCGGAAAGCCAGCAAGATGAGCCGTGCGAAACGGTGCGGTTTTCAGGTTACGCAGATCAACAAGACCTGTCGAAAAAGTGGAGATCGCGTTGTTGCCAATAGCGAGGCCAATACCGGTCAGCTCTTGTTGTTGTGAGGTATAAAGCAGGAAAGGGGTGAGGTTCACATTCAGTGACACAAAAACACCACGATCATCAAGCAAGGTGCTGCGGAACCACATTGCAATCGCAGGTTTATCCGGCATCATTGGCGTACCGGGTAAGATAACCATATCAAAGTCTTTGTTCAGATCAACTTCCGGCAAGAGATCCTTCATCGGTACATTCATCTCTCCCGTAGCGGAAGAACAAAAAGCGTTATTGTTTTTGATTAATAAAAACGCGCGGACATTCATGCTAAAAGCGGCACGCGAAGTCAACTCGCTGGTGACTTCCGAGCACTCATTCAGTGTTAGCGGCTGGAGCGCCTCTGCGGTGGTTTTGATATCGCTAAAATAGTCTGTGAGCCAGTGCTGCATACCCGCGAGTACGGCATTCATCTTTTGTTCATGTTTCTTCTGAACGACTAAAATTTGAATCCCGCTAACGGCAATAGCCGCGAAGAGACCGACCAGAAGGCTAAACAGAAGAATTTTCCGGCTTGCGGAAAAGGTGCGGGTCAACATCACTTATATCCATATCTGGCGAGTTTGAGCGGAAAAAGCCAGGCGTTTGAACTGTCTGATTTCCTGGAATATAGCCTGGAAAGGTGGAATGAGACATATAAACATGCAAGAAAAATGGGTATAAAAAAACACCGCCGGGGCAGTGTTCTTTTATCGTTTCGCGCCAGCCAAGGGATAACTGGCGAAAACATGCGTTAGCTACGGGACAATATACGGCGCGCTTCGTTGTAGCGCTTCTTCCAGTACGGTTCATCCATGCTGGAAATCACCACACCACTACTGGTCGAAGCATGGACAAACTGGTTATTGCCAATGTAGATGCCGACATGGCGACCCGTTGACCCTGCTCTGAACAACACCAGGTCACCGGTACGCAAACTGGTGCGTGATACCGATTTACCCATTTCCTGCTGTTCGTAGGTTGAACGTGGTAATTCTAAACCAAACTGCTCACGGAAAGTGCGCTGGACGAAGCCGGAACAATCAATACCTTTTTTGGTGTCGCCGCCTAAACGGTAACGCACACCCTTCCAGTCAGCATATTGATCGAGGATGCGATTTTTCACATCCAGATTACGCACCATATTTTCAAATTCATCCTGAGAGGCTTGCAGTGAAGAGATATCTTCGCCCACAGCATGCGTCTCAGAATGCATGTTTTTCGCGGTATTTGTTGAACAAGCTGATAACAGAACCGCCACTGCTACCGCGGGAATCGCCCGCAAGATATATCTCAAAATCGGCTGAGATTTGACCATGTTAATTATTTTCCCTTGAAGTCCTTAACGATAAATATCGTTATAAAAAATGCCAACGCAGCGAGAGTAATTAGCTGTATGCAATGAGACAATTACCAGTGGTCAAATCTGTGGGTGAACGCACAAATTTATTCTTTATGAAAATAATCGCTCATTTGCTCAAAGCAGACCCGAGATTACCCTATCACCTCGGCTATTGCGAGCGCTTTTATGTGATTTTTTATAAGAAAATCTGATACAGAAAGTTAATTATCAGGAATGGCTAAAAAATCGGCAATTTGGGTTAAAAATCATGCAAATCGCTAATTTGGATAGTAATTGTTATGACCGGTTGATGACAGAAAAGGCCAATTTTTGGCAAATTTGCGTCAGGGATCGAAAACGATCCCTGATGATTTCCGTTCAATCGTGTTATTAAAGTGTTTAAAAGTTGTTTATTTGCCCGGTAGGTAACGATTGAACAGGCTAATAATTTTGTCGCTAAGTGGTGTCATCAGGCACCATGGCAGACCAATCAGCGCCACAGAAAGGGAACCAACGGCAATATCGGTAAACCAGTGCGCGCCAATCATCACGCGCGGGAAGGCGAAAACCACAAATATAATCAGGGCAATGCCGAACGCTTTTTTACCGAAATACCGCAACATGATCGCAGAAAAAATAAGCAACATCATGCCATGATCGCCCGGGAAACTGTCTTTGGAGGCGTCCTTGGTCGGGAAATTCAGTAATTCGCTGACCCGATGAATGCCGCTAAAAAATAGTGTCGGGCTTTCGCGTTTTACGGGAATAAGTAATTGCGCGAGCTGATTAATAACCACCGCGAACAGCAACATCGTCAGGCCAATGATGAGAATACGGCGACGTCCGTCGCGGTCTTCACGCAACCAGAAAGAGAGCATCAGGCAGCCCATCGCAATAAGCGAGCAGGCGTCAAAGGCGCGGTTGTTGGTCAGCGCGACCAGCCACAGGAAGGTTCGGCTCTCAACGAGGCCGTCATTAAAGAAGTGGAAAATTGCTGCGTCCAGTGGAAACCAGAATCCATGATTGGCTGGCATATACCAGGACAGGAACAGCGCAAATCCAGCGATATTAAGCAAAAAAATAAGCGGTAAACGAGTCTTCATCTTTAACCATTTTTAAACAACACGGGCAAAACAGTAGTGCCCTTAACCTAAACGAAGCTTCAACAAACTGGTCTGCAAGGCGTTCCAGTCCGCTTCGCTGGCCGTGATGAGTTCAATTCGGCTGTCGGGCGGCGCGACATTTTGCGTCTCAATATGCAGGTCCATTCCCTGCCGGTTAATACGCACCAGTCCCTCAGGAATACGCATTACACCTTTGACGCGTTCCACTGGCGCAAGACGCGCCCACTCAAGCAAACCAATGGTGTCAAACTGCGTATCCGCGTCAAAAATCCAGCCGCATGCATGGTGGCCCTGGCCACTATTCAGGCTGCGTCGCCAGCGCTGATGTTCAGGCAGACTTAACGCCGCCAGCCCTTTCTTTTCGCCGGTGTGGTGGTGATGTTCGGCGCTGGCTGGAAGTGTGCGCAGATTGCGGCGTGGATTATCCAGTATCGACACGGGAATGTTGCCCTGCGTGGCGTTGAGACGAAGACGATCGCCGCCATGTTGCTGCCACCATGCTTCCAGCGCTTGCTGGCTCGCGGCGCTGGCGCGGTCTTCTTTATTAGCGACAATAATGTCAGCCGCCGCCAATTGATCGCGGAAGTTTTCATTGCCAGCCGCTTTCTCGTCCAGCAACTGGCGTGGGTCGAGGAGACACAGGGTAGCGCGCAGATCAATCCACGGCTCATAGACAGGGGCGGTGAGCATGTCGAGAATCTGTTTTGGATGCCCAAGGCCAGTAGGCTCAATCAGTAAGCGATCGGGTTTCCCCTGGCGCAGTAGCGTATTGAGGCCAACCTGCATTGGCAGACCGTTCACGCAGCACATGCATCCGCCAGGGATCTCTTTTAACAAAGCGCCGCTGTCTGCCAGTAACGCGCCATCAATGCCAACTTCCCCAAATTCATTGACCAGTACGGCCCATTTCTCGTTGGGATCTTTATTTGCCAGCATATGGAGAATGGACGTGGTCTTCCCGCTGCCAAGAAAGCCAGTAATCAGATTCGTTTTCGTCACGTTCACTCCGCGATTTTGCACAATAACAAGTGCAATAATCCTGACGAAAATTGCCTAAAAAGAGAAGGGCAGGAGCGGATAAAGCACTTTCCGCCCCTTTAAATGGCAGAAAATGTTAAATTTGCAGAGCCTTACGTACCGCCTGGTGCGCCCCTTGTGTGCGCAATTGTTGCCATGCACTTTCGATCTCATCTACGAAGCGCGGATCTGTGGATAAATCTGTACCGAAGATTTCACTGAGCGCCAGCAATGCTCCCACGCGCTCCCTTTCACTGCTGGTATCGACGATGGCGCGTATCTTGTCGGCCATGGGATCACGCACATCAATAGCCGCCCCCGCATCGTCCGTTCCGCTGACATAGCGCATCCAGCCTGCCACGCCAAGCGCCAGCAACGGCCAGTGGCTTTCACGCTGCAAATGTACGCGCACGCTATCCAGCATACGCTGAGGCAGTTTCTGGCTGCCGTCCATCGCTATCTGCCAGGTGCGGTGTTTAAGTGCCGGGTTGGAAAAACGAGCAATCAGGTTATCCGCGTATGCGTTGAGATCCACACCGGTAATGCCAAGCGTGGGGGCCTGTTCGCCAAGCATCAACTGGCGTGCGGCACGGCGAAAAACGTCATCCTGCATACAGTCGCTAATATGGGCAAACCCGGCAAGATATCCGAGGTACGCCAGAAAGGAATGGCTTCCGTTGAGCATTCGCAGTTTCATCTGTTCCCACGGGCGAACATCTTGTACCAGTTGCACGCCTGCCACTTCCCATTGTGGACGTCCGGCAACAAAGTTGTCTTCAATGACCCACTGAATATAGGGCTCGCAGCTGATGGCACAGGGATCGGCAACACCCAGTTCAGTGGCTATTTCCGCCAGTGATTCGTCGGTAGCCGCCGGCACGATACGGTCAACCATGGTTGACGGGAAACTGACATGCGTGTCAATCCACTGCGCCAGCTCAGTGGAACGAGTTTGCGCCATACCCAGCACCGCATTTTTCACAATATGGCCATTATCCGGAATATTGTCGCAAGACAACACGGTAAAGGCGGGCAGGCCACGTTCACGGCGACGGGAGAGCGCTTCAACCAGAATGCCCGGTGCGGAGTGCGGTTCACCTGGGTTTTGCAGATCATGGGCAATGCGCGGCTGAGTGAGGTCCAGTTTGCCGGTTGCCGGGTCGATGCAGTAGCCTTTCTCGGTGATAGTCAGCGAAACAATGGCCACCTGCGGTTCGCAAAATTTTTCAATAATGGCCGCCAGCGAGTCCAGTCTGGCATTGAGACATTCGTTAACCACGCCAACAACGTAGGCGTTATTACCTTCGGCTCCTTTCTCCAGCACAGTGTACAAATGATCCTGCGCGCGCAATTGCGTCATAAGCTGGTCGCCGCTGAACAGGCTGATTTCGCATATTCCCCAGTCGCCCCCTAACGCGTTCAGCACACGGTCAGTCAACAGTGCCTGATGTGCGCGGTGAAAGGCGCCAAAACCGAAATGAACAATGCGTGAACGTAATGAACGGCGATCATACTGGGGTAACTGCACCGTTTCAGGCAGCGTGACGGAGGCAATTGTTTGCATTGAAATACACCTGTTTAACCATTAATTAACAATGTGCAGTGTAAAGTTATATGACAGCAAATTGAATTGGTGTGCCTGAAATATCCGGGTAATGTGAGCTGGATCAATCATTGCTACGGCGGTGTTTGACCCTCCCGGTTAAACATGTATGGTAGTCGTCATAATCTTTGCTGTATTGGTATAACAACTTTGAGGGGAAAACGATGGAACAAACCTGGCGTTGGTACGGACCGAACGATCCGGTTTCATTAGAGGATGTGCGCCAGGCTGGCGCAACAGGTGTCGTGACGGCACTGCACCATATTCCAAACGGTCAGGTCTGGCCGGTAGAAGAAATCAAACAGCGTCAGGCATTGCTGGCTGAAAAAGGGCTGACCTGGTCGGTGGTCGAAAGTATTCCAGTGCATGAAGATATCAAAACGCACACTGGACAGTACGACACCTGGATTGCCAACTATCAGCAAAGCATCCGCAACCTGGCAGCCTGCGGCATCGATACCGTGTGCTACAACTTTATGCCAATCCTCGACTGGACGCGTACCGATCTGGAATACGAACTGCCGGACGGTTCAAAAGCGCTGCGTTTCGATCAGATTGCTTTTGCTGCGTTTGAGCTTTATATCCTCAAGCGCGATGGCGCGCAGGCTGATTACACCGAAGAAGAACAGCAGCAGGCGCAGGCCTATTTTGAAGCGATGAGCGCAGCGGAAATTGAAAAACTGACGCGCAATATTATTGCTGGCCTGCCTGGTGCGGAAGAGGGGTATACGCTGGATCAGTTCCGTGCCCGTCTGGCGGAATACGATGGTATTAACAAAGACCAGTTGCGCGAAAATATGGCTTACTTCCTGCGTGCGATTGTCGCTGTAGCAGAAGAAGTCGGCGTACGTCTGGCGGTACACCCGGACGATCCGCCGCGTCCAATCCTCGGCCTGCCGCGTATTGTCTCGACCATTGAGGACATGCACTGGCTGAAAAATGCGGTTGATAGCGTCAATAATGGTTTCACCATGTGCACTGGTTCCTATGGCGTACGTGCCGATAACGATTTGGTGAATATGATTGAGACTTTCGGCGATCGTATTCACTTCACGCACCTGCGTTCTACCTGTCGTGAAGATAACCCGAAAACCTTCCATGAAGCTGCGCACCTGCAAGGCGATGTGGATATGGTATCCGTTGTGGCGGCGATCCTTAGTGAAGAACAGCGTCGTAAGAAAGCGGGCGATCTGCGCCCGATTCCGTTCCGTCCGGATCACGGTCATCAGATGCTCGATGATCTGCGTAAGAAAACCAATCCAGGTTATTCCGCGATTGGTCGCCTGAAAGGGATGGCTGAAGTGCGTGGCGTGGAGCTGGCGCTCAAGAAAACACTGTTCCGCGATCTGTTGTAATCTGTGAGTTTCACGCAGAGATAAAAAAAAGGACAGTTTACACTGTCCTTTTTTACGCTTAATGGCTGACTTAGTCAGCGCGGCCCATATAACGGCTTTCTTCGATATGAATGCGGATTTTTTCGCCGGTGGTCAGGTATTCCGGAACCTGAATCACCAGACCTGTACTCATGGTTGCCGGTTTGGTGCGTGAACTTGCTGACGCGCCTTTGATACCGGGTGCCGTTTCAACAATTTCCAGATCAACGGTCTGCGGCAGCTCCAGCGCCAGCAGTTGGCCATCCCAGGTCAGTACCTGCATATCCGGCATACCGCCTTCCGGGATAAACAGCAGCTCTTCTTCGATCTGCTCTTTCGTGAAGGTGTAGGGCGTGTAGTCTTCTTTATCCATAAACACGTATTCGTTGCCATCAACATAAGAGAAGTCAACGAAACGGCGTGTCAGGGTCACGGTATCGACGATATCGTCGCCTTTGAAACGCTCTTCGACTTTCAGGCCGGTGCGCACATCGGAGAAACGCATTTTGTAAAGGGTTGCTGCGCCGCGGGCGCTCGGTGACTGAATATCAATGTTCTTTACAATCAGCAGCTTGCCGTTGTAGTTCAGCACCATACCTTTCTTGATTTCGTTTGCTCTTGGCATCAGTGGGATCCTGTAAATTAAAAATAACGAAAATATCGCGACAAAGTACCCGCGAGGGCCTTTGCAGGCAAGTGGAATCGCTGAGTTTTGCGTTTGACGGGGAAAACAGGTAGTTTGGCGGCTAACCCAACAGAGAGTCGTTATTATGGAATGCCGTACGGATTGCGGAGCGTGCTGTATCGCCCCCTCTATTTCAAGTCCTATCCCCGGCATGCCACAGGGCAAGCCGGCCAATACGCGTTGTGTACAGCTGGCGGACGACTATAAGTGTAAAATTTTCGACTCCCCGCTGCGCCCAAAAGTCTGCGCCAGCCTGCAACCAGGCGCCGGGATGTGTTTCAGCGATCGGGAGGCGGCCATGACCTTCCTCATTAACCTTGAAGCCGCGACCGCACCTTAACGTAATTCAGCACTCTGCTGATATTTCGCTTCGTGTTCCAGCAACCATTTTTTACGCGCAATACCGCCGCCGTAGCCTGTCATGGCACCGTCCTTGCCAATGATCCGGTGGCAGGGGATAACAATCGCAATACGATTTGCGCCGGTGGCGCTGGCAACAGCGCGCACGGCTTTCGAATTACCCATCTGAGCAGCAATCCCACCGTAATGGCTTACCCCGGCATAGCCCACACAGCCCAATGCCTGCCAGACATGTTGCTGAAAGGCCGTTCCCGGGGTATCCAGTGTCAGGGTAAATCTCTGACGTGTACCGGCAAAATACTCGCCTAATTCCTTTTCTGCCTGCCGCGTATGTCTATTTTCACCAGCAATGATCCGCGCATCAAACAGACGCTGAATATCGCTGAACTCTGTTTCCAGAGCCCGTCGGTCGACAAATTCAAGCAGGCAGACGCCGTTTTCCGTCGCACAGACGAACATCGGGCCGAGCGGGGTGGTAAAGCGCTGGATGAGGATCACCTGCGCTCGTTGCGTGGGCGCACGCCCCGTCAGTTTTTTAAAGGTATAACCAAAGCCACTTAGGGAATCATAACCGCTGTCATAGGCGGTCTCGATAGCTTTACGACCCGATTTCAACTCCTGCATTGCTGTGTTGACCCGCAGCATGCGCTGATAGGCCTGAAAGGTCACGCCGTGATGCCTGAGAAACCAGCGGCGCAGGACCTCGGGGCTAATATTGCGTTCGCGTAACTGCGCGTCGCTGATTTTGACGTTCCCCTGGGTTCGCAATAATGCCATTGCCTGTTCGACGACTGGTGGTGCGCTAAAGGCGTTTTCCGTCGGGCGACAGACCTTGCATGGACGGAAGCCGGCGGCGAGTGCGGCGGAAATATCGTTGTAAAACAGCACGTTTTCGCGCTTTGGTTTACGCGCCCGGCAGGTCGAAATACAAAAGACCCCGGTCGTCTTTACGCCAACAAAAAAGACACCGGCATAATCGGATGCCCGCGAAAGCAGCGCCTGATACCAGATATTTCAGGTCGATTCATCTTGCTGCTGCATGGGCAAACACCGCGTCAAATGAGTGAGCTTTTACCATATCAGCAAATAGCTTGTTTACGTTGTTTTGTAATGCCTGATGGGGAAAATCGCCCATCGAAATGCGCTTAACGCCCAGACTGTTCAGAACGGCAAAGGTGGGCAGCGCAGGCATACACATGACGTTAAGCGGTAGCGGAACAGCGGCTGCGATCGTCGAAATATCAGAGGGCCGCGTTACGCAAGGGACAAACAGACCATCGGCGCCGCTTTTTGCATAGAGCCTGCCGCGAACCAGTGTTTCTGCCAGCGCCTTATCTTCCCCCAGCAAGAAGGTGTCCGTCCGGGCATTAATGAACAGACTGTGTTGTGTATCAGCAAAGCGCTGGCGTATAGCGTTAAGCAGCGACGCAAATTCAGCAGAATCCTGCAACACGCGCTTTCCTTGCTGAACGCGACTGTCTTCCAGGTTAATACCTGCGACACCGAGTTCAGCCAGGACGAGCAGATTTTCAATGATCTGTTGCTGGCTATCACCATAGCCATACTCCATATCGACGGTCAGTGGGATGGAACAGCATGCCTGCAAACGCACGATCAGGTGACGGAGTTCTGCGAAGGTAATGCCGTCACCATCATGATAACCATACATTGCTGCAATGGCGGCACTTGAGGTACCAATGGCCTTGTAACCCGCGGCTTGTGCGGCTCTGGCGCTGGAGACATCCCAGATATTAGCTATCAGCAATGGCTCGTCTTGTTGGTGTAAAAGGGCAAAATTCATCGTCACAATCCTCCGTTGAGTGGTCTCTTAACGCTACTGACAGGCGTAACAGCCAACAACCGAAAAATGGACAGGTATTTTTTCTTCTTTTTTATTCACAGTAGTGGAACAACATTTCACCGATATTGCTCTGCTGATGGGGGCTGAATGTGACGTGAAAATCAGGTCAGCTTTGTTCAGCAAAAAAGGGAATCCAGGGAGTGAAATGTGCAGTAGATCTTAATTTTGTCATCAAAAAAGAGACTTTTCTTGATTGCTGAACCGGAAAAGTCAAGACTTCTCGAAACGTTTCAGCGTCATCTTGTTTTCAGCACATTTCAGGGTGGCGCATTATTTCTCAAGTTAGCTGAAACGATTCAGTTCAGCAGGAGAAGATTTACATGTTCGAGTTATCCATTCAGGACATCCATCCGGGCCAGCAGGCCGGGACAAAAGAAGAGGCGATTCGTCAGATTGCCGCTGCATTAGCAGAAGCAGGCAATGTCGCCGGTGGTTATGTTGATGGCATGCTGGCGCGTGAGCAGCAGACATCGACCTTCCTTGGCAACGGTATTGCCATTCCGCACGGAACTACCGATACCCGCGACCAGGTGTTGAAAACCGGTGTGAAAGTATTCCAGTTCCCGCAGGGCATTCTCTGGGGGGAAGGCCAGGTCGCCTATGTGGCTATCGGTATCGCCGCCAGTTCTGATGAACACCTGGGGCTACTGCGTCAGCTGACCCACGTACTGAGTGATGACTCTGTTGCGGCACAACTGCAATCGGCGACCACTGCTGAGGAACTGCGTGCGTTACTGATGGGCGAGCAGCAAGTAGCGTCGCTGAAACTGGATAACGATACTCTTAGCCTTGACGTTGCCGCCAGCGACCTGGTGACGCTGCAGGCGCTGAACGCAGCGCGCCTGAAAGAAGCGGGTGCGGTTGATGCGATCTATGTGGCACGCGCGATTAACGAACAACCCCTGAACCTCGGTCAGGGTATCTGGCTGAACGACAGCGCGCAGGGCAACCTGACAAGCGCGGTGGCTGTCAGCCGTGCTGCAAAAGCTTTTGACGTGAACGGTGAAAGCGTTGCGCTGCTGGTCAGTGTCGCAATGGCTGATGACCAGCCGGTTGCCGTGCTCAAGCGTCTGAGCAATCTGCTGCTTGACAATAAAGCGGACCGCCTTCTGAGCGCGGATGCCGCTACCCTGCTGGCACTGCTGACCAGCGACGACGCTATTGCTGATAATCTGCTGACCGCTGAGTTTGTTGTTCGCAACGAACATGGCCTGCATGCCCGTCCGGGCACCATGCTGGTTAATACCATCAAACAATTTAATAGCGAAGTGACTGTCGCTAACCTCGACGGCACCGGTAAATCCGCCAATGGCCGTAGCCTGATGAAAGTGGTCGCGCTGGGCGTGAAGAAAGGTCACCGTCTGCGCTTCACCGCGCAGGGCGATGATGCTGAACAAGCGCTGAAAGCGATTGGCGACGCCATCGCTGCCGGTCTGGGGGAGGGCGCATAATGAGCAGACGTGTAGCCACCATTACCCTTAACCCAGCCTATGATCTGGTCGGGTTCACCCCGGAAATTGAACGTGGTGAAGTGAACCTGGTTCGCACCACCGGCCTGCATGCCGCGGGTAAAGGCATCAACGTGGCGAAAGTCCTGAAAGACCTGGGCATCGACGTTACCGTTGGCGGCTTCCTGGGTAAAGACAACCAGGACGGTTTTCAGCAATTGTTCAGCGAACTGGGCATCGCTAACCGTTTCCAGATTGTACAGGGCCGTACCCGTATTAACGTGAAGCTGACGGAAAAAGACGGCGAAGTGACAGACTTCAACTTCTCCGGCTTTGAAGTAACGCCGGCAGACTGGGAGCGTTTTGTTAACGATTCTCTGACCTGGCTGGGTCAGTTTGACATGGTGTGTGTCAGCGGCAGCTTGCCATCTGGTGTGAGCCCGGAAGCCTTTACCGACTGGATGACGCGCCTGCGCAGTCAGTGCCCATGCATCATTTTCGACAGCAGCCGCGATGCGCTGGTTGCCGGTCTGAAGGCTGCGCCGTGGCTGGTTAAACCTAACCGTCGTGAGCTCGAAATTTGGGCTGGCCGCAAATTACCAGAATTGAAAGATGTGATCGACGCGGCGCATGCGCTTCGTGAACAAGGAATTGCCCATGTGGTTATTTCACTGGGCGCGGAAGGGGCGTTGTGGGTTAACGCTTCTGGCGAATGGATCGCCAAACCGCCGTCAATGGAGGTGGTAAGCACCGTTGGCGCAGGGGATTCAATGGTTGGCGGTCTGATTTATGGCCTGTTAATGCGAGAGTCCAGTGAACATACGTTGCGCCTGGCCACTGCCGTGGCAGCACTGGCCGTTAGCCAGAGCAATGTAGGTATTACCGATCGTACCCAGTTAGCCGCGATGATGGCGCGTGTTGACTTAAAACCCTTTAACTAACAGCAGGAGAGCATAATGAAAACGCTGCTGATAATTGATTCTGAACTCGGCCAAGCTCGCGCGTATATGGCGAAAAGCCTGTTAGGCGCAGCGGCACAAAAAGCGAATTTGCAGTTTATCGATAACCCCGGTGAAGCTGAACTGGCGATCGTTCTGGGCTCCCGCGTGCCGGCTGACAGCGCGCTGAGCGGCAAGAAAGTCTGGTTGGGCGACATCAATCGCGCTGTGGCTCATCCGGAACTGTTTTTAAGCGAAGCGAAGAACCACGCTTCCCTTTACACTGCTCCGGCGGCGGCACCTGCGGCCTCCACCAGTGGTCCGAAACGCATTGTGGCCGTCACAGCCTGTCCGACAGGCGTCGCTCATACCTTTATGGCAGCAGAGGCCATTGAAACCGAAGCGAAAAAACGTGGCTGGTGGGTGAAAGTGGAAACACGCGGCTCTGTTGGCGCGGGTAACGCGATCACGCCGGAAGAGGTGGCTCAAGCCGATCTGGTGATCGTGGCCGCTGACATCGAAGTGGACCTGGCGAAATTCGCTGGCAAACCGATGTACCGTACCACCACGGGTCTGGCCCTAAAGAAAACGGCACAGGAATTAGACAAAGCGCAAGCCGAAGCGAAAACGTATCAGCCGAGCGGCGGTACGCAGTCTGCGAGCAGTGAAGGCAAAAAAGAGAGCGCTGGCGCCTATCGTCACCTGTTGACCGGTGTCTCTTATATGCTGCCGATGGTCGTTGCCGGTGGTCTGTGTATCGCACTGTCCTTTGCCTTCGGTATTACTGCATTTAAAACGCCGGATACGCTGGCTGCCGCGCTGATGCAAATCGGTGGTGGTTCTGCATTTGCCCTGATGGTTCCGGTCCTCGCGGGTTACATTGCATTCTCCATCGCTGACCGTCCGGGTCTGACACCAGGTCTTATCGGCGGTATGTTGGCCGTGAGCACTGGATCGGGCTTTATCGGCGGTATCATTGCCGGTTTCCTTGCGGGTTACCTGGCGAAAGCCATCAGTAAAGGCGTTAAGCTGCCGCCAAGTATGGAAGCGCTGAAACCGATCCTGATCATTCCGCTGTTCTCCAGCCTGATTGTCGGTCTGGCGATGATTTACCTTATCGGTAAGCCGGTTGCGGGTATCCTGGCAGGTCTGACTTCCTGGCTGCAATCCATGGGTACGGCGAATGCTGTCCTGCTGGGGGCAATCCTCGGTGGCATGATGTGTACTGACATGGGTGGTCCGGTGAACAAAGCGGCATACGCCTTTGGTGTTGGTCTGCTGAGTACCCAGACATACGCGCCGATGGCCGCCATCATGGCTGCCGGTATGGTGCCACCGCTGGCGATGGGGCTGGCCACCATTGTTGCCCGTAAGAAATTCGACAAAGGTCAGCAGGAAGGGGGCAAAGCGGCGCTGGTTCTTGGATTGTGCTTCATCTCAGAAGGTGCGATTCCGTTCGCTGCACGTGACCCGATGCGTGTTCTGCCTTGCTGTATCGCCGGTGGCGCGCTGACAGGCGCTATCTCCATGGCAATTGGCGCGAAACTGATGGCGCCGCACGGTGGTCTGTTCGTTCTGCTGATTCCAGGTGCGATCACCCCGGTTGTTGGTTACCTGCTCTCTATCGTGGCAGGCACCCTGCTGGCGGGTCTGGTCTATGCGTTCCTGAAACGTCCGGAAACCGAAGCTGTTGCCAAAGTTGCATAAGTGATCCTCTGAAAAAAAGGCCGGGAAACCGGCCTTTTTTATTTCCCCTCTCTTCTGTGCCCCACTTCTCATTTCTACATCTTGTTTCAGCCTCGATCCCTATAAATTTGTGATGACCTTCATATCTATTCATCTTTGCTCTCGCAGGTATGTTTACTTTACGCAAACCAGGCTTAATATAAACACATGTTCATAAATAAACATTTGCTCTAATAAGGCTTGGCGAGCAGGCAATAAACGAATTGTTGTCTCGACGAACTCATTAATATGGCATTTTTTGCCAGAGGGCGTTTTATGCGTAAAAAGGATTACATAATCACTATCGGTTCGGCCAATATGGATGTGGCTGGTTATTCACATGGTGTACTAAATTACGCAGATTCCAATCCCGGAAAAATAAAATTCACTCCGGGTGGTGTCGGGCGTAATATTTCGCAGAATCTGGCATTGCTGGGAACCGAGTCCTGGTTACTCACGGTAGTGGGCGATGATTTTTATGGCCAATCCCTCTTAAATCAAACCAGTCAATCCGGGGTGCGAATAGAAAAATGTCTTATTGTTCCTGGTGAGAATACCTCGAGCTATTTATCGCTACTGGATAATACTGGCGAAATGCTGGTGGCGATTAACGATATGAATATTACTGAATATTTATCGGCAGAGTTTCTGGCGAAACATATCGATTTTATTCGCGATGCCAGTGTGGTTGTTGTCGATTGCAATATCAGCGAAGAGGCGCTGGCCTGGTTGCTGACTCATGTGGGGGAGACACCCGTTTTCATTGACCCGGTCTCAGCGTGGAAATGTGTGAAAATCCGCGACTGGCTGGGGCAGATTCACACCCTCAAACCCAACCGTCTTGAAGCTGAAACACTAAGCGGCATTACGCTTTCCGGGCGCGACGATGTGGTGAAAGTTGCCGAATGGTTTCACACCCACGGGCTGCAGCGGCTGGTGCTGAGCATGGGCGGCGACGGCGTCTATTACAGCGAACGCGATGGCGTAAGTGGGTGGTCACCCCCGATTAAAACCCAGGTGGTCAATGTCACCGGGGCCGGCGACGCTATGATGGCGGGTCTGGCGGCCTGTTGGGTGGAAGGTTTTTCATTTATCGATTCGGTGCGTTTTGCGCAAGGCTGTTCGTCCATGGCTCTGGCATCCGAATATACCAATAATCCTGACTTATCTTTTTCAAAAGTCACATCGCTAGTGGAGAAACAAGATGTCTGAATTAACCCTTTCCCCTGAATTACTGCATATCTCTGCGGAAGTAAAAGAGGCGCTGGAAAATAACAAGCCGGTCGTAGCGCTGGAGTCGACAATTATTTCTCACGGTATGCCGTTCCCGCAAAATGCGCAAACGGCAATTGAAGTCGAAGAGACTATTCGTAAAAACGGCGCGGTACCAGCGACTATTGCAATTATTAAAGGTGTGATGAAAGTTGGCCTGACAAAAGACGAAATTGAATTATTAGGTCGTGAAGGACATAGCGTCGCAAAAGTCAGTCGCCGCGATTTACCGTTCGTGGTCGCTGCCGGATTAAATGGCGCAACCACGGTGGCGTCCACCATGATTATTGCCGCACTGGCCGGAATTAAAGTCTTTGCGACCGGGGGAATTGGCGGTGTTCACCGTGGTGCTGAACATACGTTTGATATTTCCGCCGACTTGCAGGAGCTGGCGCACACGAATGTTACAGTGGTTTGTGCGGGGGCGAAATCTATTCTCGACCTCGGGCTGACCACCGAATATCTGGAAACCTTCGGCGTTCCGTTAATTGGTTATCAGACTAAATCACTGCCCGCGTTTTTCTGCCGCACCAGTCCATTTGAGGTCAGTATTCGTCTGGACAGCGCCAAGGAGATCGCCCGTGCCATGGCAGTGAAATGGCAAACCGGCCTTAACGGTGGCCTTGTGGTGGCGAACCCGATTCCGGAACAGTTTGCAATGGCAGAAGAGAAAATCAACGCGGCCATTGATCGGGCGGTGAAAGAAGCCGAAGAGCAGGGGGTGGTCGGCAAAGAGAGCACGCCATTCCTGCTGGCTCGTGTTGCTGAATTAACCGGTGGCGACAGCCTGAAATCAAACATTCAACTGGTATTCAACAATGCCGTACTGGCGTGTGAAATCGCAAAAGAGTACCAACGTCTCGCATAACCCGGGCGCGGGCAGCGAGCGGTCGCCCGCAGGGATATCAGACATACCAAAACCTGGCGTTTACGCCGGGTTTCCTGGCATGAAGGGAAAATCATTATGGATATAATGAGAAGTTTTCTGGGTATGGTGGTATTACTGGCCATCGCTTTTCTGCTGTCAGTAAATAAAAAGCGTATCAGCTTACGCACCGTTGGCGCGGCTCTGCTGCTGCAAATCGCTATCGGCGGGATCATGCTCTATTTCCCGCCCGGCAAATGGCTGGTTGAGCAGGCGGCGCTGGGGGTACATAAAGTGATGTCCTACAGCGATGCGGGCAGCGCTTTTATCTTCGGCTCGCTGGTCGGACCGAAAATGGATGTACTGTTTGATGGTGCCGGGTTTATTTTCGCCTTCCGCGTGCTGCCTGCAATTATCTTTGTTACCGCGTTAATCAGCCTGCTCTACTATATCGGCGTGATGGGACTGCTGATCCGTATTCTGGGCGGGATTTTCCAGAAAGCGCTTAAGATCAGCAAAATTGAATCCTTCGTTGCCGTCACCACGATTTTCCTCGGGCAGAATGAAATCCCGGCTATCGTGAAACCCTTTATTCATAAACTTAACCGCAACGAGCTCTTTACCGCGATCTGTAGCGGGATGGCGTCTATCGCCGGTTCGATGATGATCGGTTACGCCGGTATGGGGGTGCCGATTGATTACCTGCTGGCAGCGTCACTCATGGCTATTCCGGGCGGTATTCTGTTTGCCCGAATGCTGAGCCCGGCAACAGAGGCTTCTCAGGTCACGTTTGAAAATCTCTCTTTTACCGAAACACCGCCAAAAAGCATCATCGAAGCGGCGGCATCGGGCGCGATGACCGGGCTAAAAATTGCTGCTGGTGTGGCAACCGTGGTGATGGCATTTGTGGCGATCATTGCGTTGCTGAACGGCATTATCGGCGGCGTTGGCGGCTGGTTTGGTTTCGGTAATGCCACACTTGAAGGGATCTTCGGCTATCTTCTGGCACCGCTGGCGTGGATCATGGGGGTGGACTGGCACGATGCGACGCTGGCTGGCAGCCTGATTGGACAAAAGCTGGCGATTAATGAGTTCGTGGCTTATCTCAATTTCTCACCTTATCTGCAGGCGGGTGGCGCGCTGGATGTCAAAACCATCGCCATTATTTCATTTGCACTGTGCGGGTTTGCTAACTTCGGTTCCATTGGCGTGGTGGTTGGCGCGTTTTCCGCGATAGCTCCCCAGCGTGCGCCGGAAATAGCCCAGCTTGGTATGCGGGCGCTGGCGGCGGCAACGCTCTCTAACCTGATGAGTGCCACCATCGCCGGGTTCTTTATCGGTCTTGCCTGAGTCAACCGCACGCCAGCGTTACTGGCGTGCGTTCTTACGCTTCCGCTTTATTTGTATTGAGCAAGCTCATCGCATTTTCTGCTGACAGGGCAGGGTTATTGATACTCACGCTGGCACGGGAAATCGCTGCACAGGCCATAGCAAAGTGGGCACTTTCGGTAAAATCGCCGCCTTCCAGGAAGCTATACAGCAGCCCCGCCATAAATCCGTCATCCGCACCGAAACGGTCAGTGAAGGCGTGATCCGGAGAGGCCAGCAGAAGCTGCTCGCCATCGCGCTTTGAACAGAATACGGAGTCATCGTCCAGATACACGAAGATGCGCTGCACCCCCTGTTCATGGAGTGAATTGACCGCCGCAATTTTGTCTGCCTCACGCCGAATCGGCTGTCCCCACAAGATCTGCAACTCCTGTAGCGTGGGTTTCAGGGTATGGATGCGTGATAACCAGGGGCGAATCTTGTCGGCTTTGAACTCGGAAACCGTATCGACAAAGACCGGAATATTCCCCGCCATGGTGAAGATCCACTCCAGTGCCTCTTCGGTCAGGTTGCAATCGGCGAGTACCACGCCCGCATGCATCACCAGGTCGCGCGAGGAATTGAGCAACTGCGGCGTCAATTGCTGCAGAATATGGGTATCGTTAATGGCCAGTACCGTCTCTTCCTGCTGATTGGCAATCGACAGATAGGTAGAGGTGTTATGTCCATGCAGACGAATACAGCTTTGCACATTCACCCCGGCCAGTCGGGTCTGTTCCAGTAGCGTTTCGCCGTAAAAATCGTCCCCTACGGCGGAGATCAGGTGCACATCGCGGCCCAGCAGGGCGAGATTGTGGGCAACATTACGCCCTACGCCGCCTGCGGAGCAGTGGATGCTGCCGGGATTGGAGGCGGACTGTGGATAATGAATATCCGCCACCCCGCGAATATCCATATTAATGGCGCCAAATACGACGCAGTAATCCTGTTCGGTCAGTATGTAGCCTTTGCCTTTAATAAGCCCTTTACGCATCAAATCCATAATATGGGCGGCGACGCGTGAACGGCTGATTTGTAAAATATCGCCAATCTCATTTTGCTGAATCAGTGGGTTGCTGCGCAGGATTTGTAATATCTGTTTTTCCCTGTCATTCATTTACGCCACGGCCTCTTCATTTTGTTGAGCTTTCAGCCAGGCAATCTCTTCTGCCCAGATGTCCGGGTTGATGGTTTCCAGAATCATTGGAATACCGTCGAAACGATCGTCTTGCATGATCCAGCGGAAAGCATCATGACCAATATTGCCTTCGCCCAGGCTGTGATGGCGGTCGACACGGCTGCCAAAGGTGCTTTTAGCATCGTTGAGGTGCATACCGCGCAGGTACTGGAACCCCACTACGCGTTCAAATTCGGCGAAGACTTTCGCGGTACTTTCCGTGGTGCGCAGGTCATACCCGGCTGCAAAGGCATGGCAGGTATCGATGCACACGCCGACGCGGGATTTATCTTCCACACCGTCGATGATCGCGGCCAGATGCTCAAAGCGAAAGCCGAGGTTACTGCCCTGGCCTGCGGTGTTTTCGATAACTGCCGTGACGCCTTTGGTTTGTGCGAGCACGATGTTAATGGATTCGGCAATACGTGCCAGACACTTATCTTCGTCGATTTGCATCAGGTGGCTGCCAGGGTGGAAATTCAGCAACGTCAGCCCCAGTTGTTCACAGCGTTGCACTTCATCAAGAAACGCGTCACGGGATTTTTCCAGCGCCTCTTCAACCGGATGGCCCAGGTTAATCAGGTAGCTGTCGTGGGGCAGAATTTGTCCCGGTTGATAATGGTATTTTTCGCAGGCGGCTTTGAATTCATCAATCGTTCCGGTGGTGAGCGGTGCGGCACGCCATTGACGTTGATTTTTTGTGAACAGGGCAAACGCAGTGGCTTCGATTTCTGCTGCGCGAAGGGCGGCATTGGCCAGACCGCCCGCGGCGCTGACATGCGCTCCGATATATTTCATGTAAAGACTCCTGTTAAACCCGCCAGGGGGAATCAAACCTTTATCATAGCGGGTTAACAGGGAACAGATCTAAGGTTTTATGCCATCAAATGGTGCACCAGCAGGTTAATTGCACCGCCACCAACAATCAGCCAGACAAACAGCGCCAGCGCCATCAGCAACGGCTTCGCTCCTGCCTTTTTCAGAGCGCTGATATGGGTGGTTAATCCCAGCGCGGCCATCGCCATTGCCAGCAAAACCGTATCGACGGTAATCAGTACATCAACCACAGCTTTCGGCAGCAGATGGAACGAGTTAAAGACTGCCACCAGGATAAACAGCACGGCAAACCACGGAATAGTAATTTTGCTTTTTTCGCCGCCTGCCGCAGGGGAGAGTTGTTTAACCCGGGAGGCGAGCAGGATCAGGAACGGCGCCAGCATCATCACGCGCAGCATTTTGGCAATGACTGCTGCATTTTCGGCATCCGGGCTGACGGCATGGCCTGCGGCCACGACCTGAGCCACTTCATGCATGGTTGAACCCATATAGATGCCATAGGCTTCTGGGGTGAACCAGTGCGCCAGCAGCGGATAGATTGCCGGATAGATAAAAATAGCCAGTGTTCCGTAAATCACTACGGTGGCGACGGCAACGGCCACTTTGCTGGATTCGGCTTTGACCACTGGTTCTGTTGCCAGCACGGCCGCAGCACCGCAAATACTGCTGCCTGCGCCAATCAGCCAGCTGGTTTTTCTGTCCAGCCCAAACACCTTTTGACCGAGGAAGCAGGCCAGCATAAAGGTGCTGGAGAGCATCAGGACGTCGATAGCGATGCCGCTGACGCCCACCTCAGCAATTTGCGAAAATGTCAGGCGCAAGCCATAAAGAATAATACCGAGACGTAACAAATGCTGTTTTGACCATAGTACGCCCGCATCACAATGGACATGGAGTCGTGGGTAAAGCGTATTACCTGCGGCGATGCCGAATAAAATCGCCAGCGTTAGTGCACTAAAGCCTGCACCCGCCACCGAAGGAATATTACCCAGCCACAATGCCAGCCCGGCGATGACTGCACTGAGCAACAGACCCGGTGCGAACAGCGCGACATAATTCTTGCGTGGAACATGATGTGTGATTTCAGTCATAACCTTCTCCTTTCTCCGGGTAAAAGGTTACGGCGCTCTGGCTTAAAGGTAAAATTGATTATATATTTATAATTAATCTTTATAAGTGGTAAGTAACCCTTGTCCCGATGGTGAAAATTTATGCATATCACATTACGGCAGCTCGAAGTTTTCGCCGAGGTGCTCAAGAGCGGCTCCACCACACAGGCCTCGCAAATGCTGGCTTTATCGCAATCGGCGGTCAGCGCTGCGCTGACCGATCTGGAAGGTCAACTCAGCGTTCAGCTTTTCGATCGCGTCGGTAAACGGCTGGTGGTGAACGAACATGGCCGTTTGCTCTATCCGCGGGCACTGGCGTTACTGGAGCAGGCGACGGAAATTGAGCAACTGTTTCGAGAAGAAAACGGGGCAATCCGCGTTTATGCCAGCAGTACAATTGGCAACTACATCCTGCCGGAGATCATTGCCCACTATCGACGTGATTTTCCCCAGTTACCGCTGGATATGAGCGTCGGTAACAGTCAGGACGTTATTAATGCGGTGGCCGATTTTCGCGTCGATATTGGTCTGATTGAAGGGCCATGCCATACGGCCGAGATCATCGCGGAACCCTGGCTTGAGGATGAGCTTGTCGTGTTCGCGCCACCTGACTCTCCGTTGTTGCAGGGGGAGGTTACGCTGGCGCGCCTTGCCGCTGCGCCGTGGATCCTGCGTGAACGTGGCTCCGGTACGCGCGAAATTGTCGATTACCTGCTGCTCTCCCATTTGCCGGAGTTTCATCTTGGAATGGAGCTTGGCAACTCCGAGGCTATCAAACATGCCGTGCGCCATGGGCTTGGTATCAGTTGCCTGTCACGGCGCGTGATTGCTGAACAGCTTGAGGCGGGTTCATTGGTGGAAGTCCCCATTCCTCTGCCTCGTCTGGTGCGCACCCTGTGGCGCATTCATCACCGTCAAAAGCACCTTTCCAGTGCGCTGAATCGCTTTTTGCGTTATTGCGAAATTTGAGTGCACCAGTAGCAGGCAGCTGCACCATTATGGTGTGATGCTGCCTGGCTTTATCTCTCCTTTACCACCGTTTAACTCCTGCTGTAGCTGGATTTTTTGCGTCGTTACCTCGCTGGCACATTAGTTGCAAAAAGTTATTCAAAGAATCTTTTGTTTCATGAGCGACGAGGTGACAAGAATGAAAAAGTGGATGATGGCGGCAGCGGGTGCGGCATTAATGTTGTCCTGTGCAGGGCAGGCGATGGCCGATCAGCTGCAGGATATTCAAAAACGCGGCGTACTGCGTGTGGCTGTACCTCAGGACTTCCCACCGTTTGGCTCTGTGGGAACCGATCTCAAGCCGCAGGGCTATGACATCGACATGGCGGAGTATCTGGCCAAAGAGATGAAGGTGAAGGTAGAACTGGTGCCGGTAACCAGCGCTAACCGGGTTCCTTATCTGCAAACTAATAAAGTTGATCTGGTTATCTCCAGCCTCGGGAAAAATGCGGAGCGCGAAAAAGTGATCGACTTTAGCCGCGCCTATGCGCCGTTCTTCCTCGGCGTGTTTGGTCCGAAAGAGGCCTCTCTGGCGGATGCTGCCGCGCTGAGCGGTAAGTCGATTGGTGTCACTCGTGGTGCAGTGGAGGACATGGTATTAAGCGATCTGGCACCGAAAGATGCCGAAGTCAAACGTTACGAAGATAACAACACCACCATCTCTGCCTATCTTTCGGGCCAGGTTCAGTACATGGCGACGGGTAACGTTGTGGTGGCCGCTATTGCCCGCCAGAACCCGGAAAAAGCGCCGGTCAGCAAATTTATGCTTAAAGATTCACCGTGCTTTATCGGACTTAAGAAAAATGAGCCTGCGCTGAAAGCCGAGGTCGACAAGCTCATTGAACAGGCGCTGAAAGATGGCACGCTCAATAATTTCTCGCAGAAATGGATGCAGGCACCGCTGCCCGCCACTCTGGGCGTGTAAGGGTCTGGCATGACGACAACGCTTGATTTTGCCGCGCTGTGGCCTTTCTGGCCGCAACTGCTTGCGGGGCTTTGGACCACGATAACCTTAACCATTCTGGCAACCATCGGCGGTGTGTCTCTTGGCATACTGGGCGCGGCGCTGCGAAGCGGCAAGCCCACGCTGGCGAGCCATATCTGGGGGGCCTATGTCGAGCTTATTCGTAATACGCCGTTCGTGGTGCAGCTCTTTTTTATCGTTTTCGGTCTGCCCGGTCTGGGGCTGAAATTAACGGCAGGTGAGGCGGCGTTGATCGCCATGCTGGTAAACCTTGGGGCCTACAGTACGGAGATTATCCGCGCCGGGATTCAGGTGGCGCCAAAAGGACAATGGGAAGCGGCGCGTGTGCTGGGGTTAACGAAGACGCAGACTTTTTTCCGCGTCATTCTGCCACCGTCGCTACGGCGTATTTATCCGGCGCTGGTCAGCCAGTGCATTATCGTGATGCTGGGCTCGTCGCTGGTTTCGCAGGTTTCCTACGAAGAGCTGACGTTTGCCGCAAACCTGATCCAGTCGCGCACGTTTTTAAGTTTTGAAGTTTATGTGGTCACCACATTGTTGTATCTGGCGCTTTCACTGTTGATGCGTCAGGTATTGATGGCGGCGGGAAGGAAGTGGCTGGGGAGCGAGAGTTGATGAGTACATTTACCGACTGGGATATTCTGCGCAACCTGCTGCTGGCGGCGCGCTGGACCTTGCTACTGTCGCTGATCGCGTTTATCTGCGGCACGCTGGTGACCTTACCGCTGCTGATATTACGCATTAGCCGCTGGCGCTGGCCGAAACGTCTGATCAGCGCTTATGCCGCGCTTTTTCAGGGGACGCCGCTGCTGATGCAGCTCTTTCTGGCCTTCTTCGGTATTGCCCTGTTCGGCATTGATGTGAGCCCGTGGACGGCGGCAACGCTGGCGCTGACGCTGTTTACCAGCGCGTTTCTGCTGGATATCTGGTACGGCAGCATTAAGGCGTTACCGAAAGGGCAGTGGGAGGCCTGTCGCTGTCTGGGGTTAAGTTTTGGTCAGACACTGTTTCGGGTGATTGCGCCGCAGGCCATTCGTATTGCTATCGCCCCGACGGTCGGCTTTTCCGTCCAGGTGATTAAAGGTACGGCGCTGGCCTCGATCATCGGTTTTGTCGAACTGACCAAAGCGGGCACCATGCTGAACAATGTCACCTTTGCACCGTTTAAAGTGTTTGGCCTGGTCGCTCTGGGCTATTTCCTGATGTGTTACCCGCTGTCGCGTTACAGCCGTTATCTGGAGAAGAAATTCCATGCCGCTCATCACCATTAATGACGTGCAAAAATACTATGGCGACAACCATGTGCTTAAAGGCGTAAGCCTGGATATCGAAATGGGCGAAGTGGTGTCGATCATCGGGCGCAGCGGTTCCGGGAAAAGCACCCTGTTACGCTGTATGAACGGGCTTGAAGGCTACCAGGACGGCAGTATTAAACTTGGCGGGATGACGGTAACCGACAGGGAATCGCAGGCGCGCGAGATCAGCCGCTCGGTGGGGATGGTATTCCAGAGTTTTAATCTGTTTCCACATATGACCGCGCTGGAGAACGTGATGCTGGCGCCGCGTCGGGTACTGAAATTGCCAGCCGATGAGTGCCGCAAGCTGGCAATTGAGATGCTGGAGAAGGTCGGTCTTGGTGAGCGAATCGATTATTACCCGTCAAATTTGTCAGGCGGGCAGCAGCAACGCGTGGCGATCGCCCGTGCGCTGGCAATGAAACCGAAAGTGTTACTGTGCGACGAGATAACCTCGGCGCTGGACCCGGAGCTGGTGGGCGAAGTATTACGTGTACTGGAGCAGCTTGCCGCCGAAGGGATGACCCTGATCCTGGTGACCCACGAGATGAGTTTTGCCCGCGAAGTGGGCGATCGGGTGGTGTTTATGCATCAGGGAAAAGTATGGGAGCAGGGTGAAAGTAAATCCTTCTTTACCCAGCCGCGAACCCCTGAGTTACAGCAATTTATCGCCTCAGTACGTGGATTGAATTAGTAGTCTATTTTTTCCTCACGCTAACCCTCTTCCCAAAAGGAGAGGGTAAGTTTCGGTTGCGCCGCCGCCTGTAAGCTTCTTGCTGCTTTATCCCCCCTCGCTCGCAAGAGATCGATTCCACTGCTTTACTTATAATCCACTGGCGATCATGAAGGTCTCTAATACAA
Organism: Phytobacter palmae; assembly: GCF_039409775.1. NCBI lineage: Bacteria > Pseudomonadati > Pseudomonadota > Gammaproteobacteria > Enterobacterales > Enterobacteriaceae > Phytobacter > Phytobacter palmae. The sequence continues at coordinate 236,775 of NZ_JBCIVJ010000003.1, read as the reverse complement.
CGTTGATTGTGCCGGAAGGATGCCCTTTCGTTTGCTACAATCGCGCCTCATTTTTTAGATGGATAGCATTTTCTTATGGTTTCCGAAACTAAAACCACACAAGCGCCCACGCTTCGCCGTGAACTTAAGGCGCGTCACCTGACGATGATCGCCATTGGCGGATCAATCGGTACAGGGTTGTTTGTCGCATCAGGGGCGACGATTTCTCAGGCGGGCCCGGGCGGCGCGCTGTTCTCCTATATTCTTATCGGTCTGATGGTCTATTTCCTGATGACCAGCCTCGGCGAGCTGGCGGCATTTATGCCGGTATCCGGCTCCTTTGCCACCTACGGTCAGCAATATGTTGAAGAAGGCTTTGGCTTCGCGCTCGGCTGGAACTACTGGTACAACTGGGCGGTGACCATCGCCGTTGACCTGGTGGCTTCGCAACTGGTGATGACCTGGTGGTTCCCGGATACGCCTGGCTGGATCTGGAGCGCCGTCTTCCTGTGCGTGATCTTCCTGCTCAACTACATTTCCGTGAAAGGCTTCGGCGAAGCGGAATACTGGTTTTCGCTTATCAAAGTGGCCACCGTTATCATCTTTATCGTCGTTGGCGTAATGATGATCGTCGGCATTTTCAAGGGCGATCAACCGGCAGGCTGGAGCAACTGGCAGATTGGCGACGCACCGTTTGCGGGCGGGCTATCGGCAATGATTGGTGTGGCGATGATTGTCGGCTTCTCCTTCCAGGGGACCGAGCTGATTGGTATCGCGGCGGGTGAGTCCGAAGATCCTGAGAAGAACATTCCACGCGCGGTGCGGCAGGTATTCTGGCGTATTTTGCTGTTCTATGTGTTCGCTATCCTGGTTATCAGCCTGATCATTCCTTATACCGATCCGAGCCTGCTGCGCAATGATGTTAAAGACATCAGCGTCAGCCCGTTTACGCTGGTATTTGAACATGCGGGGCTGTTATCTGCGGCGGCGGTGATGAATGCCGTTATCCTCACGGCGGTACTCTCGGCGGGTAACTCCGGTATGTACGCTTCTACCCGTATGCTCTACACCCTGGCCTGCGACGGTAAAGCGCCGCGCATTTTCGCTAAACTGTCGAAAGGCGGCGTGCCGCGTAATGCACTGTATGCCACCACCGTCATTGCGGGTCTCTGTTTTCTGACCTCCATGTTCGGCAACCAGACCGTTTACCTGTGGCTGCTTAATACCTCCGGGATGACGGGCTTTATCGCCTGGCTGGGTATTGCCATCAGCCATTACCGCTTCCGCCGTGGTTACGTCATGCAGGGGCACGATCTGAATAATCTGCCGTACCGTTCAGGTTTCTTCCCGCTGGGGCCGATCTTCGCGTTTGTTCTGTGCCTGATCATCACCCTGGGCCAGAATTACCAGGCTTTCCTCGCTGATACCATTGACTGGGGCGCTGTTGCGGCAACCTACATTGGTATCCCGCTGTTCCTGATAATCTGGTTTGGTTACAAGCTGTCGAAAGGCACCCGCTTTGTGAGCTACAAAGATATGGTGTTCCCGGAACGCTTTAAGAAGTAACACCGGCTCTTTCGTGCTGACCAGTTAAAACGCCCCGACGCTCTGCCGTGGCGTTTTTTTTAGCGTTATCAGAAGTTATACGTTAAGCCCACGGTGTAACGGCGACCATCAAGCACCGTGTCGTAGGTGTCGTAATCAATCTGCTTATCGAGCACGTTATAAACCCCCGCCGAGACCAGCAGATTTTTGTTGGCGTTGTAGCGCAGACCCACATCCACCTGGCTGTAAGAGGGCGTACCCTGGGACATTGAGGTTCGGCTTAAGTATTCCGAGGTTTTACCACGGAAATTCAGGCGCCCCCATAGTCCCACATCTTGCGTGGCCTGCCAGTCGAGCGTCGTGTTGACCATGTGCTTCGGCATTTTGTTAAGTGGCTTACCGGAGAACTGGCCGCTTTTCTGTTCTGACTCGGTGAATGTGTAGTTGGCCGTCAGGTTAAGGTCCCGTGTGATACTCCAGCCGAAGGTGGACTCAACGCCACGCATATTGGCCTTATCGACGTTAACGCGGTCGCTGACAAAATCGTAGCTGACGCTGCCAATCGTGCAGGCCGGATCGGCGCTACTGTTACAGCGACGTACTTCGGTGATTTTGTCTTTGAAGTCGGTGTTAAACAGCGTAACGCCTGCGTTGAGGTTCTCATTGTTATCCCACAACAGGGCAATCTCTTCGCTCAGGCTTTTTTCCGGTTTCAGGTCGGGGTTGCCGACAATGATACCGTTCAGGCGACCACCGCCGGTTACCTGACCCCAGCTTGCGGAAGACTGGCGCAGATCCGGGGCGCGGTAGCCTGCCGACACGCCGCCTTTAATTGTCCACTGGTCAGTCAGGTGCCAGACGCCGTAGCCGCGCGGCGTCCAGTTGGTGCCGTAGTTTTCATCTTTGTCCATACGCAGGCCGCCGGTCAGCGTCAGGCTGTCGAGCAGCGCCCATTCATCTTCTGCAAACAGCGCCCAGCTCCAGCGGGTGAGTTTATTCAGCCCGTCCGCCGCTTCCAGTTGATTGCCGTTATCGCGCAGTTTCTCATAACGATACTGCCCGCCGACTGTCAGGGTATGGTTGCCAAGGAAGATCTGGTTCTGGTTATTAAAGAGTGTGTTATACGACTTCATCTGGCGACCAGGGTTATTGGTCTCTTCCTGCTGAATGTAGCTGACGGTGTTGAAATCGCTGTAATAGCCGCTGTGGGTTAACGAGTAAGTGGTGTGCTCGTAGCGGCTCTCACTTTTGCTGTTGGGGGTACAAACGTTGCCACGGCAGGTTTCAGCCGCCGAAGACATCCCTGGCGTGCTGTTTCGGTCCTGTAATTCACGGGCAATAGCCAGGTCAAAATCGTTTTTATCATCCGGGGTGAAATTGAAGGTCACACCACCGTTGCGCAGGCGCTGTTCGTTATAACCGTTAAGGATTTTGTCTTCTGCGCGACGGGATAATAGCCCCGTCACTTTCGCGCCCAGCAGGCCGTCAATCAGCGGGCCGGAAGCATAGGCGTTGGTCTGGAAGAGGTCGCCGGAATCGCTGTTTTCCTGGAACGTGGCATCGCCATGAAGTGAGCCAGTCCAGCCTTTGGTATTGGATACTTTTTTGGTAATGACGTTGATAACGCCACCCATGGCATCGGAACCATAGAGCGATGACATTGGGCCGCGGATCACTTCAATACGTTCAATGGATTCCAGCGGCGGCAACCAGCCCTGCTCGATACCGGCATTGTCACTGTTTGGTCGTGTGCCGCGGGTGCTGATTCGCTTACCATCAACCAAAAAGAGGGTGTATTGGGAGGCCATGCCGCGAATGCTGATATCGCTGCTGCTGCCACCACCGGTCACCACCACACCCGGCACATCTTTCAATGCGTCGGTGACGTCCCGATACGCTTTATCTTCAAGCTGTTGTTTAGAAATAACCGAAATAGAAGCAGGTGCATTCTGGATTTTCTGTTCAAACCCGGTTGCGGAGACGACGACGGTGTCTTCGTCTGCCGCGAAAAGTACCGGGGGGAAGGTAGCTGCGCAGACGGCGACAGCCAATAGTTTAGCGCGAGGTAAAGTCATTTTTGTCATTCCGTGTAAATGAATAAAACTCCATCGGGTAAAACCATGAAGGCTATAGCGATTGCCTTTTAAGAACGCTTATGACGGAGAAGTGGAGGGATTGTGGATAAAAAGTGAATTTATGTAAATACGAGTGATAATTGAAATCATTTGCATTTGTGTATATTGAGGAGGGGAAAATATTTATTATCAGGGAGATAGCGGGTAACGTAAGGAAACGTAAAGGGGAGGGCTTTGCCCTCCGGTGTTTATTTGAGCAGGTATTGCGCGTGGAAACGCAGGTGGTCTTCAATAAACGAGGCCATAAAATAGTAGCTGTGATCATAGCCAGGCTGAACGCGCAGTGTGAGCGGCCAGCCGGTCTGGCGGGCGGCCTCAGCCAGACGGGCGGGCTGTAACTGGTCTGCGAGGAACTGATCGGCATCGCCCTGATCGATAAGCGTCGGAATTGCATCCTGACTTTGGCTCGCCAGCATCAACGCGCAGCTATCCCACGCCTGCCAGGTTGAGGTGTCGTTGCCCAGATAAGCGCTAAAGGCTTTCTGGCCCCAGGGCACTTGCGCCGGGTTAACTATCGGGGCAAAAGCAGAAACGCTGGTAAAACGGCCCGGGTTTTTCAGCGCCATGATCAGCGCGCCGTGGCCGCCCATCGAATGGCCGCTTATCGCGCAACGTCCACTCACGGTAAATTGCGACTGAATTAGCGCGGGCAGTTCATCGCGCAGATAGTCATACATGCGGTAGTGCGCCGACCACGGTTGTTCAGTGGCGTTGAGATAAAAGCCCGCGCCTTTGCCCAGATCATAGCCGTCGGCATCGGCAACATCTTCGCCGCGCGGACTGGTATCCGGCATCACCAGAACAATACCCAGCTCAGCCGCAACGCGTTGGGCGCCTGCTTTGGTGGTAAAGTTTTCATCCGTACAGGTCAGACCCGACAGCCAGTACAGTACCGGAGGGGGCGTTGTCAGATGCGCCGGCGGTAAAAAAATGCTGAATGTCATGGTGCAATTCAGCACAGCGGAGTCGTGCCGCCAGCGTTGTTGGCGCCCCTCAAAACAGCGGTGCTCTTCAAGCAATTCCATGCAAGGCTCCTTAATGATTTGTTAACGGTTAAAGCGTGACAATAACCCATAATACAGATAATTCTTGCGCCTGTGCGCAACTTTCACTTTCACCTCGCTGCAGCATAATGCATCATAAATTTTACTTTTTTTTAACGTCTGGAGTTTTCATGGCGCTACGCATTGCGCTCTGCGGGTTTATCGTGCTGGTGGTGGCAATGGGAATAGGGCGCTTTGCTTTTACGCCTCAGGTGCCGCTGATGATTCGCGATGGACAGCTGACATTAACCAGCGCCGGGCTGGTTGCCGCGATGAATTATCTCGGCTATTTACTGGGTGCGTGGGATGCGATGCGGGCCAGTAAACATATTGAGATGCGTCTGTATCTCGGCGTTGCGGGTGCTGTTGCGCTGACCTTTCTGTCAGCACTGGCGGATAACGCTGTCGCACACGGCGCTCTGCGTCTGGTGATTGGGGCGATGAGCGGCTGGGCGATGGTACTTACCGCAGCCTGGACGAACGAGCGTCTGGCGCATTATGCCCGTCCGGGCTTGAGTGCCGCAGTGTTTGCCGGGCCGGGGGTTGGCATCGCCCTGAGCGGTCTGCTGGCGGTGGTCATTCAGTCGCGTGCGCTCTCCTCAACGGCAGCCTGGCAGGTCTATGGCGTACTGGCTCTGGTGCTGGTGGTATTGATTGCCCGCTATTTACCGCGTCCAGGCCAGTTACATCGCTCTGGCGTTCAGCCGGAACCGCTGCACCTGACGACCGACCTGAAACGGCTGGTCTGGAGCTATAGCCTGGCGGGCTTTGGCTACATATTACCCGCGACCTTTCTTTCGCAAATGGCGGCGCTGCGCTTTCCCGGTAGCCTTTTCGCACAGTTTGTCTGGCCGGTGTTTGGCGCTGCCGCAGTCATCGGGATTGGGCTGAGTATCGCCCTGCGCCATGTCGGCCACAGCCATCAGCGGCTGGCGATTGTGCTTTGGCTGCAAGGTTCAGGTGTGGTGGCCTCCTGCCTGTTGCCGGGGATGAGCGGGCTGGTCATTGGCGCGCTGTTGGTCGGTGGTGGTTTTCTCTGCGCGGTGCAACTCTCGCTGTTGTATGGCCGCGAACTGGCGCCGAATCATACCCGGTATATGGCGGGGTTGCTGACCACCGGTTATGCCATAGGCCAGTTGATTGGGCCGATGACCTCTGCGCTCTCCACCTGGCTTACGCAGCGGCTGGAACCCGCGCTGGGACTGGCCGGGCTGGCGCTGGTTGTGGCCGGTATTTTGGTCTGGAAACGGAAGGCGTGAAAGGTACGAGCAATTTCATTAATTATCACCGTGAAGACTGGATTCTGTGCGCGACCTCACGCACAATGATTGCTCGCTTCGCCCGTTGCACGGCGAAGATGCCACACCTGCAGGAGAATAAAAATGTCATCACTCAGTAAAGAAGCGGCTCTCGTTCATGAAGCCCTGGTTGCCCGTGGACTTGAAACCCCGTTGCGCCCGCCTGTCGACATGGATAACGAAACCCGTAAACGCCTGATAGCCGGTCATATGACCGAGATTATGCAGCTCCTTAATCTCGATCTGAATGATGACAGCCTGATGGAAACCCCACATCGCATCGCCAAAATGTACGTTGATGAAATTTTCTCGGGGCTGGATTACGCCAATTTCCCGAAAATCACCGTCATCGAAAATAAAATGAAAGTGGATGAGATGGTCACAGTGCGTGATATTACGCTGACCAGCACCTGTGAACACCACTTTGTTACTATCGATGGGAAAGCGACTGTCGCTTATATTCCCAAAGAGTCGGTCATTGGTCTGTCGAAAATTAACCGTATTGTGCAGTTCTTTGCCCAGCGTCCGCAGGTGCAGGAGCGTTTGACCCAGCAAATTCTGACGGCGCTGCAAACGCTGCTGGGGACCAATAATGTGGCTGTGTCCATTGACGCGGTGCATTACTGTGTGAAAGCGCGTGGCATTCGTGATGCAACCAGCGCAACCACGACGACCTCACTGGGTGGCTTGTTCAAATCCAGCCAGAACACTCGCCAGGAGTTCCTGCGCGCTGTGCGTCACCACAACTAATTAGCCTGGAGAGCCGGATACATGGAGCGAAATGTCACGCTGGATTTTGTTCGTGGCATTGCCATTCTCGGTATCCTGCTTCTCAATATTACCGCCTTTGGGCTGCCAAAGGCGGCCTACCTTAATCCCGCCTGGGCTGGCAGCATCACCTCAAGCGATGCCTGGACATGGGCGGTGCTCGACCTGTTTGCGCAGGTGAAATTCCTCTCCCTGTTTGCGCTGTTGTTTGGCGCGGGCCTGCAAATGTTGTTGCCACGCGGCAAACGCTGGATCCAGTCGCGTCTCACATTACTGGTGCTGCTGGGTTTCATTCATGCGCTGGTCTTCTGGGACGGCGATATTTTGCTGGCCTATGGGCTGGTGGGGCTTATCAGCTGGCGCATGATTCGCGATGCGCAAAGTGTGAAAGCGCTGTTCAATACCGGCCTTGCCCTCTATTTGACTGGCATTGTGGTATTGCTGTTACTGGGGTTTATCTCCGGTAGCGCACCCAATCGTTCATGGCTGCCGGGGCCGGCCAATATCCAGTATGAAGTCTGGTGGAAGACTACGGGCGGCATGATGGAGGCCATTGGTAATCGTGCTGACATGCTCTCCAGCGGTCTGCTGGCGCTGGGCGCTCAGTATGGCTGGGAGTTGGCCGGGCTGATGCTGCTGGGCGCAGCGCTGATGCGCAGCGGCTGGCTGAAAGGGCAGTTCAGCCCTGGGCACTATCGCCGTACGGGAGTGTTTCTGATAGCACTCGGCGTAGCGATAAATCTGCCGGCTATTGTTGCCCAATGGCAACTCGGCTGGGCATATCGCTGGTGCGCGTTTATTCTGCAAGCGCCGCGTGAACTGGGCGCCCCCATTCAGGTGCTGGGATATACCGCGCTTATCTATGGTTTCTGGTCACAGCTATGTCGCTGGCGGCTGGTCAATGCTGTGGCCTGCATTGGGCGGATGGCGTTGAGCAATTACCTGTTGCAAACACTCATTTGTACCACCCTGTTTTATCGTTTTGGCCTGGTAATGAAATTCGATCGCTTGCATCTGCTGGCTTTCGTCCCACCTGTCTGGGCCGTCAATATTCTCTTCTCCGTCCTCTGGCTGCGCCGTTTCCGTCAGGGACCGATGGAGTGGTTGTGGCGGCAATTAACCGCACGTGCTGCGGGGACATCATTGCCGCGCACATCCAGATAACGATCTGGATCACAATCATTAACAAAACGGATGTAACCGTTTCCATTCGTGTGATGCCACTCACGCAGCAACTTCTCGCCGACTGAGAGAATAGCCTCCTTGCTAAACAGGGGGTATCTGTGAGCTGCCATAATCAACATAAAGGTTGGTCCCTATGATCACCATTCGTGATGTGGCCCGTCAGGCGGGCGTTTCCGTCGCGACGGTTTCCCGTGTGCTGAATAACAGTGCGCTGGTCAGTCAGGAAACGCGGGAAGCGGTGATGAAGGCGGTTGCGCAGCTGGGCTATCGCCCGAATGCCAACGCGCAGGCACTGGCCACGCAGATCAGCGACACCATCGGCGTGGTGGTGATGGATGTCTCCGACGCCTTCTTTGGCGCGCTGGTGAAGGCGGTCGATACCGTGGCGCAACAGCATCAGAAATATGTACTTATCGGCAACAGCTATCATGAAGCGGAAAAAGAGCGTCATGCCATTGAGGTGCTGATACGTCAACGATGTAACGCACTGATTGTTCATTCAAAAGCGCTAAGCGATGAAGAACTCGCCGGGTTTATGGAGCAGATCCCGGGCATGGTATTGATTAATCGCGTGGTGCCCGGTTACGTCCACCGTTGTGTTTCACTGGATAACGTCAGCGGCGCGGTAATGGCTACGCGCATGTTGCTCAATCACGGACATCAACGCATAGGCTATCTCGCCTCGAGCCATCAGATTGAAGATAACGACATGCGCCGTGAAGGCTGGGTTAAAGCGCTTGCGGAGCAGGGCATTGCCGCGCCGGACGCCTGGGTAGGTATGGGTTCGCCGGATATGCAGGGCGGGGAGGCCGCTATGGTAGAACTCCTGAGCCGTAACCAGCAGCTTACAGCGGTATTTGCCTATAACGATAGCATGGCCGCCGGGGCGTTAACGGCGCTGAAAGATAACGGCATTGCGGTGCCACCGCATCTCTCTTTGATTGGTTTCGATGATATCCCGATTGCCCGTTATACCGATCCGCAATTGACAACGGTGCGTTACCCCATTGCGTCAATGGCCCGCCTGGCCACAGAACTGGCGCTGCTGGGGGCAGCGGGCAAGCTCGATCCCGAGGCAACACACTGCTTTATGCCGACGCTGGTGCGCCGTCATTCTGTCGCTTTACGTCAATCTGTGGGAACGATCACTAACTTATGAAGTTTGTTGATGTAACCGTTTTCAATCTGTGAGTAAATTCACAGTATCTTAACAAGACGGTGACTATCATGTCAGCGTTTTAGAAGCTGAAACACGATGTAACAGTGATTATTCACTTTCACTGAGTCATTCAGCCTGAAGCATCGAAGAAAGCGCATTATTGGAGCGTTACCGAACACGGAAGAACGAATTTTTTGAGTGAACTTCGGCGAAAAGTAACGTTTCATTAACTTGCTGCCCCGCCGATCATTATTCGCACGAACTACCCTGCATAAAAAAACCGGAGATACCATGAATAAGAAGGTGTTGACTCTGTCTGCTGTTATGGCAAGCATGCTTTTTGGCGCAGCCGCACATGCAGCTGATACCCGTATTGGTGTGACCATCTATAAATATGACGACAACTTTATGTCAGTTGTCCGTAAAGCCATCGAGAAAGACGCCAAAGAGGCTTCTGGCGTACAGCTGCTGATGAACGACTCCCAGAACGACCAGTCCAAACAGAACGACCAGATCGACGTTCTGCTGGCAAAAGGCGTTAAAGCACTGGCCATCAACCTGGTTGACCCGGCTGCTGCAGGCACCGTTATCGAAAAAGCACGTGGCCAGAATATTCCGGTTGTGTTCTTCAACAAAGAGCCTTCTCGCAAAGCGCTGGATAGCTATGACAAAGCTTATTATGTGGGTACAGACTCCAAAGAATCCGGCATCATTCAGGGCGACCTGATTGCCAAACACTGGGCTGACAACAAAAACTGGGACCTGAACAAAGATGGTCAAATCCAGTACGTTCTGCTGAAAGGCGAACCAGGTCACCCGGATGCTGAAGCACGTACGACTTACGTTATCAAAGAGCTGAATGACAAAGGCATCAAAACTGAGCAGCTGCAGTTAGATACCGCAATGTGGGATACCGCTCAGGCGAAAGACAAAATGGACGCATGGCTGTCCGGTCCTAACGCAAACAAAATTGAAGTTGTGATCGCAAACAACGATGCGATGGCAATGGGTGCGGTTGAAGCGCTGAAAGCACACAACAAAACTTCTATCCCGGTCTTCGGCGTGGATGCGCTGCCAGAAGCGCTGGCACTGGTTAAATCTGGCGCAATGGCCGGTACCGTGCTGAACGATGCGAACAACCAGGCGAAAGCGACTTTCGATCTGGCGAAAAACCTGGCAGACGGTAAAGGCGCAGCTGACGGCACCAACTGGAAAATCGACAACAAAATTGTTCGTATTCCTTACGTTGGTGTAGATCAGGGCAATCTGTCTCAGTTCATCAGTAAATAATTCGTTTTAAGCATGTTCTCACCGGGCGCAACAATAATAGTTGCGCCCTTATAATACGATATGCCAGGCCAACAAGGTATAATTATGGTCAGCAATAATACTCAGTCGTCCGGTGAATTCTTGTTGGAAATGAGCAATATCAACAAGTCTTTTCCAGGGGTAAAGGCTCTCGATAATGTGAATTTAAAAGTGCGTCCGCACTCAATCCATGCATTAATGGGTGAAAATGGCGCCGGTAAATCGACATTATTAAAATGCCTTTTTGGGATATACCAGAAAGACTCCGGTAGTATTCTTTTTCAGGGAAAAGAAATCGATTTCCATTCTGCAAAAGAAGCGCTGGAAAATGGTATCTCAATGGTTCACCAGGAACTTAACCTGGTGTTGCAACGTTCTGTAATGGATAACATGTGGTTAGGTCGCTACCCAACCAAAGGCGTGTTTGTCGATCAGGACAAAATGTACCGTGATACAAAAGCCATCTTTGATGAGCTGGATATTGATATCGATCCGCGTGCGCGCGTAGGTACATTATCTGTTTCGCAAATGCAGATGATCGAAATTGCAAAAGCGTTCTCATACGATGCCAAAATTGTCATCATGGATGAACCAACTTCTTCGCTGACCGAAAAAGAAGTTAATCACCTTTTCAAAATTATCCGTAAGCTGAAAGATCGCGGCTGCGGTATTGTTTATATTTCTCATAAGATGGAAGAGATCTTCCAGCTGTGTGATGAAATCACGATCCTGCGTGATGGTCAGTGGATTGCGACCCAGCCGCTCGAAGGGCTGGATATGGACAAGATCATTGCGATGATGGTGGGGCGTTCACTCAACCAACGTTTCCCGGATCGCCAGAACACACCAGGTGAGACGATTCTTGAAGTGCGTAATCTGACGTCACTGCGCCAGCCGTCAATCCGCGATATCTCTTTTGACCTGCGTAAAGGTGAGATTCTTGGTATTGCTGGTCTGGTCGGGGCGAAACGTACCGATATCGTAGAAACATTGTTTGGTATTCGTGAAAAAGCCACGGGTACTATTAAGCTACACGGCAAAAGTATTAATAACCACAATGCGAATGAAGCCATCAATAATGGTTTCGCACTGGTTACCGAAGAGCGTCGCTCTACCGGGATTTACGCTTACCTGGATATCGGATTTAACTCGCTTATTTCTAATATCCAGAATTATAAAAATAAAGTCGGTCTGCTGGATAATTCCCGTATGAAGAGCGATACCCAGTGGGTTATTGACTCTATGCGTGTAAAAACTCCCGGCCACCGTACCCAGATCGGATCGCTTTCGGGTGGTAACCAACAGAAAGTGATTATTGGTCGCTGGTTGTTAACGCAACCGGAAATCTTAATGCTTGACGAACCAACGCGCGGTATTGACGTTGGGGCGAAATTCGAGATCTATCAGCTGATTGCGGAGCTGGCGAAGAAAAATAAGGGGATTATTATTATTTCCTCTGAAATGCCTGAATTGTTAGGTATCACTGACCGTATTCTGGTTATGAGCAATGGTCTCGTTGCCGGAATTGTTGACACTAAAACGACAACGCAAAACGAAATACTCCGTCTTGCGTCTTTGCACCTTTAAGATCAGGGGCTCCTCATGAGTGCGTTAAATAAAAAAACTTTTCTCACTTATCTGAAAGACGGCGGTATTTACGTTGTTCTTTTAGTGTTACTGGCGATTATTATTTTCCAGGATCCTACGTTCTTAAGTCTGCTGAACTTAAGTAACATTCTGACCCAATCCTCCGTGCGTATTATTATCGCGCTGGGTGTGGCCGGGCTTATCGTCACACAGGGTACTGACCTTTCCGCAGGACGTCAGGTGGGTCTGGCGGCCGTAGTGGCGGCGACCTTGTTGCAGTCGATGGAAAACGTCAACAAAGTGTTCCCGGAAATGCATACGATGCCAATCATCGCGGTAATCGGCATTGTCTGTGTGATCGGTGCGGTCATCGGTCTGGTGAACGGTATTATCATCGCTTACCTTAACGTGACGCCGTTTATCACCACCCTGGGTACCATGATCATCGTGTACGGTATTAACTCCCTGTACTACGACTTCGTGGGCGCCTCGCCGATTTCCGGCTTTGACAGCGGCTTCTCCACCTTCACGCAAGGCTTTGTTGCGCTGGGTGCGTTCCGTCTGTCTTACATTACCTTCTATGCATTGATTGCTGTTGCTTTCGTGTGGGTCCTGTGGAACAAAACCCGCTTCGGTAAAAATATTTTTGCAATCGGCGGTAACCCGGAAGCGGCAAAAGTGTCTGGTGTTAACGTGGCACTGAACCTGCTGATGATCTATGCCCTGTCAGGTGTGTTCTATGCGTTCGGTGGGATGCTGGAAGCGGGTCGTATCGGCTCGGCAACCAACAACCTTGGCTTTATGTATGAACTCGACGCCATCGCAGCGTGCGTGGTAGGCGGCGTCTCCTTTAGCGGCGGCGTGGGTACGGTTCTGGGTGTGGTGACCGGCGTTATTATCTTCACCGTTATCAACTACGGTCTGACCTATATCGGTATCAACCCGTACTGGCAGTACATTATCAAGGGCGGCATCATCATCTTCGCGGTGGCGCTGGACTCCCTGAAATACGCCCGTAAGAAATAACACTCTGCTCCTCTCCGTTGCGAAGAGGAGCTGACCGGGCCCCGGGTGCGGCATTAGTACGCCACACCCGGGCATTTCTCCCCCTCACTATTTAGACAGCGCATCAGCGGCGCAAATCAGCGCCAGATGGCTCAACCCCTGCGGCACGTTGCCGCGCCATTCGCCACTGCGCACATCGAACATCTCGTTAAACGTCTCCACATTCCCTTTATCGCAAAGCGTCTTAAGAATGGTATCCATACAGCGTCGGGCGCGGTCTTTATCACCCATCTCCGCCAGCGCCTCCACCAGCCAGAATGAACAGGCGACAAAGGTGCTCTCCTCCTGCTCGACACCGCTGTAGCGATAGAGCATGGGTTCGCCGTGTCCCAGTTCATCCATAATGGCATTGAGGGTGGAACGCATGCGCTGCACATTACAGTGCTTACCATAATGCCAGGCAAGACAGAGTGAGGCATCGAGCCGGTCGCTGCCAGCATAAAAGGTATATGCCTGCTTTTTCTCCGACCAGCAATGCGCCTCAACCCATGCCTGGATGCGCGCTTTTTCACGATCCCAGCGGGCTACCCACGTCGCTTCCAGATGCCCCTCGCGCGCCAGATGCGCGGCAATATCCAGCGTAATCCAGCAGGTGATTTTGGAGTGGGTATAGTGTTGCAAGTCATGCAGTTCCCAGATGCCCGAATCCTCCTGCTTCCAGATATCGGCGCAGGTATTCGCCAGCGCGGCAAGTAGCCGGGCGGTAGTGAGATCCAGGATATGTCCGGCGCGGACAAACAGCAGGGCGGTAGCCAGCAGATCACCATACATACTGAGCTGTTGCTGGTCGCGGGCGTTATTACCTATGCGCACCGGCTGCGAGTTTTTATAGCCGCTTAGCGGAGGGTAGCTTTCTGCCGGAACGATGCCGCCATCAAGGGTATAACAAACGCGGACTTTGCCGTCATGGCGCAGGATGGTATTGGTGAGCCATGAGAAGGCCGCCTTGCACTCTTCCAGCGCGCCGATAACGGTAAAGGCACGGATGATCATGCAGGCATCCCGCGTCCAGGCGTAGCGGTAATCATAGTTTTTCTCGCCGCCGATGCCTTCCGGCAATGATGTGGTGGGCGCTGCCGCCAGGGCGCCGGTCGGAGAATAGAGCAGAAACTTCAGCGCCAGTGCCGAACGCTTGACGTGCTCAGGAAACACCCCTTCGTAGGTCAGGCTTTCGCACCATAGCCGCCAGACATGGTCGGAAATATCAATATGACCATCAATCTTTTCAAGAGACGGCACCGCCAGCGGCTCTTTATGACTCACCAGTAACGCCACCAGCGAACGCACACCCTCGCGGGCGACAAACGTTCCTTCAATCGCATGATCGTCAAAATGCGTGACGGAGACATCGTCAGAGGTCCGCAGCATCGCCATTAAATCGCCGATATGGATGACCTGACCTTTGTCGGTGTTCTGAATCCAGGGTGAACGGGTACAGGCCGCCGTTCCCGGCACAAAGATCACCCGTAGTTCGACTTCGCCTGCGATGCCCTCGATACGTCTTGCCAGTTCACACCATGGCAGGCGTCCGGCGTAATTGCTGTTGAGGGATTCGGTCAGCTTCACGCTACCGGATGCTGTCTGATAGCAGGTTTCCAGTACGTTGCTGTTTTCCCGATAGCGGCGCTCAACGCGATAGTCGCCGGTAGGTTCAATCTGGAAGAAACCGCCACTGGCGGCGTCGAGAATACGATCGAACAGCGGCGGAGAGTCCATATTGGGGGCGCACCACCAGTCAATTGCGCCGTCGGGAGCGATTAACGCCACCGAGCGACCATCACCAATGGCGGCGTAATCACCGAGTCCCGCATAGCCATCATGACGCGGCGGATGAGTGTACGACTCTTTCTTCATCTTTTCTCCTGGTCATAAGTATGGCGGCCATCTGCCGCCATAAATAAGTGCGTAGATCAAGCGTAACCAGGATTGGCGATAGCGCAGGAAAATGACCTGTCTTTTCATTAAGCTGACCAGCAGTCGCTGAGGATGTTCTTCCGTCTACTGTCGACACTTCCGGCGGCAGGTGCACTTTCGGTCTGCAAGCGGGGCAGGGCGTAACGCTTACAAAGGCAGGAAATGTAAAGCAGAACAGAAGTGAATCTGGATGCGTAATACGTAAAAGATTATCCGAGGAAGAGTAAGGGTAACGAGAAAAGCAGTGGCAGGCCGTAGCCTGCCACAGTTATTACAGCGTACCGGTGCCGCCGTCAGAACACCAGACCTGACCAGAAGAGTAAGAACTCTCGTCTGAGGCAAACAGCACATATAGTGGGGCGATCTCCACGGGTTGACCGGGTCGGCCAAGCGGTGCGGATGCGCCAAATTGTTTCACTTTTTCCTCAGGTTGACCGCCACTTGATTGCAGGACTGTCCAGTATGGCCCTGGAGCTACAGCATTGACGCGAATACCTTTTGAGCCAAGTTGCTGGGCCAGCGCTTTGGTAAATGCGACGCCGCAGGCTTTGGTTTGCGCGTAGTCCAGCAGAATAGGGCTGGGCTGGTAAGCCTGAACCGAGGTGGTATTGATAATGACCGCCCCTTCCTGCAAATGAGGGATGGCTGCTTTTGTTATCCAGAAGGGCGCATAAACGTTTGTCTTGAAGGTTGCATCAAACGCTTCTGTGGTCAGATCCTCAATGGATTCGCAGTACTGCTGGCGCCCGGCATTGTTGACCAGAATCTCCAGTCCCCCCAGTTCGCGGACCGCGCTTGCGACGAGTTGCTGGCAAAATGCCTCGTCACGCACATCACCGGGTAACGCTACCGCTTTACGTCCTTCTGCGGTTATCAAGGCGATTACCGCTTCGGCATCGGCTTGTTCCTCAGGTAAATAATTAATGGCTACGTCAGCGCCTTCACGAGCAAAAGCGATCGCAACGGCCCGACCGATACCTGAATCACCACCGGTAATTAACGCGCGCTTACCTGCCAGCCTTCCTGAACCGACATAACTTGTTTCCCCATGATCGGGAATAGGTTTCATCTCGGACGCTAATCCTGGCGGCTGCTGTGGCTGCGCCGGAAAAGGAGGACGTGGGTAATGAAGATGTTTCTTATCCGCAGGTGACATAATTATTTTCCTCTTTTGTAAACCAGAATTTTAAGGTAGACCTTAATATTCATTCGCGCTATCTGAACAGAAATAACGAAACGTTTTTTTTAATTTTTATACAAACAAAACTCGCTGCTTGGTTTATTTTCTGAAAAAGTACTGTCAGCGAAGCGGTTATTTTTGCAGGAGGTTACGTCAAGGATATATCTTCCGTTTGCCCTTTTTGTGAACACTGAGGTAACAAAATGTTAACTGATAACCTCCTGTTGAATAACATATATTCAGAATTTACCTGGACTTGTCATTAATAAGCGTGGCGATATTGTTGAGGGAATAACAAATTCACTTTTGCGTTAAAACTTCCCCAATTCTTTATTGTTAATTTTTTCATTTCGGTGCTACGCTCTTTGAGTCACAACATTCACAAGGAGATTAGGATGAACAATGAATCAGCATTTCCTGCATTTCCCGTTAATGGATGGCAGGTGGGAACAGTGGACGAGTTGAATGGCGTGGTTATTCGTTTTGGTTACAGTACTTCCCCTCATGCGCCGGGCGGTTCAACGTTCGAGTCGCAGTTTTTTAGTCTGACGCCGGAGAAGGTTAAAAGCCTCATTTACGATCTCCAGGTTAGTCTGCATAAGTATGAAGAAAAAGTTGCCTGATACCCCTCAGTTTATAAATAATTACCATTGCAGCAGCTGTGGCTCATGACAGTCTGCTGCTCCTTATTTTCAGGCATCTTACTCATTTATTTGTTAATTTCACTACAAAATAGTTAAGTGCCGCTACGTTACCGCTTAAGCCAATTCTTAATGTTGGCAAATTACCTGCTTCTTACGCTATATATTATAGTTGAGCAAGCCGTTGTAATGCTGAGCTGGAGCGCCTATGAATGTTGTGTATTTTAAAGTTGATCACCCGCCGCACGAAAGACCAAACTCAATTCACTACTATTTAAAATCCGTGCAGTTACTGCGGGATAATGCTGTTGTTGCCGACTTTGGTGATCTCAAAATAACCAATTTGCCCGCCTGGTTTTATACCGTTATCCCAACTGGCTTTAGTAAAATTGAATTTTCAATGAAAAACAGATCGCAGTTGCGTATTGAATGCCAGGCGGGTTACTTACGAACTGGTGAGTATATAGTCCTGACGCCAGGCGGTGAAATCACATTGCCGTTTAATGCGCTGACGGGGCTCTGGACGCTGAATAAGCAAGAGCAAGTACATATCGATCATCAAGAATTTATGGCGCGAAATTATTCTCTTATTCGCCCTGCCAAAATCCTTACGCGTGGCGTCTCAGTGTTCTGATACGGAGTTATGAGGTATCTAATTACTTTTCTTATCTAAATCAAGTAACTGCTCGACGGTGACCGCCGGGTAGCCCTGCGCATCATCAGGTACTTCCTGCAATGAGGGAATGGGTTCCAGCGGGCCCAGGAAGCGGGGTTCTCGTTTGAACACATATAAATCCGCGAGCGTCCCCAGACGTGCGCCAAATTCACGCACGCGTACACTCCACATATTTTTCGGCGAAGGTACGGCATAGCACTGCGCCTGGATGCCCATATGCTGGGCAATAAAAAGCGCACGCTCGCAATGGAAGCGCTGGGTGATAATAATAAAATCGTTGGTATCGAAAACCTTACGAGTACGAACAATCGAATCGAGCGTCCGAAAACCCGCATAGTCCAGTACGATATCCGAAGGGTCAACGCCTGCGGCAATCAGGTCTTTACGCATGGTTACCGGTTCATTATAGCTTTGCAGAGCGTTATCGCCGCTTAACAGCAGGTAATTCACTTTGCCGCTGTTGTAGGCATTCAGTGCGCCCTGAATACGATACCGGTAATACTGATTAATCACGCCAGTGCGATAATATTTTGCGGTGCCCAGCACCACCCCCACCTGACGCCACGGCAAGTCCTGCAGGTCATCATAGATATAGGGGGCCGTTTTCCAGCTTATCCAGCGGTCTAAGCCGAGCGCAGTCAACAGCAGTAAGCCGATAAGGACCAACAGGCTGTATACAAAGCGCTTTAGCATGCAGACAAACTCGGTACAGGGTTAAATTTCACTCAAGGCTACTTTACCCGTTCGGCAATCGCAAGAAACGGGCGTTCAATTGCGGGGTTTTTCATCACTGCGGGCAAAATGCCCGCAGTTGAGAGGTCAGTCGAGCAAAACACGCTCAACGTTCTGGCAACCCAGGGCGCGCAACGTGGCGACAGTCGCGTCCCATTGGGTGAGAGGGGCATCGGCTTTTTCGGCGAGTACCGCACGCTGCATATCCGGGTAGTCGTATCCGGCAAGGCTCATCAGATTCAGAGCGCCCTGTAGCGGTGGCAATGTCGGGTTAAATGCGGCATTTTCCGCATAGCTGCCACTGAAAATCCGCCCGTTTCGGCACTCGATAGCTACCCCGGACGGTGACTGTGTATACGGCGTATGGCTTTTATTAGCCGCAGTGATGGCCGCCTGAGAGAGTGCGTCTCCGCTCAGGGTAAACCCGTGGTCCTGCTCATCAAGTAGCAGGGTTTTGATCTCAAGATCCTTAGGACCGAAGGCGTCTGGCAGATAATCACCCAGGGTATGTGGCGTACGACCCGGTAAGTTAATACGTAGCGTCAGGCCGCTGTTCAGTTCATTCATAAACTGGCGACAGTGACCGCAGGGGGTGTAATTAACGGTGATAGAGGCCAGCGCTTTTTCGCCGCGCTGCCATGCGTGGCTGATGGCACTTTGCTCAGCATGGACGGTTTGCTGCATAGTGGCGCCAAGAAATTCCATATTGCTGCCGAAATACCAGGTACCGCTAATACCGCGGGCAATCGCGCCGACATTAAAATGCGAAAGCTCAGTACGTGCACAGGCTGCTGCTAACGGTAACAGAGCGAAAGCCAACGCGTCTTCGTCCATACCCGTGGCGTTAAGCAGAGTCGATACCTGTTCAGCGCTTAACATCGCGGGAAAATCCGCGTCCGCCAGCAGCGGTGCCAGTGCGGCCTGTAAATTCTCCGCAAGGGCCGGAAACGCAGTGTGAAAACGTGAATGCATGGCGTTGCCTCATAACAATGTAATGGGATCGTAGTGTAAGGGCCGTTTTAGCCTTTATATGTGATCAACATCTCACTGTATATGCAACGTATGCAATTCAAATTAAAAATGCGCGACTCATCGCAAATTTTAGCCCGCTATCGCGAGGATTACGGGAAAGAGGAATGGCGCAATCAGTGACGTAATAATCCCACAAATAACCAGTGCCAGTGAGCTGAACGCCCCTTCCTGATAATCCAGCTCCGCACAACGCGCGGTACCCAGGGCGTGAGAGGCTGTGCCCATGGCCAGGCCGCGGGCTGATTTTGTGCGAATACGCATGGCATCCAGCAGCGTGTGACCGAAGACCGCGCCCAGTACGCCGACAAAAATCACGCAAACCGCGCTAATCGCCGGAATACCGCCAATGCTGCCACCAACCGCCATGGCAATTGGCGTGGTGACTGATTTGGGCAGAATAGACGCGGCAATCTCTGGCGATGCGCCCATCATCAGCGCAATACCGGCTCCGCTCGCCATCGCCACAATACTGCCGAAAAAGCAGATAGTAATGATGGATTTCCAGCGCGCGCGAATCTGATGTAACTGCTCATAAAGCGGAAATGCCAGGGCGACCACCGCAGGTTGCAGTAAATCATTAAGAACTTTGCTTCCCTGAAAGTAGTGGTCATAAGGGATGCCGGTAACCAGCAGGAACGGGATAATCACCACCATCGCAATCAGCAAAGGATTAAGCAGCGCCATTTTGAAGCGTGCAGAGAGCTTACGCGCTGCAAAAAAGACCGCCAGCGTGAGCGGAAGCGACCACCAGATATACGCCATCATTTTTCACTTCCTTTCTCGCCAATGACTCTACGTTCGCCGTGCGCCAGATGAGTGGCCCAGCTCACCACGAGAAAAACGATAACCGTACTGACGGCACAGGAGACCACTATCGGGCCAAACTGCGCGCGCAGAATGTCGTAATACTGCATTACGCCCACACCAATTGGCACAAACAGGAGCGCCATGTAGCGGATCAGCACATAGCAGCCAGGATTAACCCATTTGGCAGGCAGGATTTGCAGCGCCAGCAGGACGAACATGATTAACATGCCGATGATGCTACCAGGTATAGTAATAGGCAGCAGTGATGAAATATAAATTCCTGCATATAAACAAGCATATATCAGAACAAACGCGCGAAGGTACTGCCAGATAATGTTCAGTGATTTACTCATGGTGAAGACCCTTGATGAAACGCATTCATCATACAATTAAAGCCGGAAATGTGCTACCGATCACATCATGAATTCTGAGCATACCAAACATTCCATTCCGGAACGTCGGGCATTACCACAAGATTGTTGTTCGCGAATTACGCACTGCCTTTACTCTGTGCGGTGGGTATCGCCTGGATGCTGTGGATCACTTCGCGCATTGCGCGGTTTACGACTTTATCCTGGCGCATAATCAACCCAAGCGTGCGGTGCAGCGCAGGAACCAGCGGCTGAATAATTAAGCCTGCGCAATCTTCGGCCTGGGTGACTGACATCCGCGGCACAATGCTATAACCGAGCCCGGCGCGTACCATCCGTTTTATCGCCTCAATACTGCCAAGTTCCATCACTGGCGAGGTACTCTTACCGGCACGCTGAAACCAGCCGTCAATAAGTTGTCGTGTGCTACTTCCGGATGCAAAAACGATCAGTGGTAGTTGCTCCGTCTCTGCGCCAGATTCGCCCTCGGGCGGTTTTGCCGTGATGGTGACGAATTCATCGACCATGACCGGCGTTACGTCCAGGTTTCTGCTGGTTGCGGGCAGGGTAACCAGTCCTATGTCGATACTGTTCTCCTCAACACCCCGAACAATGTCCTGCGTATTGCCGGTTCTGACGCCGACCGACAGTTGAGGGTAGTCTTTACGCAACTGTTGCAATATGGCTGGCAATAAATGAATACACACCGTGGCGCCAGTGCCAAGGGTAACCGTGCCGCTGATATCGAGCTTGTGCATGGCGACAGATTGCACCGCTGCACTCACGGCTTTTTCAATTTCTTCGCAGTGCGCCAGTAACGTCAGCCCTGCCGGTGTCGGACGAACGCCACGACCAGTACGCTCAATCAGGCGGGTTTGCAAAGCGGTCTCCAGCTGGCGCATCTGCAAACTGACCGCAGGCTGGGAGATCCCCAGCGCTTCGGCTGCAGCAGTAAAGCTGCCCCGGCCGATGACCAGCCTGTAGGTCGTCAATTGATCGAGACTGAGGTGTGCCATCCAAAGTTTTCCTTATACGGGTAATAAGCGCAGCACTGTGTCTGTACTTATGCGATCCGGCTAGCCTGTCAACACACCTGAGCAGGAGCCGGACAATGGAAATTATCGAAGCAGAAGAACAACATATTAGCGCAATGCAGCAAATATACGCCTGGCACGTGGTGAATGGCAGTGCCTCATTTGAGACCACCGCGCCTGACAGAGACGAAATGCTGGCGCGTTTGACTAAGACTCGCACTGCCGGGTTGCCGTGGTTTGTCATCCTCGAAGAGGGGATCGTCAAGGGCTATTGCTACCTCTCACACTATCGCACGCGTTATGCCTACCGCTACACACTGGAGGATTCTATCTACATAGATGAGCGATTTCGCCAGCGTGGCGCAGGCAAAGCGTTGCTGGCGAAAGCCATAGAATGGGCAGAAAACCACGGCTATCGCCAGCTCATTGCCGTTGTTGGCAACAGCGAAAATGTGGGGTCGCTGCGCCTGCATCAGCGGGCAGGTTTTACCCAAACAGGAACGTTGAACAATGTCGGTTTCAAACATGGTCGCTGGCTGGATATTGTCATTATGCAGCGCACCCTGGGCGAGGGAGGCTCGACCCTGCCGGTGGCGGATGTTTACCCACGCTCGGCCTGATGCCGTCGTGTTTTGAAACACTCTTTTCTCCCTGTGTCAGAGGCGCTACTATGTCGCCTCATTTTTTCAGGGGCAATGTATGCGTGTATTACTGGCGCCGATGGAAGGTGTGCTCGATTCGCTGGTGCGCGAGCTGCTGACCGAGGTCAACGACTACGATCACTGTATCACCGAGTTTGTGCGCGTGGTTGACCAGCTGTTGCCGGCAAAATCGTTCTACCGCATCTGCCCTGAACTGCATCATCAAAGTCGCACCCCCTCCGGCACCCTGGTGCGTGTGCAGTTGCTGGGGCAATACCCCGAGTGGCTGGCGGAAAATGCGGCTCGCGCGGTGGAATTAGGTTCCTGGGGCGTCGATCTCAACTGCGGCTGCCCGTCGAAGCTGGTAAATGGCAGCGGCGGTGGGGCAACGCTGCTCAAAGACCCCGAGTTAATTTATCGCGGGGCAAAAGCCATGCGCGAAGCCGTACCCGCTCACCTGCCGGTGACGGTAAAAGTGCGTCTGGGGTGGGATAGCGGTGAGCGGCAGTTTGAAATTGCCGATGCCGTTCAGCAGGCCGGGGCTTCTGAACTGGTGGTTCACGGGCGCACAAAAGAAGACGGCTATAAAGCAGAACGTATTAACTGGCAGGCCATTGGTGAGATTCGCCAGCGTCTTAGCATTCCGGTTGTCGCAAATGGCGAGATTTGGGACTGGCAGAGCGCTCAGGACTGCATGGCGGTGACCGGCTGCGATGCGGTAATGATTGGTCGTGGCGCGCTGAACGTACCTAACCTGAGCCGGGTAGTGAAAGAAAATGCGCCGCGTATGCCCTGGAGCGAGGTTGTCGCGCTACTGCAAAAATACACGCGGCTGGAAAAGCAGGGCGATACCGGAATGTATCACGTGGCGCGGATCAAACAGTGGCTGGGTTATCTGCGCAAAGAGTACGTCGAAGCGATCACGCTGTTTGAGCAGATTCGTACTCTTAAAAGCTCGCCGGATATTGCCCGCGCGATTCAGGCGCTAAAAGCGTAAACTCTGCGATCATAGTCACGTTTTTGCGTGGCATTGATTGAGTGAATGAAGCAACCTGATAGAGTTTCCCACGGATTGTTACTGCATAAGCAGGCTAAACCTGATGTTCTGGCATTTGCCGGAAGTCAGGTTTTTTTGTTTCTGGGGTTCGGATGAAAATCGCCAAAATACTTAATAATAATGTGGTGGTCGTGCTGGATGAACAACAACGCGAGCAGGTCGTCATGGGCCGGGGGCTCGCGTTCCAGAAACGTACCGGCGATGAGCTGGATGAGAGCAAAATCGAAAAGATTTTTGCCCTGCAAAGTGACGAACTGGTCAGGCGCTTAAGTGAACTGCTCAATCAGATCCCGCTTGAGGTGATGACCGCCTGCGATCGCATTATTGAACTGGCGCGCAGCCGACTGGGAAAATTGCAGGAGAGCCTGTATATCACCCTGACAGACCACTGTTTTTTTGCCATTGAACGGCTGAAAACAGGACAGGTGATTCGTAACGTTCTCTTGTGGGAGATACGCCGTCTCTATCCCAAAGAGTTCCAGATTGGACAAGAGGCGCGGGCGATCATCGCAAAACGCCTGGGCGTGGAATTACCAGAAGATGAAGCCGGGTTTATTGCGCTGCATCTGGTCACCGCGCAGCTTAACAGTGATATGCCGGATGTTATGCATATCACCAAAGTAATGCAGGAGATCCTGCATATTGTGAAATACCAGTTGAAACTCGACTATAACGAAGAGTCGCTCAGCTACCATCGTTTTGTCACGCACCTGAAATTTTTCTCGCAGCGGATGTTAACGCGCACGGTGGTCGAGGATGATGATTTGTCACTGCACCAGGCCGTTAAAGAGAATTATGCCAGCGCCTGGCGTTGTGCGGAGAAAGTGGCTCGCCATCTGGAACAAAACTATCAGCGGAACCTCACTACCGAAGAAATTATGTTCCTTGCGATTCATATTGAGCGTGTACGAAAAGACAAACGCTGAAAGAGAGCGAAGAGTTACACAACATTATCCTCCTTGCAGGAGGGCGGCGATGCAGCAGAGACCCGGGAGCGTAGTTAAGTCAGTTCCGGGGATGAGCAAGGCTACCAATGCACCTGCAACGTAAAGAATGAAGTGTAAAACAGGATTGTTACTGCATCTCGCAGGCAAAACCTGAGCCCGGCCCGCGAGGTGCTGGACTCAGGTTTTTTTTTATCTCAGTCATAGCCTTCGGGCATAAGAAGTAAGGAAAAAGCATGGAATATCAAGCGCTGGCGAAAGATATTCTCAGCCACGTCGGGGGCAAGGAGAACATTACCAGTCTGGTGCACTGCGCCACCCGGTTACGCTTTAAGCTCAAAGATAACAAGAAAGCAGATGCCGCAGGGCTGAAAGCCAACCCTGGCATCATTATGGTCGTAGAAAGCGGGGGGCAGTTTCAGGTGGTGGTCGGTAACCACGTTCATGACGTCTGGCAGGCGGTGCGTGATGAAGCCGGGCTCACGGATGACACACCGGTTACAGAGCCAGCTCAGGGGGAGAAAATCTCTCTTTTTGGGCGGGTAATCGACACCATTTCCGGTATTTTTACCCCTTTTATTGGCATCATGGCGGCCTCCGGGATCCTGAAAGGGCTCCTGGCGCTTGCCGTGGTTTGCGGCTGGCTGACAACCAACAGCGGAACATATCAAATCTGGTTTGCCGCCAGCGATGCGCTGTTCTTCTTCTTCCCCCTGATACTTGGTTACACCGCCGGTAAGAAATTTGGCGGTAACGCTTTTGTGACGCTCGCGATTGGGGGGGCATTAACCCACCCGCTTATGATCAAAGCGTTCGAAGTAAGTCAGGCACCCGGGGCGATAAGCGAAACCTTCCTGGGCATCCCGATTACCTTTATCAACTACAGTGGTTCGGTTATTCCTGTCATCATTGCCGCCTGGGCAAGCTGCTGGCTGGAAAAACAGTGCAATAAGTTCCTGCATCCGGCGGTAAAGAACTTTTTTGGCCCGCTGATCTGTATTGCGGTGATCGTGCCGCTGACTTTTCTGGTGATTGGCCCGATGGCGACCTTGCTTAGCCAGGGGCTGGCGCACGGCTATCAGGCCATTTATGTCTTTGCGCCCTGGCTTGCTGGCGCTGCGTTGGGTGCGCTGTGGCAGGTGTGCGTGATTTTCGGCCTGCACTGGGGGCTGGTGCCGCTGATGATCAATAACCTGACCGTGTTCGGCCAGGATACGATGCTGCCCATTTTGCTGCCTGCGGTACTGGGCCAGGTGGGGGCGGTACTGGGGATTTTCCTGCGTACCCGTGACCCACGCCAGAAAATATTGGCCGGTTCGGCGGCCACTGCGGGTATCTTCGGTATTACTGAACCAGCGGTCTATGGTCTGACGCTACCGTTGCGCCGTCCGTTTATTTTTGGCTGCCTTTCCGGGGCTATTGGCGGAGCGATCGTTGGCTTTAGCAACAGTCACGTCTACTCGTTTGGCTTTGCGAATGTCTTTACTCTGGCGCAGATGATCCCGCCGGGTGGAGTGGATGCCACCTTATGGGGCGGGATCCTGGGATCGATTGTTTCACTGGTGCTGGCGTGCATTCTGACCTTTGTGGCGGGAATGCCGAAAACGGCGGTGGTGGCAAAACCGATTGCCGTTGTGCCGGGTGAAAATGACATCCTCTCCCCGATGACGGGTACTGTCCTGGCGCTGGAGCAGGTACCGGACAGCACCTTTGCCGCCGGGCTGCTGGGGCAGGGGGCTGCGATTATCCCTTCGGACAATAAAGTGATTGCACCCTTTGCCGGTGAAGTAGCCTCGCTGTTCCAGACCAAACACGCCATCGGTTTATTAAGCGATAGCGGTATTGAGGTGCTCATTCATGTGGGAATCGATACCGTCAGGCTGGACGGCAAGCCCTTTACCGCGCATGTCAGCGTTGGCGATAAAGTACAGCCTGGCGATTTACTGCTGGAGTTTGATCGCGATGCGATCCTCTCGGCCGGATACGATCTGGCAACGCCCATCATCATCAGTAACAGTGACGACTATCGCGCTGTGACGACCGTGGCATCGACATCGGTGGAATCCGGTATGCCGCTGCTGGCCGTCAATCGTTAATCAAAGGAGATATCAATGAATACATTCCCGAATGACTTCTTATGGGGCGGCGCTATCGCTGCAAACCAGGTGGAAGGCGCTTATCTGGAAGACGGCAAAGGCCTTTCCACCTCTGACGTGCAACCCAAAGGCGTGTTCGGTGACGTGGTAGAGCGAGTGGCGGGCGACAGCAGCCTGAAAGATATCGCTATCGATTTCTATCACCGCTACCCGGAAGATATCGCCCTGTTTGCTGAAATGGGCTTTAGCTGTCTGCGTGTCTCCATCGCCTGGACGCGTATTTTCCCCAATGGTGATGAAACCACGCCCAACGAAGCGGGGCTGGCGTTTTACGACAAACTGTTTGACGAGATGATCAGTAAAGGGATGACGCCGCTGGTGACGTTATCCCATTACGAAATGCCATGGGGGCTGGTGAAGGGTTATGGCGGCTGGGGCAGCCGTCAGACCATTGCCTTCTTTGAGCGTTATGCCCGCACGGTGTTTGAACGTTATAAAAACAAGGTGAAACTGTGGCTGACTTTTAACGAGATTAATATGTCGCTGCATGCGCCGATGACGGGGGTGGGTCTTCCGGGAAACAGCAGTAAAGGTGAGATCTTTCAGGCCATCCACCATCAGCTGGTGGCGAGCGCGCTGGCGGTAAGAGCCTGCCACGACATTATTCCGGATGCCAAAATCGGCAATATGATCCTCGGCGGCCTGATGTATCCGCTGAGCTGCAAACCGGAAGACGTGCTGGAAACCCTGCAACAAAACCGTACCTGGCAGTTCTTTGGTGACGTGCAGTGCCGTGGCGAATATCCGGGATATATGCGGCGTTTCTTCCGTGAAAACGGCATCAACCTGGAGATCACCGATGCGGATCGTGACGCGCTGCGCACCACCATCGACTTTATCTCGTTTAGCTACTATATGACCGGCTGTGTCACCACCGACGAAGAGCTGAACCAGAAAGCGCGCGGCAACATTCTCAGTATGGTGCCAAACCCGCACCTGGCAAGCTCGGAGTGGGGCTGGCAGATTGACCCGATTGGCCTGCGCACGCTCCTCAATGTCATGTGGGATCGCTGGCAGAAGCCGCTCTTTATCGTGGAAAACGGACTGGGCGCGAAAGACAAACCCCAGGCCGATGGCACTATCAATGATGATTACCGCATCAGCTACCTCAATGATCATCTGATACAGGTACGCGAAGCCATCGAAGACGGGGTGGAGATCATGGGGTACACCAGTTGGGGGCCAATTGATCTGGTGAGCGCATCGAAAGCGGAGATTTCTAAACGTTATGGATTTATCTACGTTGACCGTGACGATGCCGGAAACGGTACGCTGGCCCGAAGCCGTAAAAAAAGCTTCTGGTGGTATAAGGATGTCATCGCCAGCAAAGGCGCATCGTTGACGCGGTAAGCGGCGGCTGTCATTCGAAATAGCCCCTCACTTCCACGGAGGTGAGGGGCGGTTTTTAGAAGATCATCTTAAACACGCCGGTGACCACCAACAGCCCAATCAAAAAGATAATCAAAATAACCCACAGCAATACCTTCAACATTCGTTTCTCTCCCTTGATGCGTTTTACTCACCGCAAAGTGTAGCAATCGTTCAGAAATATGCGTTTTCTCTATACTGAAGGTTTGGCCTCATGACCGGAGGGGAATATGACCATACAGAAAGTCGCTATTGTGACCGCTGCGGATTCAGGTATTGGTAAAGCCTGCGCGCTAATGCTGGCGGAAAAAGGGTTCGATATTGGTATCACCTGGCACTCGGATGACAGCGGTGCGCGCGATACTGCGCAACAGGTGGAGGCGCTCGGCAGACAGGCGCGTACCATCCAGCTCGATTTAAGCCATCTGCCTGACGGCGCCCAGGCCATCGGGACGCTGATTAACGAGTTTGGGCGAGTTGATGCTCTCATAAATAATGCCGGAGCGATGACCAAAGCACCGTTTTTGGATGTCAGTCTGGAAGAGTGGCGGAAGATTTTTACTGTGGATGTCGAAGGGGCGCTGTTATGTTCACAAATTGCCGCGCGTCATATGGTGAAGCAGGGGGAGGGGGGACGTATTGTGAATATCACCTCTGTGCATGAACACACGCCTTTGCCCGATGCCTGCGCCTATACGGCAGCGAAACATGCCCTGGGCGGATTAACCAAATCCATGGCGCTGGAACTTGTTAGTTACAACATACTTGTTAATGCGGTCGCGCCCGGTGCGATTGCGACGCCAATGAATAACATGAGCGATGATGATGCCAAACCGGGCTCTATGCCCATCATTCCTCTGGCAAGGCCCGGTAAAACGCAGGAGATCGCAAGTCTGGTGGCCTGGCTCTGTTCTGAGGATGCCAGCTATACCACCGGGCAGTCGTTCATTGTCGACGGCGGCTTTATGCTGGCGAATCCGCAGTTTAACGCCAGCCATCATTAACTAGTCTGACGGTGGGGTGCGGCGTTTTTTTTGCCGATGCCGCAGCCACCAGCGCACGGAAAAGACCACTACCACGGCCAGCACCAGCCAAATCAGCTTTTTGAGGTGGTGGTCAAATTGATGCAGCCATGGCCCGATAACTTCCCCACCCAGATAACCTAATGTCGAGAAAATTAACGCCCAGACGACGGCGCCAAAAATATTCAGGGGCAGGAAGATTTTCGGGGGCAGATGGCTGGCACCAATGAGTAGCGGCCCAATAATACGAAAGCCGTACATGAAACGCGTACCGATGACAAACAACCACGGGCGGCGATTGATCATGCGTTGCGCCTGATGAATTTTGTCCTGGTGGCGGGAAAAACGTTGCAGGATCTTCATGCCATATCGGCGCCCCAGCAAATAGAGCAACTGGTCTCCAGTCATCCCACCCAACGCAACGGCCATAACCACCAGCGGAAACTTAAGCAGTCCCTGATGCGCGGCAACGCCACCCAGCAGGGTGATAGTTTCCCCCTCAGCGATACTACCAACAACCAGCGCGGCATAGCCGTACTGACTGATAAGATGATTCATATCCATAGGTCCAACAATTCTCCCGTTAAACCCCATAAGCATACACCCTATGAATTGAATGCGCAGATAACCGTGGTTTCGCTATTCCCGATGTCGCTACGTATTTTTTGAGCTGAACACAAAATAACCAGCAGAGTGACTTATACTTAGAGTGTCTGTATTCGGGCATTCAGCAAGGGGGCGTTATGAACCATGTCTGGGGACTTTTTTCCCATCCCGATCGTGAAATGCAGGTCATAAAGGGTGAAAACGAAACCGTTTCGCATCACTACACCCACCATGTACTTATCATGGCGGCGATACCCGTTATCTGTGCTTTTATCGGCACGACTCAAATAGGCTGGAATTTTGGCGAAGAGAGCGTGGTTCAGTTGAACTGGTTTACCGCGTTTTATCTGGCCGTTATCTTCTATGCGTTGATGCTCGCCGGTGTGGCGGTAATGGGCCGTGTCATCTGGTGGATGGCAAGAAGCTACCCGCAGCGTCCCTCTCTGGCGCGCTGTATGGTGTTCGCCGGCTATGTCGCAACGCCGCTCTTTTTAAGCGGTATTGTGGCGCTTTATCCACTGGTCTGGCTGTGCGCGCTGGTGGGTACCGTAGCACTCTTCTATACCGGTTATCTGCTCTATGTGGGAATACCTACCTTCCTCAATATCAACAGAGAGGAGGGGTTGAGTTTTTCCAGCTCAACACTGGCAATTGGGGTGCTGGTACTTGAAGTACTGCTGGCGCTTACGGTCATTCTTTGGGGTTACGGCTACCGTCTGTTCTAATCGCGTTGCGTTGCTGGTTGAAGTACCAGCAACGCAATCTTCTGCAATGAATCTTGTGTGGCGACATGCGGGCGTGGCGGCTATTATGCCAGGGCCAGCTTCTGTTATTCATTTCCTAAACAGATGCGGTGTGCGTAATCACGTGCATGAATAATCATCAGAAGTCACACCATGCTGAAAATCCGAGTTTCTTTATTAAGCCTCGCGCTTATGTTTGCCGTGCCCGTCGCACCGCAGGCGCTGGCAAAAACTGCTGCGGCAACGGCGTCCGCACAACCTGAAATCGCCTCCGGTAGCGCGATGATTGTCGATTTACAAACCAATCAGGTTATCTATTCCAGCCACCCTGATCTGGTGCGTCCTATCGCCTCTATCACTAAGCTGATGACGGCGATGGTGGTGCTTGATGCCCATCTGCCGCTGGATGAAAAAATAAAAGTGGATATCAGCCATACGCCGGAAATGAAAGGGATCTACTCCCGCGTACGCCTGAACAGTGAAATCAGTCGCAAAGATATGCTGCTGCTGGCGCTGATGTCCTCAGAAAACCGTGCGGCGGCAAGCCTTGCCCACCATTATCCAGGCGGATATGACGCGTTTATTCGTGCGATGAATGCGAAAGCGAAGGCGCTGGGCATGACTCATACCCGTTATGTTGAACCTACGGGCTTATCTACCAGCAACGTTTCCACGGCGAGCGACCTGATTAAACTGCTGATGGCCACGAAACAGTATCCGCTGCTGGGCCAGTTGAGCAC
Source organism: Phytobacter palmae (assembly GCF_039409775.1). Taxonomy (NCBI): domain Bacteria; kingdom Pseudomonadati; phylum Pseudomonadota; class Gammaproteobacteria; order Enterobacterales; family Enterobacteriaceae; genus Phytobacter; species Phytobacter palmae. The sequence goes on along the minus strand of NZ_JBCIVJ010000003.1, from coordinate 206,039 downwards.
TACGCGGGAAGATATGGCGACGTTCAGTAATCCGGCGTATACGCTGCCGTTTCGTAATACCAACCATCTTGTGTATCGCGATAACTGGAATATTCAACTGACCAAAACCGGTTTTACCAATGCGGCCGGTCACTGCCTGGTGATGCGCACCGTCATTAACAATAAGCCGGTGGCACTGGTGGTCATGGATGCTTTCGGGAAGTATACCCACTTTGCGGATGCCAGCCGTTTACGGACCTGGATTGAAACCGGGAAAGCGCAACCTGTACCTGCTTCTGCATTAAGCTACAAACGTCAGAAAGCGGCGCAGATGGTAGAAAACCATGGCGCGCAAACCGCGCAAAACGACTAATTATTCCGGCAGCGTCCAGTCCCCATCGTTGAGTGGGCGCTGCATTATAACCGTATCCCGCCAGTCACCTTTCTTGTAGCCCACGCTACGTAGCTGCCCGACAATTTCGAAGCCGTGTTTTTTATGTAAGCGCAGCGATCCGGCATTATTTTGCCCATCGCCAATCACCGCGATCATTTGCCGCCACGGTCCTTCTTCACAGCGCGCAATCAACGCATCCATCAGCATGCTGCCAATACCACGTCCGGTCATACTGGCGTCAACGTAGATAGACTCTTCCAGGGTGTAGCGGTAGGCCTGGCGCGGACGATAAGGGCTCGCATAGCAATACCCCACCACGATGCCGTGATAGAGCGCTACCATCCAGGGAAGCCCGTCACTGGCGATTTTGTGCATACGCTGGCGCATTTCGTCGATAGTGGGCGGCACTTCTTCGAAAGAGGCGCGGCCATGTAGCACATGCCAGGCATAGAGAGATGAGATCGCATGAACATCATCGACAGTGGCATCACGCACCACGAGTGCGTTTTCGGACAGGACATCAACGGCAGACATGATGGAGTGACTCCTCAATGTAGCAGGCCAGAGAAACGTTTCTCTGGCCTGCTACTTTAGTACGAATGAAGAGCACAATACAGCCTGGCTTAAACATATCTCTCAGTTAGACAATGACGAAGTACTGAGTCAATAGCTTATTGCCAGTTTTTTCTCTTGCTTGTTTTCCCAATGCCAGGGTTCATGCTGTTAGTTGGGTCGTTTTCCAGGTAAAAACTTTTAAATGCGCGGGCGCTTCATACAGATGTCCAACGTTGTGTTCAGCAGGATATTGCGCGCCGCGCTGGCGCAATAATTCAAGCATCTGTTCTTTAAGCGCGTGTGTATCAACGCCTTTCTTCACAATATAATCCTGATGGAAAACATGGCAGAAGAAATGGCCGTAATAGAGCTTCCAGGTCAACTGACTGTCGATCTCCGGCGGCAGGTGTTCGAACCAGTCGTTGTCATTGCGGCGCAGGGCAATATCCAGAGCCAGAATATCTTCAACTTCATCAGCATGTACCGCCTGATAGCGAATCGCGGCCCCCGCTGCGGCGAAACGGTGAAGGAAAGCTTTATTCCCTTCCTCTGTGGTACAGGCGAAGAACCCGCCTTCTGCCGTCTTAAAATATTCCGCCAGCCAGCGTTGTGCCTCGGCGATACCGTCCCCCGACATTTTCAAAAGCAGATGGTGTTCATATTTATCCCGCCAGCTTTTCATTCTTGGCGGCAGGTGAGAGGGGAACAGATGCCCCAGCTTTTGCATTGCCCGGTCGGTAAAGTGTGGCTTGAATACAGAAGCTTTTGCCAGCAGGGCATCGGTGCGGCCTTTCAGGGTAAAAAAGAAGGGCATTTTGTCGGTGCCGAGTTTGTCGATCATCAGAAACGTATCTTTACCGTAGCGCTCAGCGATATCGTAAATATCGCGATGCATATATTCTCCCGCCACCGGCAGGTGGGTGAACTCGCTAAGAATATGGCGGCGAAGCGCGCTCAGTACCTCCGGCTGGTTTGTACCGATATAAAACACCTGCTGACGCGTTGGGGCGATGAAGGTGTCCAGTCGTACGGCGAAAACCGCCAGTTTCCCGGCACAGCCGGAGGATTCAAACAGACGGTCCGGGTCGGCGTTGTAACGTGCCGGCGTATCCGCATCCACATCGCGCACGCGGGTGACATAATCCAGATCGTGCCCGTGACGTCCGTCGTGGCGCACATCGGCATCGGTCACCCGTTCGTCATCCAGTTTGCTTAAAATTTGCTCCGGCGTGTTGCCAAGATCAATGCCTAAGTGATTGACTAACTGTAATTTTCCCGTTTCGTCAATCCGCGCATACAGGGACATTTCGGTGTATGCCGGACCGCGCTGCACCAGCGCGCCGCCGGAGTTATTGCAAATCCCGCCGATGACCGATGCCCCGATACAGGATGAACCGATGACCGAATGCGGCTCCCGGCCAAGCGGTTTTAACGCTTTTTCCAGCGAATAAAGGGTTGTGCCCGGGTAAGCCAGCACCTGCGCGCCGTTATCGATCAGATGCAGTTTATCGAGCCGCAAAGTGCTGATGATAATAATGTCGCGGTCATAGTCGTTACCGTTTGGCGTTGAACCTTCGGTCAGGCCAGTGTTAGCCGCCTGCATCAGAATGATTTTATCGGCGCTCACGCAGGCGCTAAGTACACGCCATAATTCAAGCAGTGTGCCGGGAAAGACGACGGCAAGCGCATCACCCTGCCCGGAACGAAAACCCTTACGGTAGCGTGCAGTTTTGGCCGGGTCGGTCAGGACATGTGAAGCGCCTGCGAGGCGTTCGAGTTCACGGATAAAAGCGACATGGCGTTGGGAAGTTGTAGAAGACATTTTCCTCTCCCTGGTGGTGAAACAGCATTCTCGCTTTAAAGCATAGTGTCTGAAAGTGAGGAATTCTCAGAAAAATCAGAGAATAACTCTGCAAGCCAGACTACGATTATGGCACACTGCGTTTTTTTCATGGTCAGGCCCGTGAGCGGCTGTATAAACGAGAGAGTGAACGACATGAAATGGCTATGTTCGGTAGGTGTCGCCGTAAGCCTTGCGCTGCAACCGGTGATGGCGGAAGAGATGTTTGGTAACCATCCTCTGACGCCGCAAGCAAGGGATGCGTTTGTCACTGAATTACTAAAAAAAATGACGGTGGATGAAAAAATTGGCCAACTGCGACTGATTAGCGTCGGGCCGGACAATCCGAAAGAAGCCATCCGTGACATGATTGCCAAAAACCAGGTCGGCGCCATCTTTAATACCGTGACCCGCCCGGATATCCGCGCTATGCAGGATCAGGTCATGCAGCTTAGCCGCCTGAAAATTCCCCTGTTTTTTGCCTACGATGTGGTCCATGGTCAGCGGACCGTCTTCCCGATTAGCCTGGGGCTGGCCTCCAGTTTCAATCTTGATGCAGTAAAAACTGTCGGACGCGTTTCCGCGTACGAAGCGGCGGATGATGGCCTGAACATGACCTGGGCGCCGATGGTGGATGTTTCCCGCGACCCGCGCTGGGGACGTGGCTCCGAAGGCTTTGGCGAAGATACCTACCTCACCACGGAAATGGGCCGCGCGATGGTGAAATCCATGCAGGGCAAAAGCCCGGCGGATCGCTATTCGGTCATGACCAGCGTCAAGCACTTCGCCGCTTATGGCGCAGTTGAAGGGGGCAAAGAATATAACACCGTGGATATGAGCCCGCAGCGTCTGTTCAACGACTATATGCCGCCGTACAAAGCCGGGCTGGATGCAGGCAGCGGTGCGGTAATGGTGGCGCTGAACTCCCTCAACGGTACGCCGGCAACCTCCGATTCCTGGCTGCTTAAAGATGTTCTGCGCGATGAGTGGGGCTTTAAAGGCATCACCGTTTCTGACCATGGCGCAATCAAAGAGTTGATCAAACACGGCGTGGCCGCCGACCCTGAAGATGCGGTACGCGTGGCGCTCAAAGCCGGTATCAACATGAGCATGAGCGACGAATACTACAGCAAGTACCTGCCGGGGCTTATCAAATCCGGTAAGGTCACTATGGCGGAACTCGACGATGCGACCCGCCACGTGCTGAACGTGAAATATGACATGGGACTGTTCAACGACCCATACAGTCACCTGGGGCCGAAAGATTCCGATCCGAAAGATACCAATGCGGAAAGCCGTCTGCATCGCAAAGAAGCACGGGAAGTGGCGCGCGAAAGTCTGGTCCTGCTGAAAAACCGTCTCGACACGCTGCCGCTGAAAAAAGATGCGACTATTGCGGTGGTCGGTGCGCTGGCGGATAGCAAGCGTGACATGATGGGAAGCTGGTCAGCCGCTGGCGTGGCGGGGCAATCCGTGACCGTGCTGACGGGGATTCGCAACGCAGTGGGGCCGAAAGGTACTGTTCTGTATGCGCGTGGTTCGAATATCACCGACGATAAAGGCATTGTCGATTTCCTCAATTTGTATGAGCCAGCCGTAGTGCAGGACAAACGCAGCCCGCAGGAGATGATTGATGAAGCCGTTACAGCGGCGAAGAAATCTGATGTCGTCGTGGCAGTCGTCGGTGAGGCTCAGGGGATGGCGCATGAAGCGTCAAGCCGTACGGATCTGACCATCCCGCAAAGCCAGCGTGACCTGATTGCCGCGCTGAAAGCGACGGGTAAACCCCTGGTGCTGGTGCTGATGAATGGCCGTCCCCTGGCGCTGGTGAAAGAGGATCAGCAGGCAGATGCCATTCTGGAGACCTGGTTTGCCGGTACTGAGGGTGGTAATGCCATTGCCGATGTACTGTTTGGTGATTACAACCCGTCCGGCAAGCTGCCAATGTCCTTCCCGCGTTCTGTCGGGCAGATCCCGGTCTACTACAGCCACCTGAACACAGGGCGTCCGTATAATGCCGATAAACCGAACAAGTACACGTCACGCTACTTCGACGAGGCCAATGGTCCGCTTTATCCGTTTGGCTACGGCCTGAGCTACACCACGTTTACCGTCTCCGATGTGAAAATGTCGGCGCCGACGATGACCCGCGACGGCAAAGTGACGGCCAGTGTCGATGTCACTAACACCGGCAAACGCGACGGTGCAACGGTTGTTCAGATGTACCTGCAGGATGTGACGGCTTCCATGAGTCGCCCGGTTGAGCAATTGCGCGGCTTCGAAAAAGTGGATCTCAAAGCCGGTGAAACCAGAACTGTCAGCTTCCCGATAGATATCGAGGCGCTTAAATTCTGGAATCAACGTATGAAATACGATGCAGAGCCTGGCAAATTCAATGTCTTTATCGGTCTGGATTCAGCCCGGGTGAAACAGGGCGAATTTACCCTCAAATAACCCCCCCAAAGGCCGCTTTTTAGCGGCCTTTCATCTTTAAACCCTTCGCGTTATAACCGCTTCGTCTAATCAGAAACATCAAAATCTGAATGACTGATTTATTCCAGGCTAATTCTCAACTACGCTTTTTGCACAGCCAGAATTCCAGATACCACAAAAACAATGGGGAACGAGCATGAAATTACTTTCGCAATGGAGCGCAGCAGGGTTGTTGATGCTGGCCGCAGGCGCACAGGCGGCTGAGCCGGTTAAGGTGGGCTCCAAGATTGATACCGAAGGCGCTCTGCTGGGCAATATCATTTTGCAGGTACTGGAAAGCCATGGCGTGAAAACCGTCAACAAAGTCCAGTTGGGTACCACCCCGGTGGTGCGCGGTGCGATAACCTCAGGTGAACTGGATATCTACCCGGAATATACCGGCAATGGCGCGTTTTTCTTTAAAGAAGAGAACGATCCGGCGTGGAAGAATGCGCAACAAGGCTATGACAAAGTCAAAAAGCTTGATGCGCAGAAAAATAAACTGGTGTGGCTGACGCCTGCGCCTGCCAATAACACCTGGACTATCGCAGTACGCCAGGATGTTGCGCAGAAAAACAAGCTGGTCTCCCTTGAGGATCTCAGTCGCTATCTGAAAGAGGGCGGTACTTTTAAACTTGCAGCTTCCGCCGAGTTTATCGAGCGCACCGATGCCTTGCCAGCCTTCGAAAAAGCCTACAACTTCAAGCTCAACCAGCAGCAGTTGCTGTCGCTGGCGGGGGGCGATACGGCCGTGACCATCAAAGCTGCCGCACAACAAACATCGGGTGTGAATGCAGCCATGGCTTACGGTACAGATGGACCGGTAGCAGCGCTGGGGCTACAAACGCTGACCGACCCGAAAGGTGTTCAGCCGATTTATGCGCCTGCGCCGGTTGTACGCGAAGCAGTGCTGAAAGCCTATCCGCAACTGGATGAGTGGCTAAAGCCGGTATTTGCCAGCCTGGATGAAAAAACGCTGCAGAAACTGAATGCCAGTATTGCAGTGGAAGGTCTCGACGCCAAAAAAGTGGCCGCCGACTACCTGAAAGAAAAGGGACTGATTAAATAAACGTGGAGCTACGTTGTCATAACCGCGTGTTGTTGCTGCTGGTGTTACTGGCGCTGGCGGCAACGGCACTACCCTTCGTGAATTACGCCGCTAACCGCCTGGTCTCCGGGGAGAGTCGTGCAATCTGGCAGGTCTGGCCCGCATTTGCCGCCTGGGGACTGCTTTTCCCTGCGGGGCTCCTGTTTTTGAGCTTTCTTCCGGGGCGGCTTGCCAGTCTGGCTGCGCTACTGCTTAGCGAAGCGTCTTTTTGTGCTTTAGTCTGGTGCGCGGGCAGGGCGGCCAGCGATCTGGCGCAGTCAGGCAGTGCGCTCGCCCGTACCTCTCCTGGCAGTGGCTTATGGCTGTGGCTGGCGCTGTCGTTACTCGCCAGCAGTGATGCTATCCGGCGGCTAACCGTTAACCCGGTCTGGCGCTGGCTGTTGCATGCGCAAATCTGGCTTCTGCCCCTGTGGCTGCTGCTCAGTGGGCAACTGGACTCGCTCTCTTTGCTTAAGGAGTACGCCAATCGGCAGGATGTCTTTAACGATGCGCTGGCCCAACATCTGAAACTGTTGTTCGGCACGTTGCTCCCGGCGCTGGTGCTGGGGCTGGGGATCGGTCTGTGGTGTTATCGCCATCCCGCTCGCCAGCAACCCGTATTTGCCATACTGAATGTGATTCAGACCGTGCCTTCCGTTGCGCTTTTTGGCCTGTTGATCGCGCCGCTGGCGGGTCTGGTGGCGCATTTTCCCTGGCTGGGATCGCTCGGCGTGGCGGGGACCGGAATCACACCTGCGCTGATTGCGCTGGTGCTTTATGCGTTGCTACCGCTGGTGCGTGGCGTGGTGGCAGGCTTAAATCAGGTACCGGTCGATGTACTGGAAAGCGCCAAAGGGATGGGCATGAGCGCCCGTCAGCGTTTTTTACATATCCGTCTGCCGCTGGCGTTACCCATTTTGCTACGTAGTCTGCGGGTGGTGACGGTACAAACTGTGGGCATGGCGGTGATTGCGGCACTGATTGGTGCAGGTGGCTTTGGCGCACTGGTGTTTCAGGGGCTTTTAAGTAGCGCACTGGATCTTGTGTTATTGGGTGTGATCCCGGTTATTACTCTCGCAGTGGTCGTGGACGCACTGTTTGCTCTGGGTATCGCGCTGCTGGAGGTAAAACAGCCATGATTGAATTCAGGCATGTCAGCAAATCTTTCGCCGGCCAACAGGCGGTCAGCGATCTGAATCTTGAATGTAAAACCGGCGCGTTTTCCGTGTTGATTGGTACATCAGGCTCCGGGAAGTCCACTACCCTGAAAATGATCAACCGGCTGGTGGAACACGATGAGGGCACCATCCAGTTTGCAGGTGAGGATATTCGGCGTCTGCCGGTACTCGAACTGCGTCGACGGATGGGCTACGCCATTCAGTCGATAGGCCTGTTCCCGCACTGGACGGTGGCGCACAATATCGCCACCGTGTTGCAATTGCAAAAATGGTCACGCGGGAAAATTGCCGCGCGGGTGGATGAACTGATGGCTTTACTGGGGCTGGATGAAAGTCTGCGCGACCGTTTTCCCCATCAGCTTTCCGGCGGACAGCAGCAGCGCGTTGGTGTGGCCCGCGCGCTTGCGGCTGACCCGGAGGTATTACTGATGGATGAACCTTTCGGCGCGCTGGACCCGGTCACGCGTGGTGCGCTCCAGCAGGAGATGATACGGATTCACCGTCTGCTGGGCCGTACCATTGTACTGGTCACTCACGACATCGATGAAGCGCTACAGCTGGCGGATCATCTGGTATTGATGGACAGTGGGGCGATTGTGCAGCAGGGGACACCGCTGGATATGCTGACGCGCCCGGCAACCCCGTTTGTCCGCGACTTTTTTGGCCGCAGCGAGCTGGGCGTTCGTTTGCTTTCGTTGCGCCATGTCAGCGCCTGGATGCGGGCGGGCGAAACGGTGGCGGGAGAACCACTGCGCGATGATATGACGTTACGCGAAGCCTTATCGCTGTTTGTCGCCCGCCAGAGTGAAGTGCTCCCGGTTGCCGATGCGCAAGGTGTGCCCTGCGGTACGCTGCATTTTCGCGACCTGCTCAGAACGGAGGTATTGAGTGAGACATCTGCGTGACCCGCTGCTCTGGCTTATCGTCGTGTTTGTCGCGTTGTTGGTGGCGATGCCATACAGCGGCGCACTCTTTGGTACGCTTTTTCCCCAGTTACCGCGACCGGTCTATCAGCAGGAAAGTTTTGTCACCCTGACACTCGCCCATTTCTGGCTGGTAGGGGTGTCGAGTCTGCTGGCGATCGTCATTGGGCTGGGGGCGGGGATTTTAGTAACGCGACCCTGGGGCCGTGAATTTCGCCCACTGGTGGAGACCATCGCCGCAGTAGGACAGACCTTTCCGCCTGTAGCCGTACTGGCCATTGCGGTACCGGTAATGGGATTTGGCCGCGAGCCTGCCATTATCGCGCTGATCCTCTACGGCGTATTGCCGATATTGCAGGGCACGCTGGCGGGCATTGCGGCCGTGCCGGAGAGCGTACACAGCGTGGCAAAAGGGATGGGAATGAGCAGTATGCAGCAACTTTTCAGAGTCGAACTGCCACTGGCCGCACCGGTCATTATCGCCGGTGTTCGCACTTCCGTTATCATTAACATCGGTACGGCGACCATTGCGTCAACGGTCGGCGCCAGCACGCTGGGTTCGCCGATCATCATCGGTTTGAGCGGGTTTAATACGGCTTATGTCGTGCAGGGGGCTGTTCTGGTTGCTCTGGCCGCGATTATTGTCGACAGAGGGTTCGAGCGTCTGGCCCGGTTATTCAGCCTGCACCGCCACGAACAATAAAGGAATAGCCTGCAAGCATCACGCCGCCGATGCCGCCGATCGCCATCAGCAGAAAAATCGCAATGACGGTAAGTTTGGACAGGTTCATTTTTCGCTCCTTTGTTAAGAAAAGTATTATACGAGGAAGCGGTGCTGTTAATGAACCATTAAATGCCAAGGGGAAAAATGGCATGTCCGCTTTGCTGCCATTCATGCATCTGTTTTTGCTGTGACGATGAAGGGGCCTCGCCGCACCATACCAGTAAGGTCTGCCCTTCAAACATCTCCGGGCGCAGATAACTCAACGAGTGCGCCAGCACGTCGACCCGCCAGCCCTGCTGGCTCGCCATCCACCCCTCCAGCCATAGCCGGGTCGTATCCTGCACATTCCAGCCGACAACCAGCGCGTCACGCCCGTTTTTCTTGCGTGCGGTATTCAGGCAGCCGCAAATATAGTTAATCAATACCCCGTCCAGCAGGCTGAGCATCACGGTGAGAGCGGGCTGCTGGGATTGCAGGCGGCGGCGAAGAGGGATAAACAGGCGCGTTATCAGGGTTTCTGCCGGGTAGTCGTGGCCGCGCTCTTTGATCCACAGACGCAGTCGTTGCAGGTTGCCGCTTTGCAGAATCTGCAATATCACTTCCTGCTGTGCGCGCCAGCCATTGCGTTCATTCTCAGGTTCATTATTGAGCAGGGTCTGTACTTTGCTGACCTGGACCCCGTTATCAATCCAGCGTTTTATCTCGCGGATTCGGTCGATGTCGGCGTCGGTAAACAACCGGTGACCGCCTTCCGTACGCTGCGGTTTGAACAATCCATAGCGTCGCTGCCATGCCCGCAAAGTCACGGGATTGATATCGCATAACATCGCCACTTCACCAATCGTGTAAAGCGCCATGATTTCACCTTTGCAAGAAATCCCCCACTTTAACTTTAGCCGTTCTTACTTAAACCAGGATGAATTGTTTGTTTAATGTTCTAAATGTGTCCCTTTCGTATCATTATGTGTTCAGGATTGTGATAATGAGCACGAATTAACATTTTTTTGGAACCCCTCAAAGAATCTCTTCGCGACTCCATGTAAGGTACGCGCTTTCAGTCAACGCGGTGCTGCGGGTATGTACGAATTTAATCTGGTGTTGCTGCTGCTCCAGCAAATGTGTGTGTTTTTGGTTATCGCCTGGCTGATGAGCAAAACACGTCTTTTTATTCCGCTGATGCAGGTCACGGTACGTCTGCCGCATAAACTGCTCTGCTACGTCACCTTTTCTATTTTCTGCATCATGGGTACCTACTTCGGTTTGCATATCGAAGATTCTATTGCCAATACGCGGGCAATTGGCGCGGTGATGGGCGGCCTGCTCGGTGGCCCGCTGGTTGGCGGGCTGGTGGGCTTAACCGGCGGATTACACCGTTATTCAATGGGCGGGATGACCGCGCTGAGCTGTATGATTTCCACTATTGTGGAAGGGCTGCTCGGCGGGCTGGTGCACAGTATTCTGATCAAGCGTGGCCGCCCGGATCAGGTTTTTAATCCGCTCACCGCCGGGGCCATTACCTGCGTAGCGGAATTGACGCAGATGCTGATCATCCTGCTTATCGCCCGACCTTATGAGAGCGCGCTGCATCTGGTACAAAGTATTGCGGCCCCGATGATGGTGACCAATACCGTAGGCGCGGCGCTGTTTATGCGTATTCTGCTCGACAAACGGGCCATGTTTGAAAAGTACACCTCGGCGTTTTCTGCCACTGCGCTCAAAGTCGCCGCATCCACCGAAGGGATCTTGCGCCAGGGTTTTAACGAAGAAAACAGCATGAAGGTCGCCCAGGTGCTCTATAAGGAGCTGGATATTGGCGCGGTGGCGATTACCGATCGCGAGAAGTTACTGGCGTTTACCGGTGCTGGGGACGACCATCATCTGCCTGGCAGGCCTATTTCGTCCGTCTGGACGCAAAAAGCCATCGAAAGTGGCGAAGTGGTGTATGCCGATGGTAATGAGGTACCGTACCGCTGCTCGCTGCATCCACAGTGCAAGCTGGGTTCAACGCTGGTGATCCCTCTGCGTGGGGAAAACCAGCGCGTTGTGGGCACCATCAAATTATATGAAGCGAAAAACCGGCTCTTTAGTTCCATTAACCGCACCCTGGGTGAGGGGATTGCACAGTTGCTGTCGGCACAAATTCTTGCCGGACAGTATGAACGGCAAAAGGCGCTACTGACCCAGTCGGAAATCAAATTACTGCATGCCCAGGTCAATCCTCACTTTCTCTTCAATGCGCTGAATACGCTGATGGCAGTGATTCGCCGTGACAGCGATCAGGCCGGTCTGCTGGTGCAATATCTGTCGACATTCTTTCGTAAAAACCTTAAGCGACCGTCGGAAATCGTCACCCTCGCCGATGAGCTTGAACATGTTAATGCGTATCTGCAAATTGAAAAGGCGCGTTTCCAGTCCCGGTTACAGGTACAACTGCACGTGCCGGATGCACTTTCGCATCTCCATTTGCCGGCGTTTACCCTGCAACCCATTGTTGAAAACGCCATCAAACATGGCACATCGCAACTGCTTGGAGTGGGGGAAATCACGATTAATGCCAGCCAGGACGGTGACCATCTGGTACTGGATATTGAAGATAATGCCGGGCTGTATCAACCCAAAACAGATGCCAGTGGTTTAGGGATGAGTCTTGTGGATAAGCGTCTACGGGCGCGTTTTGGCGATGGATGCGGGATTTCGGTTGCCTGTGAGCCGGATATCTTTACCCGAATTACCCTACGACTCCCGCTGGAGGAAAGCGCATGTTAAAAGTGCTGATTGTTGATGATGAACCATTGGCGCGGGAGAATCTGCGTATTTTACTGCAGGAAGAGAGCGACATTGAGATTGTGGGCGAATGCGCTAACGCCGTTGAGGGTATTGGCGCGGTGCATAAATTGCGCCCTGATGTGCTGTTTCTTGATATCCAGATGCCGCGCATTAGCGGGCTGGAGATGGTGGGGATGCTCGACCCGGAACATCGGCCGTATGTGGTTTTTCTTACTGCTTTCGACGAATACGCGGTGAAAGCGTTTGAAGAACACGCCTTTGACTATCTGCTCAAACCGATTGAGGCGCGCCGTCTGGAGAAAACCCTCACCCGGTTGCGTCAGGAGCGTAATGTGCAGGATGTGTCGGTGCTGCCGGAAAATCAGGCTTCGCTAAAATTTATTCCCTGTACCGGGCATAGCCGCATTTATCTGCTGCAAATGGATGAGGTTGCTTTTGTGAGTAGCCGCTTGAGCGGTGTCTATGTTACCAGCCACGACGGCAAAGAGGGGTTCACCGAGCTGACCCTGCGCACGCTGGAGAGCCGTACGCCGCTGCTGCGCTGTCACCGGCAATATCTGGTAAATATGGCGCATCTGAAAGAGATTCGTCTGGAAGATAATGGTCAGGCTGAATTGCTGTTGCGCGACGGACAAACCGTGCCGGTTAGCCGCCGTTATCTTAAGAACCTAAAAGAAGCGCTGGGGTTGTAGCTTTTGATGGTAGACTGCGCGCTTACGATGATTTTTTCGAAGGCTTTATGCTCAATAACGATATCTTACGTAGCTTACGCTACGCACTGAAAATGAATAACGGCGACCTCAAGCGTGTGTTTGCGCTGGCTGACGCCCCGGTGAGCGACGAGCAGCTTGTCGGCTGGTTGCACAAAGAAGATGAGGAGGGCTTTCAGCGCTGCCCCGACATTATGATGTCTGTCTTCCTCAATGGCCTGATTTATGAGCGCCGCGGCAAAGATGAGTCTCAGCCTGCGCTGGTGACCGAGCGTAAGATGACAAACAACATCATCCTTAAAAAATTACGCATCGCGTTTTCGCTGAAAACAGACGATATTCTGGCGATCCTCACTGAGCAGAAATTCCGCGTCTCCATGCCGGAGATTACCGCCATGATGCGGGCGACTGAACATAAAAATTTCCGTGAATGCGGCGATCAGTTCTTACGTTATTTCCTGCGTGGACTGGCGGTACGTGAACACGCGAAGGCTGCCGCTAAGTAAAGGCTATGCCAGCGCGTGAGGATCGCGCGCTGGCACGTTTATCATTTCACTTCTTTAAAACCATGCGCTTCCAGAAGCTGTTGTGATTTCGTCATGCTGACGCCATCTTTCACATCACCGGTGAACGCCGCACCCTGTACTTTCTGCAGTGCATCACGATCGACTTTGGTGTAATCGACGGTCAAGGTTTCTGTCGCGTAAGTGTCCTGATAATCTATACTTTCCGTTACGCCCTGAATCGATTTGTATTTCTCGCTGATCGGCCCCAGGCGCTGCATAGCAGCCTCTTTATTTGCTGCCCCCAGGCTGGCGTACTGAATCTTATTCTTTGCCGTCTGACGTAAGACCACATCATCTTTATAGTAATAAGTCAGCGATATTTCGGTTTTGCCATCCGTCCAGTTAAATGTCTTACTCTGTTCTTTGTCACCACAGCCGCTAACAACAAATAAGACCAGAGTAGTCAGTGCGATGGCGATCATTTTTTTAAACATATTCATAAAGCCCCTTTTGTTAGAAAAATCCTGTCCATTGAAGAATAGTGCAATAAAAAAAAGGCGCTGTTTTCACAGCGCCTTTAAGAGATTTATTTTACCTGTTGGCCCGGTTGCGCACCCTCATCAGGGCTTAACAGGAAGATATCTTTCCCGCCAGGGCCTGCTGCCATCACCATCCCTTCGGAGATACCGAAGCGCATTTTGCGCGGCGCCAGGTTAGCAACCATCACGGTCAGGCGACCGATCAATACCTGCGGATCAGGGTAAGCGGAACGAATGCCGGAGAAGACATTACGTTTCTGACCACCCAGATCCAGCGTCAGACGCAGCAGTTTGTCAGAGCCATCGACAAATTCTGCATTCTCTATCAGCGCCACGCGCAGATCGACTTTAGCGAAATCGTCAAAGCTGATAGTTTCGGCAATCGGGTCATCTGCCAGCGGGCCGGTTACCGGAGCGGAAGCGGCTTTCACTTCTTCTTTTGACGCTTCAACCAGCGCTTCGACCTGTTTCATATCAATGCGGTTGTACAACGCCTTGAAAGTATTTACTTTATGGCCCAGCAGCGGCTGTTCGATAGCATCCCATTCCAGGGTGGTATTCAGGAAGGACTCGACGCGTTCGCTCAGGTTCGGCAGAACCGGTTTCAGCCAGGTCATCAGCACGCGGAACAGATTTATACCCATAGAGCAAATCGCCTGCAGATCGGCATCGCGACCTTCCTGTTTCGCGACAACCCACGGCGCCTGTTCATCAACATAACGGTTCGCTACGTCGGCTAACGCCATGATTTCACGAATCGCTTTGCCGAATTCACGGCTTTCCCATGCGTCTGCAATGGTGGCCGACGCATCGGTGAACGTTTTGTACAGTGCCGGGTCCGCCAGTTCCGCCGCCAGTACGCCATCGAAACGCTTAGCGATAAAACCTGCGCAACGGGACGCCAGATTCACCACTTTGTTAACGATATCGGCGTTAACGCGCTGAACGAAATCTTCCAGATTCAGATCGATGTCGTCGATACGGGAAGACAGTTTCGCCGCGTAGTAGTAACGCAGGCTGTCTGCATCAAAGTGATTCAACCAGGTGCTGGCCTTGATGAAGGTACCGCGAGATTTGGACATCTTCGCACCGTTCACCGTCACATAGCCGTGCACAAACAGATTGGTCGGCTTGCGGAAATTGCTGCCTTCGAGCATGGCGGGCCAGAACAGGCTGTGGAAATAGACAATATCTTTACCGATAAAGTGATAAAGCTCGGCATCAGACTCTTTTTTCCACCAGTCGTCAAAGTTCAGGTCACTGCGTTTGTCGCACAGATTTTTGAAGGAGCCCATGTAGCCGATAGGCGCATCCAGCCAGACGTAGAAATATTTCCCCGGCGCGTTCGGAATTTCGAAACCGAAATAGGGCGCATCGCGGGAAATATCCCACTGTTGCAGGCCGGCATCGAACCACTCCTGCATTTTGTTGGCCACCTGCTCCTGCAACGCGCCGCTGCGGGTCCATGCCTGCAACATCTCGCTGAAAGAGGGCAGGTCGAAGAAGAAGTGTTCGGAATCACGCATTTCTGGCGTCGCACCGGACACCACGGATTTCGGGTCGATAAGTTCGGTCGGGCTGTAGGTCGCGCCGCACACTTCGCAGTTATCGCCATACTGATCCGGAGACTTACATTTCGGGCAGGTGCCTTTGACAAAACGGTCCGGCAGGAACATCCCTTTTTCCGGGTCGTAAAGCTGAGAGATAGTGCGGTTTTTAATAAAACCATTCTCTTTCAGGCGCGTGTAGATAAGCTCCGACAGCTCGCGGTTCTCTTCGCTGTGCGTAGAGTGATAGTTGTCATAGCTAATGTTAAAGCCAGCGAAATCCGTCTGGTGTTCCTGACTCATGTCACCAATCATCTGCTCCGGGGTGATGCCCAGTTGTTGCGCTTTGAGCATAATCGGCGTGCCGTGCGCATCGTCCGCGCAGATGAAGTTGACATTGTGGCCGCGCATTCGCTGGTAACGGACCCAGACATCAGCCTGGATGTGCTCCAGCATATGGCCGAGGTGGATTGAGCCGTTGGCGTACGGCAATGCGCACGTTACCAGAATTTTCTTCGCGACTTGAGTCATAGTGGGTATTACTTCTTCTTTAGTAAAAAGGGGGTCTTGATGTTACCTGAAAGGGAAAAGTTGTGCCATAAAAGCCCGTCCTGGATTGGGCACTATTGAGAAATGAAAAATGGGTGACAGTGGAGTAAACTTGAACCTTAACAATGTCTTTTTAGAACAACATAACAAGGAGTCGGGATGAACTCTCAATCCCAGGCCAAATCCCCGGAAGCCTTGCGTGCGCTCGTCGCCGGAACGCTGGCCAATTTTCAGCACCCAACCCTCAAGCATAATCTTACCGCGCTTAAGGCGGTTCATCATGTTGCCTGGCTGGATGACACTGTGCATATCGAACTGGTGATGCCTTTTGTCTGGCGCAGCGCGTTTGAAGAGTTGAAAGAGCAATGCAGTGCCGAGTTACTGCGACTTACGGGCGCCCGGGCGATTGACTGGAAGCTCTCCCATAATGTTGCCACCTTAAAACGGGTGAAAAATCAGCCTGGCGTTAATGGCGTAAAAAACATTATTGCCGTCAGCTCGGGTAAAGGCGGGGTAGGGAAATCCTCCACGGCGGTCAATCTGGCGTTGGCGCTGGCGGCGGAAGGGGCGAAGGTCGGTATTCTGGATGCGGATATCTACGGCCCGTCCATTCCGATGATGCTGGGTGCGGAAGGCGAACGTCCGACCTCACCGGATGGCACTCATATGGCGCCAATTATGGCGCACGGTCTGGCGACGAACTCAATTGGCTATCTGGTAACTGACGATAATGCCATGGTGTGGCGCGGCCCGATGGCCAGCAAGGCGCTGTTGCAACTGCTGCAAGAGTCCCTGTGGCCGGATCTCGACTATCTGGTTCTCGACATGCCACCGGGTACGGGCGACATTCAGCTTACGCTGGCACAGAATATTCCCGTTACCGGGGCGGTGGTGGTAACCACGCCGCAGGATATCGCGCTTATTGATGCCAAAAAAGGCATCGTGATGTTCGAGAAAGTGGAAGTGCCGGTGCTTGGTATCGTGGAAAACATGAGTATGCACATTTGCAGCAATTGTGGTCATCACGAGCCGATTTTCGGTACCGGCGGGGCAGAGAAGCTGGCCGAACAGTACCACACGCAACTGCTGGGACAACTGCCGCTGCATATTAGCCTGCGTGAAGATCTCGACCGGGGGCAACCGACGGTTGTAAGCCGTCCGGACAGCGAGTTTACCGGTTTGTATCGCAAGCTTGCGGGGCGCGTTGCGGCGCAACTCTACTGGCAGGGTGAAGTCATTCCCGGTGATATTGCGTTTCGCGCGGTATAAGTGGATAAGGCTGCCCGTCAGGGCAGCCGATAATGCATGAGCAGATAGTCCCCGTCAGGCGATTTGCCTTCCGCTTCAACATGCCAGCCATGGTGCTGATAAAACGCCAGCGCACGCTGGTTTTGTGTCAGACATTTCAGTGAGCCTGTACTGGTAAATTCAGACTGCACTTTTTTCAGCAGTGCGCTACCGACTCCTTTGCCTTGCGCATCCGGGTCAACAAACAGGCTATGGAGAAAATTGTCGTTCACATAAACGGCGGCAAAGCCCAGCCGGTGCCCATCTTCTTCCGCCACCCAGATGGTTTCATCAAGGGTAACGGCATCAAAGTCTTCCAGTTGCCAGTCGCGGCCATCCAGCCATGTCCAGTTCGCTCTGCGGGAATGCAGAAACAGTGTACGCAGAAAAGGGCGGTCGCTCTCTTGCCAGGGACGAATAATCAATAGGATTTCCTGAAATTAGCGGTGGTAAAAGATATCGCCGTTGTAGGCTTTCAAGATTTTACCGTCGGCGTCAGTAATAAGCACGTAGTTTCCACCCATGTAGGTCCAGTGACTGCCCGGATCCGGCGCGGGCAAATTGCGCAGGTTCCACTGCTTAATATTGTACTCTTCGCTACGGTACATTTCGGGTACCGTATCGCCGATGGTGAATTTCGTGAAATCGGCAACAAAATCCTTCACTTCATAAGACTGTGTTCCGCCTGTCGCGGCAGGGGTTTGCGGTGCAGCAAAAGTTGTACTGGCCGTTGCCAATAATGTTCCCAGAAGCAACATTTTTGTTTTACCCATAATCTCTCCAGGTGTCGTGGGTTCTCATTTCGCGGGACTTATCATCGACTACCGTCTGGCGACGCCGCAACCGCGAAAATGTTATGAAAATAATGCTTTGGTAAAAAGTGTAAGCAAAAGAAGAGAACAGCAGGAGAGGCGGAACGCTTTTTTCGCTATCCGCCTGAGTATAAAAGTGTTTTTAAGAGAAATCCTGGCTATGTTTCAACACGTTAGTGTGCAGAAAATCCTTCCAGCACGATTTTACCTACCGCGCGTTGCGTCTCAATTAACTGATGTGCTTTGCGCAGGTTTTGCGCGTTGATGGCGCCGAAGTGTTCTCCCAGCGTGGTTTTGATAACCCCATCGTCAATAAGCGCGGCAACACGCGCCAGCAAACGGTGTTGCTCTGCGATATCGGCCGTTTCGAACATGGAGCGGGTAAACATGAATTCCCAGTGCAGAGAGATACTTTTCACTTTTAAGGGGACAACGTCCAGAGATTGCGGATCGTCAATGAGTGCCAGTTTGCCTTGCGGTTGCAGGGCGTTGATCAACTGTTGATAGTGTTGTTCCGTGTTGTTCAGGCTGGCAACATGGCTGACCTGCTTAATGCCAATACGCGCCAGCTCCTCAGTTAACGGTTTGCTGTGATCGATAACGTGATGCGCGCCCAGTTCTCTGACCCACTGCTGGCTTTGCGGGCGGGATGCTGTGCCAATCACAGTCAGACGGGTCAGCTTACGCGCCAGTTGCGTCAGAATAGAGCCTACGCCGCCAGCGGCCCCGACGATCAGCAGCACGTCGCCTTCATTGCCATTTTCGCGCACGCCTAAACGATCAAACAACATTTCCCAGGCGGTAATGGCCGTCAGCGGTAGGGCCGCAGCAGAGGCGAAATCCAGCGAGGCAGGCTTGTGGGAAGCAATGCGCTCATCCACCAGTTGATATTCGCTATTACTGCCAGGATGGGTCAGTGCCCCGGCATACCAGACTTCATCACCGGGCTTAAATAATGTGACCTTGTCGCCAACGGCGGTAACCACACCGGTCGCGTCCCAGCCCAGCACACGAGGTTTATCGGCGTTAAACCCGGCGCGCACTTTGGTATCCACCGGGTTAACGGAGATGGCTTTCACCTCGACCAGCACATCATGTCCTTCGGCTTTTGGCGTCGGTAATTCAATGTCAGTTAAAAAATCAATGTTGCTGCCGTTCTGTGCGGCCTGGGTAATGGCGATTGCTTTCATAAACACTCCGTAATGTCGTTATTCGTCAGGGAATGTTTTTATGCTAGTTCGTCAGGCGGCGGGTGAAAAACCCGGGCGGGAGGTGAGCACTTATCCTTCAGGAGTGAAAATAGCGCGGGGATTTGTTGGCGCTGAATGTATCTTGCGGTTTGCAGTGACAGAGCGCCATCCCGTATGGCAGAGTGCTGTACACGGATTTTGCTGTTAGCCAGAGCACAACGGGGTAGCGGTTTTATCCGGGCACCTTACGTAGCAACCTGTGCGCCTGGTTACTATTCGTTTTTAAACTCAAAAACTGCAATTTCTATCGACTGAATTAATTAATTTCTTTTAACTTTTTGCCGATGATACCGGTACTTACCCGGCGAAGGAGGTTGCTTTGAAACGGATTCTTACTGTGATGTTGGGCGTGGGCATTTGCGCTGGCGCTCTTGCTGATTCTGGATCACCGCAACTGAAACTGGAAAGCCAGAGGCTGATTCGCGAGTCTGGACATGAATGCAACAAGGTTGAGGGTGTCTATCCTTCCGCATTCGGTGGTTCTCTGATTGTGATTTGCGATGATACGCACAGGTACACGATCAAGAGTAAGGATGGTCACTATGTTGTTGGCGTTGCAGAGTAAGATATCCGGGCATAGCAGACGGGAATATGTTGCGTAGGTATTCTCAAAGATAATGCTTATCCTGCTTGCAGGATAAGCAGACATACCAGTATTCCTCACGCCGTTTTCTGCACCGACTTACGGCTGCAAATAATCACCCAAGGGACCAGGCATGGCTCCAGTCTTACATCTTATCACGTAAATCAGACCTTTCCTGGAAGAAAACCTACCTGTGCCTGAGTGCGTAGCATTACGATAAAGGTTTAACGCCGTTACAGACCAGAGGGATTTTGAATGCCTGTAAATGAGAGGATTAACGCAACATCGGGCACACGCATTAAACCCGGTGGTGTGAGACTTATAACAATGGGTGAGATAGCGTTAGCAAGTTCGCTTTACGGGGAAGGACTCAGGTACAACCAAATATGGGTACATCGGGAAAGCTACTTACCGTTTAACCTACAGCCTGTTGATGTCGCTATGAGTCCAAACGGTGAAATGTGGTTTAGGGAAGATACCTATTCTCACGATTTCTCAATGGAAGTGGACGTACAGAAAAAACACAGATTCATGCATGAGATGATGCATGTATGGCAAGCACAACACGGAATGTTTGTTAGAACAAGAGGGCTATTCTCTCGTTTCGCTGATTACAGCTATAGTTTAGATAAAACTGATATTTGGCATTATAGCTTAGAGCAACAAGCTTCTTTAGTTAGCGATTACTGGTTATTGCAAACTTATGGCTTTAGAAATTATATGTTTCTCCCTACACTACGAGATTACTCACCTAAAAACTCTGATGACTCATTGCTTCAACGATACAGAAGTGTGATGAAAGGATTCCCCGTATGAAACAATTAATTATTCTGCCTTTGCTTTTCCTTCTTTCCGGTTGCCCTGGCGGTAATCCAGCACCACACTCAAGAGCTACGTTTATTAAAGGCAATCATCTTTGTTTCAGTACGGACGAGAAAGATGTATTGAATTATTACACTGTTGATACAAGTGAAAACGGTAAAATACAAACAGTGGTTAGCTCTGGTTATGAAAAGTTAAATTCTTCTTATCCTGTCAATTGCATCAATGTTAAATGGCAGAGCAATCATTACTATGTGATTAACTATGGTTTAAATGATAAAAGATACGTTCACGAGTTTTTTATTGATGGCGATGGAAATGTGGAAAAATAAGGAGAGCAGATTAATCTCTGGCTTTAAAGTCAACAACTACATCCCTGCGACAGATATAACCGAACGTCCTTGCAGCAAAAAACGCCTGTCTTGCCCGTACTTTATTCACCGGACTGGTGCTGGCACCATAAACCCAGGAACGGCCTGACTCTCGTTAATACTGGTTTGTTGTACCGTGATTTCATCCCCGTAGGGAGTAAAGTATGAAGTACATTCCTGTGACGATTCAAAATGACGCTGGTTCAGGTCAAATAAACACACAGCGGTGATGTGGTAACGCATTGCCCCCGCTGCCAGGCGAAGCAAAGGAAAGGAAATTTTCACATGCACATGAAACTGTTCAATTCGAAGGGGCTACCGTTTCTGGCTATGAGTCTTGATAACCGATCCAATAGCTGGCTGAATCTGTCAGCCCTTGCGAGATATTTCGACTTTCCACGCAGCACTTTTTTGCAGCGGGTGAATGATTACGGTTGGGAGTCAGCATTAGCTCACTATGAGCAGCAGCGAAAGAAAAAACTGAAAACATGAGAGCCGGGTTAATTCCGGATTTTTTAATGTACTTTTCTGAAATCAAAAAGGTTATCAAAATTAATAATATCTAATTCAGAGATGGCGTGATTAACATCTTTCATCTTTGCGCCATGTTCATCATAAGCGTCGCGTATTGTCATGAATTCTTCTGGTGTTATCTGTTCTTTAAGCAAAGCCTGCATGATGAGAGTCATCAGTTTTGAGATGGCAATTTGCGTATTACCAGCAGAACGAAGAAGGGCGTTGAATGGCTCCCAGGAAACCTCTTTAATCAGAACATTATAGTGACGTAATTTGATAAAAGAGCTACCAATGCGAAAGGTATTTTCCGTCATATCTTTCAAGGAGTCTTGAATATGATAATAGCGTTCTTCGTCTGCTCTTTGTCCTGATTTCGCCAGTGTGTCGAGAAAAGTCATGATGCGGTTTAAGTCAAAGCGCATACGATTGTAACGGCTTCTGGTGCCATCAATTTCTTCTTTGAGAGCGATTGCCGAATCAAGTGCCCGCTCCATTTTTCTGGTCTTCACCATCTCCTGAAGTTTAGCCCCTCCGAAGACGACGCCGCCAACCACACTAAACGCTGTTACAGCATTCGAAGCGATAGAGATAACGTTATCCCATGCTTGTAAATCCATCATGACCTCTTTTTTATGCGGTAGTTGACGACTTAAGAGCATTCTACATGGCACACATTGTGTCACTCAACCTGTCACACATTGCCCATAAGGACCGCTTTTGCCGTTTACAAGACTTCTTCGTCGCTTTATCCTGATCCGGGATTAACAGACGTTAATCACAACTCATTGATTTTATTTGACTCGGGGTGCCCTTCTTCGTGAAGGCTGAGAAATACCCGTATTACCTGATCTGGATAATGCCAGCGTAGGGAAGTCAGATGCCTGCCCGGCATCCCTTCTTCACGCCAGGCAGGAGCGAATCGATGCAACCTGACCTGCTTCACCGCGCGCAAATCGCGCAAATTCTTCAGCAGTTTCGTAAATGTACGCCGCTTGTCCACTGCATGACTAACGATGTGGTGCAGACCTTCACGGCTAATGTCCTGCTGGCGTTAGGTGCGTCCCCGGCGATGGTGATTGAGCGCGACGAAGCGCAGCAATTTGCCGCCATTGCGGACGCGTTGCTGATTAATGTCGGCACGCTGACCCGGGACCGCGCCGATGCGATGCATACGGCTATTTTGAGCGCCAACGCCGCTCGTAAACCCTGGACGCTGGATCCGGTTGCCGTCGGGGCGTTAGCTTTTCGCAGTGATTTTTGTCGTGAGCTTCTGGCTTTGCAACCTGCCGCCATACGCGGCAATGCTTCGGAAGTTATGGCGCTCGGTGGTATGAGCAGTGGTGGGCGTGGCGTTGATACTACGGACACGGCTATTGCCGCGCTGCCTGCAGCCCAGGCGCTGGCCCGCCAGACCGGGGCTATCGTTGCGGTGACCGGTGAGGTGGATTACATCACTGATGGTTTTCGTACCCTACGTGTTACGGGCGGCGATGTGCTGATGACCCGGGTGGTGGGAACGGGCTGCGCACTGTCGGCAGTGGTTGCTGCCTGCTGCGCATTGCCGGGCGACCGCCTGTATAACGTGGCGGCGGGCTGTGCCTTTATGGCGCAGGCGGGCAGCCTGGCGGTGGCAACAACGCGTGGGCCTGGCAGCTTTATTCCTGCGTTTCTTGATGCGCTCTATGCGCTTCACGGGGAGGGGCTGGCATGAAACGGATCAATGCACTGACCATTGCCGGAACAGATCCGAGCGGCGGGGCGGGGATTCAGGCCGATCTGAAAACCTTTTCGGCGCTGGGCGCCTATGGGTGCTCGGTCATTACCGCACTGGTGGCGCAAAATACCCGTGGCGTGCAGTCGGTTTATCGCATTGCGCCCGATTTTGTCGCCGCGCAACTGGATTCGGTATTCAGCGATGTGCGAATTGACACCACTAAAATTGGTATGCTGGCAGAAACCGATATTGTAGAAGCGGTGGCGGAGCGCTTGCGTCGTTATAAGGTGCAAAATGTGGTGCTTGATACCGTCATGCTGGCAAAAAGCGGCGACCCGTTGCTTTCCCCCACGGCGGTGAAGGCGCTGCGGGAACATCTGTTGCCACAGGTGTCGCTGATCACTCCCAATCTGCCCGAGGCCGCTGCGCTGCTGGATGCCTCTCATGCGTGCAATGAACGCGAGATGCATGAACAGGGCCGGGCGTTGCTGGCGCTGGGGTGTGAGGCGGTGCTAATGAAAGGAGGACATCTGGATAATGATGAAAGCCCGGACTGGTTGTTCACCCGTAATGGCGCCGAACGTTTTACCGCCCCAAGGATAAAAACCAAAAACACCCACGGCACGGGCTGTACGTTGTCGGCTGCGCTGGCGGCATTGCGTCCACGCCATGCGGACTGGGCCGCAACGATCAGCGAGGCCAAGCGCTGGCTGTCGGCGGCACTGGCGCAGGCGGACACGCTGGAAGTGGGGCAGGGCATTGGCCCGGTGCACCATTTTCATCAATGGTGGTGAGAGGAGACGTGCGCGATTCCCGGATGGCGGCGTAAATACGTTATCCGGGCCAGGCCACGCACTGAAATTCGCCCTCACCCTGAGGGAGAGGGTCGGGGTGAGAGGGAAAATGCAGTGCTGAACCCTATTCGTATGACATCGTAAATTCGACGGCAGAATTGGCGGTACCGCCTCTGATATTACTGGCGGTCTGGATATAACGCGCTTTCATCGGGATGATGTAACTGCCGCCGATTGTTTTATTGTAACCGGCATAGTTGATTTTACTGTTAAACGGCACGATGGAACCATCGTTGTATAACATCTGAATGCCGACACCACTGGCGGTGGAGCTGGCATCAAGGGTGATGTATTGATTTGCCGTGCCGCTCTCTTTTAAGGTAACACCCGCCGCCGGCGAGAAGGTGTAATTCACGGAATTCATACCAGCACTGCAATTTTTGATTTGGAAGTCAAAAGCTTTTGCTGAGCTTTTAGAATTAATACCGGAGAATTCTGCGTTCTCGTGCTTATCCAGATCGACCGAGATATTGGGCGTTTCGCAGGACTGAGTTTTTACTGTTACTGAACCACCAACGCTTAATATGACATAGCGCGCGCCGTTAGCAGTAGTAAGGCTATCATTTGCCCAGAGTTCGACAGTTGGGGTTGGTAGTGTAATTATTCCGGTCGACACAGGCCCAGTAATATAAAACTGTAATTTAATTCCTGTTAGCCAGCCCGCTCCAGTATAGGGACCTGTGCCATAGGTATACCATTTTTGTACGTCATTACTTAACGCGGCAACACTCCCCTTTGGAAAACCTGTGTCTGATATTTTTACGCCAATCCCCGCAATATTCGTTTTATAAACCCCAGCAATACTTGACTGTTCCATTGCAGATGCAAAGCGAAGCATGGCAAATGAAGTTCCACCCCAGCAGTTAAATGCTCCTGAGGGGCTATCTGGTATTGATATGACATTCCCTACAGGCCCGGTTGTCATATCTCGCGGAATGGCAAGGGTTGTGCCCGCGGGGATATTAGAGGTAAATTGCATCAGTTGTGTTGTTGAGCATCCGGCCTGACTGTATGGAGCAACAATATACAAACCGAGAAGCAGAGATAAGTTTATGGCTATCTGTAATTTTTTCATTTTTCAAACCTTATAGCAAAATATTTAACGGCTGTAATTCACTTCCTCTGTGTGATAGCCACCAAAATCGTCAATTGTAATCAGTGTCAGTTCTCCCCCGGCATTTTCCGGCATCCACCTTAGCGAAAAGGTTCTTTTCCCTTTTGCCGGGCACATGCCACTCTGTCTCGCTTCATCGCCCAATGACTCACCTTTCAGCCCGACATGGTTAAACGAGATATTCCACGGCGTCGGGTTCTCACATTCGACGGCATAGCCTTTTTTCTGCGGGACGCGCCGCCAGCGAAGTTGTGTTAGCGCATCTTTTGGCGAACCGGCTAAACCCTGCGGGCGATAAAACAGCTTCAGACGGGTGCGAATGGTGACTTTCATCGTATTGCGGTCAGCCTGTTTCTCCGTATGTTTGGGCTGAATCTCCAGCACATTGAGCCAGAAGACAGACTCACGATCCTGCGGAACATTGCCGTCTGTAAATATGATACGCAGCGTCTGGTCTTTATCCGGGTCAAGGCGAAAAATGTGCGGCATAACAATAAACGGTGTGGCGTTGCTTTGCGCACTGCTATCAGAGTCGCCATTATCAACCCATGCATGAATCAGACGTGGCGTATCGGCGTGATTGGTTATCGCGAGCGTGACTTCGCGTTTATCGGCAGGATAGATAACACGGGTGCTGTCGAGCTGAATGCCTGCCCGGGAGGGCGCGGCAAATAAAAGAAGAAGCGTACTCAGGAAAAGTAGTGAACAAAGCATTTTCATTTTTATTCCCACCTCCATGTGGAATATTTTGTTTTAGATATATTTGTAGAGACTATAATAATTATTTTTTAATTCATGATGTGTATGGTTTGTGTTATTGGCAGGTCGGGGTTGCTTTGCGGCGTAGTATAGTATCGTTTTTTGCGAAATGTACAGGATTGTCGCCTCAGGCTTCCAGTTGCGGGTTTGATTCACATTTAGCTATTTTGTGGTGGTTGTAAATAATTCTGTTTCATGGGGGGCTCGCCATTAATGAATTGGAAGCATAGCGAAGGTGAATTGATATATTTTAAGAAAGTGCTTCGAAATAATTTATGTGGTTTTTTGTTCTTGTTAAATTAAACTTTGCAGGTATTCTGAATTTCTGGAATGTTTATCATGCAAATGCCTGGTGAGTGGGGAAAGTACGAAATTAATGGAGTATGTAGCTTACTGCCAGTCAGGGGATCATAAAAATGAGATTCGTCAGCGTGAGATATTTATCATTCAGAATGACCTTATTCTGTCTGGCGCTGGGATTGCGCGCTTCCATGAATAGCTGATTTCCCCTCTCCGGACGAAAAGATGAGGCGAAGGCGGAAATAGAGTCCGGAACCCGGACCCTAAAATTATCGTAAACCGCGCCAGTGCCGCTAATCGCACAGCGCTGGCAAGAGAGACACGTAATCACGGTGGTAAACCACCAGCCGAAACGTGCCACCAGAAAATGCTGAAAAAATGCGATGCGGTGGCAAGCCTCGACAATCAGTACCAGGCTTACTTTGCCCATTCATCGGGTCAGGACAAACAACATCCGCCTTTGTGCGGAGCTTTCGGGAGTATAGCGATGACTGATATTGTGCAGTTACTCGGCAACGATGCCGACACCCTCTTACAACACCGTTGCACGACCATTGCGGCCGACCAACTCTACCTGCCTGGAGAGGATTACGTCACCCGTGTGATGATGGATAACAATCGTTCGCCAGCGGTGTTGCGTAACATGCAGACGTTGTATAACACCGGGCGACTCGCCAAAACGGGTTATCTGTCGATTTTGCCGGTTGACCAGGGTATCGAACACTCAGCCGGGGCATCGTTTGCTGCCAACCCGCTCTATTTCGATCCCAAAAACATTGTGGAACTGGCGATTGAAGCCGGTTGTAACTGTGTGGCTTCCACCTATGGCGTGCTGGCCTCTGTGTCACGCCGTTACGCGCACCGTATTCCGTTCCTGGTCAAACTCAACCACAACGAAACCCTGAGCTACCCCACAGAATATGATCAGACGCTTTATGCCAGTGTAGAGCAGGCGTTCAACATGGGGGCCGTTGCCGTTGGCGCGACCATCTATTTTGGTTCTGAGGAGTCACGTCGGCAGATTGAGGAAATTTCCGCCGCCTTTGAGCGTGCCCATGAGCTGGGGATGGTGACGGTGTTGTGGGCTTACCTGCGTAATCCGGCATTCAAAAAAGACGGTGTGGATTATCATGTTTCCGCTGACCTGACCGGTCAGGCAAACCATATAGCGGCAACCATCGGTGCGGACATCGTCAAACAGAAGATGGCGGAAAACAACGGCGGTTACAAAGCGGTAAACTTTGGCTATACCGATGAACGTGTCTATAGCAAATTGACCAGTGATAACCCGATTGATCTGGTGCGCTACCAGCTGGCGAACTGCTATATGGGACGTGCCGGGTTAATTAATTCTGGCGGCGCAGCGGGCGGCGAAACTGATTTAAGCGATGCGGTGCGCACAGCGGTTATTAATAAGCGTGCAGGTGGTATGGGCCTGATTCTTGGCCGTAAGGCGTTTAAAAAATCCATGGCTGACGGTGTGAAATTAATAAATGCCGTTCAGGATGTGTATCTCGATAAGAAAGTTACTATCGCCTAAACCTCCGCATAAATAACGCATTCCTCCGCGCAGACGGGGAGGGATGCGTTTTCGCTGGCTTGTGGTTCTCTTCATTCATCCTTTTTGCAGCACAGATACCGTTTTATCTGCCGGTCACTCGCACCGTCGGCAACCGCTGGCTCTTTTTCACCGGTCGAACGCAGTCAATATACTGTCAGGCTTAACGGAGCAGCGGGCAGTCCGGCGGCAGACGGCATTTCAGCGCGCCAGGCAAAATGTTAATACTGAAATGCTGCCCGGTTAACGGCTCGCCGTCCAGATTGAAGGTGATATCGTGCGGCGCGCTCACCTCAAACCAGGCGGATTTACCGTCAATGACATGTGGATTGTCTTCCGGTTGGGTCAGGGTGGTGAACAGGGCGGGGAGGATCTCATCACCGGTGAAAATGCGCAGTTGCAGCAGCCCGTCGTTAATGAGTGCCCCTGGACACAGCTGTTGCCCGCCGCCAGCCTGGCGTCCGTTACCGATTCCGATTACCAGCGCGTCACCCTGCCAGTGGAAATCCTCCCCCTTGATTTCGCAGCGATCTGGCTTAAGCGTGTCCATGCGCATCAGGCCGTGAATGATATAAGAGACACCGCCCAGCGCGGCTTTCAGTTTCTCTGGCGTTTCGGTGGTAATACGGGTGCCGAACCCGCCGGTAGCCATATTGATAAAACAGGTTTTGCCGTTCACTTCGGCAATATCAATGGGTACCGCTTTGCCAACGATAGCGAGTTGCAGCGCTTTATCCAGGGGCTCCGGGATGTCGGCGCTGGTGGCAAAGTCATTCGCGGTGCCTAAAGGCAAAATCCCAAGCACGGGTGTGTTGTCGCTATCACTGTGTACCAGCGCGCTGGCGACCTCATTTATGGTGCCATCGCCACCGCCAGCAATCACGGTTTCGACACCCAGTTCGATGGCTTCTGCCACATAGCGCTCTGCATCACCTTTTTCCCAGGTGACGCGCACCTGAATATCCATCCCTTCGCTGCGCAGGAGATTAATGGCCTCGCGCAACATATCGTCACCCGCACTTTTACCGTTGAGGATCAATAAACTGCCTGGAAAATTGCTCATCCTTTTCGCTCTTCGAAAATACCATGAGCAAAGTGTATCTCACGACCGGAGAGCGCGCCTGGAAGGATGGAAAAAGCGGAGATAAAAAAAATCAGCCTGCGTAAGGGAGATTACGCAGGCTAAGGAGGTGGTTCCTGGTACAGCTAGCATTTATGGGTTATGTTTTTCAGCGATGAGGATAATACCCATAATGACCGCAACGGTATGTGATCCGATTCTAAGATTCTTCGCGATTGAAAAAATAACCCAGGTTAATTACTTAGCGTGCGGATTTCGCGTGGTCTGTCCAGTGAAATTACGCATTAACAGAGCATATTCCAGCACCACATCCTGGGGAACCGGCATCCAGATGGTATAACCGTCTCCCGGCGCAACCTCCATTGCTTCGCCTTTGGCATTTTCCATATGTTCCAGGGTGAAGTTAACGTTGCCCTGCGGCGTCATCAGCTCAAGGCTGTCGCCAACGAGAAACTTGTTTTTCACCGCCACCGCCGCCAGCTCGCCTTTACGCTCACCGGTAAATTCGCCAACAAACTGCTGCCGCTCTGAAACGGAGTAACCATACTCGTAGTTCTGATAATCGTCGTGAGTGTGGCGACGCAGAAAGCCTTCGGTATAGCCACGGTGTGCCAGTCCTTCCAGGGTTTCTAACAGACTGGTGTCAAACGGTTTGCCTGCGGCTGCATCATCAATGGCCTTGCGATAGACCTGCGCTGTGCGGGCGCAGTAGTAGAAGGATTTGGTGCGGCCTTCGATTTTGAGCGAATGCACGCCCATTTGCGTCAGGCGCTCAACGTGGGCGATAGCGCGCAGGTCTTTGGAGTTCATGATGTAAGTGCCGTGCTCGTCTTCGAACGCGGTCATGTACTCGCCCGGACGCTGGGCCTCTTCAATCATAAATACTTTGTCGGTTGGGGCGCCGATTCCCAGCGTCGGCTCAACGTTTTGCACCGCAATCGGCTCGTATTTGTGCACGATATTGCCGACGTCATCTTCTTTGCCTTCCTGGACGTTGTATTCCCAGCGGCAGGCGTTGGTGCAGGTTCCCTGGTTCGGGTCGCGTTTGTTGATATAGCCGGAGAGCAGGCAGCGGCCGGAGTAGGCCATACACAGCGCGCCGTGGACGAAAATTTCGATTTCCATGTCCGGCACCTGGGCGCGTATTTCGCCGATTTCATCAAGCGACAGTTCACGAGAGAGGATCACGCGGGTCAGCCCCATCTGTTTCCAGAATTTTACCGTCGCCCAGTTTACAGCGTTAGCCTGCACGGACAGGTGAATGTCCATCTGCGGGAAGTGCTCGCGCACCAGCATAATTAAACCCGGGTCTGACATAATCAGTGCATCCGGCCCCATATCCACCACGGGTTTTAAATCGCGAATAAACGTTTTCAGCTTGGCGTTATGCGGCGCGATATTCACCACCACGTAGAATTTTTTGCCGAGTTCATGGGCCTCGTTAATGCCTTTTTGCAAATTCTCGTGGTTGAATTCGTTATTACGTACGCGCAGCGAATAACGGGGCTGGCCCGCATAAACGGCGTCCGCGCCATAAGCGAAAGCGTAACGCATATTTTTCAGCGTTCCCGCCGGGGAGAGGAGTTCCGGTTTAAACATGATGTTCTCGTTCTGATGACAGGTCAGATTCGCCTCAACTGATGAGGCGGTTGGGGAGATCCCATAAATTTAGGGCGGGAATTGTAGCCTCTGCGAAGAGGAGAGTAAATCGTGTTATTCCACCCGCATATAGTGCCCACTGGCGCTGACGTTTTGTCCGAACCCGCACTGATCGGGCTGGTCGGTTTGCAGATCCAGCCCGTTGGGGGCCACGGCCAGGCTGATATCGCAATGGATATAATCACCCTCACGCAGCGCGATTACGCCTTTGCCCTCTTTAAGATGCACAGGCTCGCTGAATTGGCCCATGTTCGGCCCGCTCCATAGCCCCATCATGCCGAAGTAGTAGCCTTCAAAATCCGCTTTGTAGAGATTAGCGGTTTTTTCTGCTTTCAGAGTCAGGGTATTCCATGCACCCATGCCCGCGTACTGCCAGTAAACCCCAGCCGGAGAGGCAGGAACAGGCAGTGCCGCCAGCTTGTCTTTTATCAGGCCAAGGTTGTAAACCGATTTGGGGTCATTCGGGGCGATGCTCAGCCATGCGCTGGCTTTGCGGTAGTCACCCTGGCGAATCAGGGCCAGGGCGACGTTATTGTAAGCGGTGGCGAGAAACTTATCATCAAGGCGACAGGTTTCGCCCCAGGCTACCTGGCGTTCAAAGGCATCCTGCGCTTTTGCATACTGGTGGGCTTTGTAGGCCGCTTCGCCCTGCTGAACGTAGCCAGGGACTTTTGCGCATTCGGCGGCGAGTGCTTTATCGCTATCCTCTGCGTGGACAAGGCAGGGCAGAAGCGCGATCGCGCATAGTGCCGGGCGCATAAAAGACATAACACATTCCTTATGAAGTTTTTGCATGAAAGAAACATTATGCCAGACGGCAGGCATCCGCTTCCCAACGATAACCCACACCATAGACGGCACGGATGAAGGACTGTTCTTCATCCAGCGATTCAAGCTTACGGCGCAGGTTCTTAATATGGCTGTCGATAGTACGATCAGTCACCACACGGTAATCGTCATACAGGTTATTGAGCAACTGCTCGCGTGAAAAGACCTTCCCCGGTTCGCTGGAGAGGGTTTTCAGCAGACGAAATTCCGCTGGCGTTAGATCCAGCTGCTTGTTGCGCCAGCTTGCCTGAAAACGTCCTTCATCGACGATAAGCGGGCTTTCCGCGTCCAGCGCCTGTATTTCACGCTGCGGCTTACAGCGGCGCAGAATGGTTTTTACCCTCGCCACCACTTCGCGCGGGCTGTAGGGTTTGCAGATGTAGTCATCGGCACCAATTTCCAGCCCCAGCAGGCGGTCAATCTCTTCGATTTTTGCCGTTACCATAATGATGGGGATGTTGGAGAAACGACGGATTTCCCGGCACAACGTCAGTCCGTCGGTGCCAGGGAGCATCAGATCAAGCAGGATCAGATCCGGCGGCGTCTGGCGCACATACGACAATACCTGATCGCCATGGTTAATCAGCGACGGCGCGTAACTGGCCGCACGCAGATAATCAATCAGTAACTGACCCAGCTTTGGTTCGTCTTCCACAATCAAAATGCGTGGGGTGTTTTCATCAATGGGTAACTCAGTCATACGTTTCTCGCTATGTCCCGTTCCAGGGGTAATTCAACTTTAATGCTAACCCCACCAAAAGGCGAATGCGTGGCGCGGACCTTGCCGCCATGGGCTTCGACAATATTCAGGCAGATTGCCAGACCTAAACCCGAACCGCCGCTGGCGCGGTTACGCGAACCTTCGGTACGATAAAAGCGTTCAAATAATCTGCCTAACTGCTGATCGCTGACGCCCGGGGCGCTATCGGCAAAATCAATGATCAGCGTATTGCCCTCCGGCGTGGCGCAGAGGTGCATACCACCGCCGCTATCGGTGTAGCGCAGGCTGTTTTCCAGCAAATTGTTGAAAAGTTGCATCAGCCGATCCGGGTCTCCAAAGACCACGGCGCGCTCCGGTAGCGTTATGTCGATAGTCAGGTTGCGGCTGGCGTACCGTTCACGAAACGCCCCGGCGGCCACTTCCAGTAAGGAAACCACATCCACCGGCCTTTTCTGATACGCCAGCGCGCCTTCATCCGACATAGACAACTGATGCAAATCATCCACCAGTTTGGTTAACGTGGCGACTTCGGCCTGCAATGACGCCACCGACTCCGGTGTAAATTGCCGCACCCCATCCTGAATGGCTTCCAGTTCGCCGCGCAGCACCGCCAGTGGCGTACGCAACTCGTGGGAAATATCCGCCATAAAATCACGACGCATCTGCTGATTTTTCTCAAGCGTACTGGCGAGCTGATTAAAGTCCTGCGCCAGCTTACCCAGTTCATCCTGACTGCCAGGGTTAACGCGGGTGGAGAAATCCCCGGCTGCCAGCTTGTGCGTACCCTCGACCAACCGTTTTACCGGCGCGAGCAGGCCGCGGGCCAGCGGGAAGGTTGCCAGTGCAGCCAGCAGGGTAGAGAGCGCGACAATTAACCAGCTTGTGCGCCGCTGTTGACGGTCAAAGTTAATATCAGTATTACGCGTCAGGCGCTCCACCGGCGAGGCGATGACCCAGCCGACAGTCTGACCATTCACCGTAATTGCCCGTCGTGTACCGTCGGCAGGTAGCGGGCTACGCGGCCCAACAAGCACATCTCCCGAAGCGTCTGTCACCCAAAATTGCGTTCGCCAGCCATGCGGCGGCATGCCGTTGCCCGGCTCCGGGGGAGGGCCTGGCGGCGGTTCATGCTGGTGGTTATCACCATGTTCCGGACCCGGACCACCAGGCCCGCCTTCACGCTCATTGTCGCGCTCGAATGAACGGAGTATCTGGAAGATAAAGCGGTCGTTGTTGCGTAAAAAACCCCAGTCGCCGTGCTGTGCATATTGTTCACTGAGAGCATCGCTGAGCAATTGCAGGCGCTGTTCGTTGCCATGTTTAATGTAATCGATAAAACCCCGTTCGAAACTGACGCGTACCGCCCAGTGCATACTGATTAGCAGCACGATACAGGTGGCGAAAATGGCCAGAAAGAGTTTAGCGGTAATACCGGGTCGCCAGATTTTCATGATTGACTCCTGTTGCGCCGGGAAATGACCACGTTCTGACTGACATCATTCGGGACTCGGGCAAAGATAAAGGCGGGCAGGGCGATGATAAATGCCATGCACAGGTAGGTATAAAGAAAGACGTGATGGGCAACACCGCTGTCGGCGGACAAATTGTGCTGGCCGAACAGCCCGAGTAACAGCCCTGCGACGGTGACGCCGATACTCATCGAAAGCTGCATGATCATCGATAACAGGCTATTGCCGCCGCTCGCCAGTTCATCGGGCAGGTCTTTCAACGTCAGGGTATTCATGGATGAAAAACGCATGGAGTTGATCATTCCCTGCGCGAACAGCACAAAGGGTAACAGGGCGTACCATCCCATTAGCGCGGTCCCCATAAACAGCAGGCTGACGGTGGCCAGGCCCAGCGTTGAGCCTACCAGCGCACGGCGGTAGCCAAAGCGGTTGACTAACTGAACCACAATCCGTTTCATGCCCATACTGCCAATGACCATCGGAATCATCATTAACCCGGCATGAAACGGCGAAAAGCCCAGACCAATTTGCAAAAAGATCGGTGTCATAAAGGGCAGCATGCCACTGCCAATGCGCCCGGCGAAACTGCCGAGCAGGCCAAGGGAGAATGACGGCGTGCGAAACAGACGCAGATTAAACAGCGCGCCCGCATTTCCTTTGGCATGCAGCAGATAGATGACAATCGCCAGCACGCCGCCTGCCACCAGAAGGCAGAGCAACGACGGTGAAATTCCAGACCCCTTTTGCCCGTCGAGCGCCAGCGTTAGCGTTGCCATTCCCGACGCCAGCAGCAAAAAGCCAAAGATATCAAAACGACGGGTTTGTAAGGTGTAATTCGGCATTAACCACAGGGTGGCTATCGCCCCAACTACGCCAACGGGCAGGTTAATGAGGAAGATCCAGTGCCAGGACGCATACTCCACCAGGATACCGCCTAACGCCGGACCGAGCAGTGGACCAACCTGGCCGGGCAGAGTGACAAATGTCATTGCCGCCATGTATTGATCGCGCGGGACAATTTTCATCACCGTCAGTCTGCCGACGGGCACCATCATCGCGCCGCCAACGCCCTGTAATACGCGGGCCATTATCAGTTCATTGAGCGTGTTGGCCTGCGCGCAAAACAGCGAGCCCAGGGTAAAGAGAATGATGGCGGTAAAAAAGATATTACGCACCCCGACGCGATCCGCCAGCCAGCCGCTGGCGGGCAGCATGATGGCGACAGTCAGCACGTAGGAGACCACTACCATATGCATATGCAGCGGGCTCTCTCCCAGACTTCGCGCCATGGAGGGCAGGGCGGTGTTGACAATCGTGGTGTCCAGCGACTGCATAAAGAAGCCAAAGGCCACAATCCACAATTGCCAGCGTACATTTTGAGGTAGTTCTGTCACTCTGTTACAGGCTCTCTGCTTTTACGGGCAAATCGGCGTTGCAGGCGGTCAAAGAACAGATAGACCACCGGCGTGGTATACAGCGTCAGTAATTGACTCATAACCAGACCGCCAACAATGGTTATCCCCAGCGGCTGGCGCAGTTCGGAACCGTCACCACCCGAAATCACTAACGGAAGTGCGCCAAACAGCGCCGCCAGTGTGGTCATCATTATGGGTCTGAAACGCAGCAGACAGGCCTGGAAAATCGCCTCTTCCGCATTCAGATTCCCCTTCCGTTGGGCTTCAAGCGCAAAATCCACCATCATGATGGCATTCTTTTTCACGATACCAATCAACAGCATAATGCCAATTAGCGCAATAAGACTGAAAGGCGC
This sequence comes from Phytobacter palmae, assembly GCF_039409775.1. Taxonomy (NCBI): domain Bacteria; kingdom Pseudomonadati; phylum Pseudomonadota; class Gammaproteobacteria; order Enterobacterales; family Enterobacteriaceae; genus Phytobacter; species Phytobacter palmae. The sequence continues at coordinate 170,780 of NZ_JBCIVJ010000003.1, read as the reverse complement.
GCCAAACAGCTCCAGCGCCAGCAGCGCCCCGACGCCCGCAGAGGGCAGCGTCGAGAGGATCGTCAGCGGGTGCACGTAGCTCTCATAGAGAATACCCAGCACGATATAGACCGTCGCGATCGCGGCAAGAATCAGGATCACCTGCGAGTTCATGGTCTGCTGAAAGACTTGCGCGGTGCCGGCGAAACTGCCGCGCACTGTAGATGGCACGCCCAACTGGGTCATGGCGCGGTCAATCGCATCACTCGCTTCGGACAGCGACATCCCTGTTGGCAGGTTGAAGGAGATCGTGGACGCCGCCGATAGCCCCTGATGGTTGACCGCCAGTGGGGCGTTTGCCGGTTGCCAACGGGCAAAATAGGAGAGCGGAATCGGTTTTCCCTCGTTGTTAATGACAAACATCTTATCCAGCGCGCTAATGTCCTGGGTATAGCGTCGGTCGACCTCCATCACCACTTTGTACTGGTTAAGCGGCTGGTAGATGGTGGAAATCTGCCGCTGACCGAAGGCGTTGTTCAGCAGGCTGTTGGCCTCTTGCACGTTGATCCCAAGGCGCGACATGCTTTCGCGATCGTAAGTCAGGTTCATTTCCGCGCCGTTGTCCTGCTGGTCGGAGTTAACGTCCGCCAGCTCCGGCAGCGAGGCGAGCGCTTTACGAATTTTCGGCTCCCACTCGCGCAGGGCGCTCAGGTCGTCGGAGAGCAGAGTGTACTGGTAGCTGGCATTGGATTGTCGACCACCGACGCGGATATCCTGGACGGCCACCAAAAACAGACTGGCCCCCGGCTCTTTGGCCAGCTTCCCTCGCAGACGGTCGATAACCTGTTGGGCGGTTTCATTGCGGACATTGCGTGCTTTAAGGGTAATAAACATCATGCCGCTGTTGACCCGCGAACCGCCGGTAAAACCGGTCACGTTATCTACGGCGGGGTCGTCGCGGATGATCTTCATAAAGTCCTGTAATTTAATGCGCATCGCCTGGAACGAAATGCTCTGGTCCGCCTGAATACCGCCCATCAGGATGCCCGTGTCCTGCTCCGGGAAGAAGGTTTTCGGAATGGTGATATACATCCAGATATTGAGCGCGATGGTGGCAATCAGCACCAGCCCCACCAGCCGTGCGTGGTTTAACACCCATTTGAGTGACTTTGCATAGGCGCGTTGTAGGCCGAGCAGCAAACGGCCAATGCCCCTGTTGCGCGTGGTGGACGGGGATTTGCGGCTACGCAGCAACCAACCGCACATCATTGGCGTCAGGGTAAGCGAGATAGCCAGCGAGATGCCGATAGCCACCGATAACGTGACGGCAAACTCCCGTAGCAGGCGTCCCGGCAGCCCTTCCATCAGCAATAGCGGCAAGAAAACCGCGACCAGCGAGATACTCATGGAGAGCACCGTAAAGCCGACTTCGCGAGTTCCCTGTAGCGCCGCCTGTAGCGGTTTCATTCCGGCCTCCAGGTGGCGGGAGATATTCTCCAGCACCACGATGGCATCATCGACCACGAAACCAGTGGCGATGGTCAGCGCCATCAGCGAGAGGTTATTGAGACTAAAACCGCACAGGTACATGGCGGCGAAAGTACCAATCAGCGACACCGGGACCGCCACCGCGGGAATAAGCGTCGCCCGCCCGGAACGCAGGAAAAGGAAGACAACCAGAATAACCAGCGCGACTGAGATAACCAGCGACTGCTCCACTTCCGCGAGGGAGGCACGGATAGTGGGCGAACGATCCTGGGCAATTTGCAGGTCTATTGCCGCCGGAATGGTTTTTTGCAGTTCCGGCAGGCGAGCGCGGATGCTGTCGACGGTCTGGATGATGTTGGCTTCCGGCAATTTGCGGATCATCAGCAAAATGGCGGGTTTAGCGTTGGTCATCCCGGCGTTACGGATATCCTGAACGGAGTCGGTCACCGACGCGACATCACTCAGGCGTACGGCTGCGCCATTATTGTAATGAATGATCAGCGGCTGATACGCGGCAGCAGTTTTTAGCGCGTCATTGGTCTGCACCTGCCAGCGGTGGGTCGCATCTTCAATCGCCCCCTGTGGGCGACGAACGTTGGCCTGGTTGATGGCGGTACGTACCGCATCGAGCGAGACGCCCTGGTTAAACAGGGCCTGCGGGTTTAATCCAACGCGCACGGCGGGCAGCGAACTACCGCCGATATCGACATCCCCGACGCCGTCGATCTGGGAGATGGTTTGCGCCAGTTGCGTGGAGGCGAAATCGTACAGCTCACCTTGCGAATAGGTATCAGAGGTGAGCGTCAGGATCATAATCGGTGCGGCAGACGGGTTTGCTTTGCGATAGGTCGGACGGCTCGGCATGCCGCTCGGCAACAGATTTTGCGCCGCGTTCAGCGCCGCCTGGACATCACGCGCCGCGCCGTTGATATCGCGGTTAAAGTTAAACTCCAGAATGATACGCGTGCTGCCAAGCGAACTGGAGGAGGTCATTTCGTTGACCCCGGCGATACGCCCGAGCGAGCGCTCCAGCGGCGTCGCCACCGACGAAGCCATGGTTTCCGGCGATGCACCTGGCAGAGAGGCGCTGACCATGATGACCGGAAAATCCACCTGCGGCAGCGGGGCTACCGGCAACAGCCGGAAACCCAGAATGCCGCAGAGCGTGATGGCAATGGAGATCAGTATTGTCGCCACCGGGCGGTAAATGAAGAGGGCGAAAAACTTCATTTACGCCTCCTCTTCACGGCGCGGAAAGCGGCGACGCAGAGAGAGCGCGAGTCGGTCGAAAAGGAGATAGATAACCGGGGTGGTGAACAGCGTCAGCACCTGGCTTACCATCAAACCGCCCACCATACCAATCCCCAGCGGGCGGCGCAGTTCTGCCCCGACGCCGGTACTGAGCATCAGCGGTAATGCGCCAAGCAGCGCTGCCAGCGTGGTCATCAGGATCGGACGAAAACGCAGCAGACAGGCCTGGAAAATGGCGTCACGTGGCGACATGCCCTCTTCACGTTCGGCAGCAAGGGCGAAGTCAATCATCATGATGGCGTTTTTCTTCACGATACCAATCAGCAAAATGATGCCAATGATGGCGATAACGTCCAGTTCGCTCCCGGCGATAAGCAACGCCAGCAGTGCGCCGACCCCCGCAGTTGGCAACGTAGACAAAATGGTGACCGGGTGAATAAAACTTTCATACAGCACGCCCAGCACGATGTACATCGCCACCACGGCGGCAACCACCAGCCAGACGGTGCTGCCGAGCGCAGCCTGGAACGCCAGGGTACTGCCCTGGAACTGGGTGGTAATGTCGGTCGGCAGGTTGAGCGTCTTCTCGCTGTCGGTAATCGCCTGAACGGCTTCGCCCAGTGAGTGACCCTCCGCCACGTTAAAAGAGATGGTGGTGGAAGGAAACTGGTCAAGATGGTTAATCGACAGCGGTGCGAAACGCTGCTCGACTTTCGCTATCGAACTTAGCGGCACGGTACCGCCGCTGCTACTGGCAAGGCGGATATTATCCAGCGCCGACAGCCCCGGCGTTTGTGCGGTGTTGTGTTCAAGCACCACGCGATACTGATTCGCCTGGGTATAGATCGTAGAAATCAGGCGCTGACCGAAGGCGTTGTAGAGGGCATTGTCCACATCAGACATGCTAATCCCAAGACGGCTGGCGCTGTCGCGATCAACATTGACATAGGCCACCAGCCCCTGATCCTGCCAGCCGCTGCTGACATCAGCGAGTTGTGGCAGGGCCTGCAATTTGTCCATCAACTGCGGCACCCACTCGCTCAGGGCCGTCAGCGAGTTTGCCTGTAAGGTGAACTGATACTGCGTGCGGCTGACGGTAGTATCGATGGTCAAATCCTGGGTCGGTTGCAGATAGAGCGCTGCGCCCGGGATTTTCGCCACTGACTGTTGCAGGCGCTCAATAACCACCGGCACGCGATCGTCTCGTTCGCTGAGCGGCTTAAGGTTTATCTGTAGCCGCGCGCTGTTGAGCGCCGGATTGGTACCGTCCACGCCAACAAAGGTGGTCAGACTTTGTACTGCCGGGTCTTTGAGCACGATATCCGCGACCTGGCGCTGGCGCCCGGCCATGCTGGCAAACGATGCCGACTGTGGCGCCTGCAAGGTGCCCTGGATAATGCCGTTATCCTGCACCGGGAAGAAGCCTTTCGGGATCACAATCCACAGAAAGACCGACAGCAGCAGGGTGGTGATGGCGACGCCCAGGGTCAGCCACGGATGGTTGAGCACTTTGGCGAGCAGGCGACCATACGCGGCAATCACGCGCTCGAAAAATCGCTCCGAAGCGCGGGAAAAACGGTTCTGCTTACGAAGCGATTCCGCGCTTAACATGCGTGCGCACATCATTGGCGTCAGGGTTAGCGAAACAATCGCCGAGATTAAAATCGCCACTGCCAGGGTGACGGCAAACTCGCGGAACAGTCGCCCGACGATATCGCCCATAAACAACAACGGGATCAGTACGGCAATCAGCGAGAAGGTCAGCGAGATGATGGTAAAGCCTATCTCGCCAGCCCCTTTAAGCGCGGCGGCCAGCGGCTTCTCGCCTTTTTCGATATACCGCGAGATGTTCTCAATGACCACAATGGCGTCATCCACCACGAAACCGGTGGCGATGGTGAGCGCCATCAGCGTCAGGTTATTGATGGAGAACCCCAGGAATACCATAACCGCGAAGGTCCCCACCAGAGAGAGCGGTACGGCGACGCCCGGAATGATAGTGGCAGGGATATTACGCAGGAACAGATAGATGATCATTACCACCAGCGCGATAGACAGCATCAGTTCGTACTGGGTATCGGAGACCGATGCGCGGATATTGTTGGTGCGGTCCGACAGCACTTTCACTTCAACCGACTTCGGCAGGCTGCTGGTTAGTTGCGGCAGCATGGCGCGGATACTGTCGGCGGTGTCAATGATGTTCGCGCCCGGCTGGCGCTGAACGTTCATGACAATCGCCTGCTGTTTGTTAGCCCACGCCCCAAGCCAGCTGTTTTCCGCCCCTTGTTCAACCGTTGCGATATCCCCCAGGCGGATGGGGGCGCCGTTCTGGTAGGCCACAATCAGACGACGGTACTCTTCGGCGGATTGCATCTGGTCATTAGCCGACAAGGTGACGGCGCGGGCCGGACCGTCCAGACTCCCTTTGGCGGAGTTAACGTTCGCGTTGCTGATAGCCGTGCGGACCGTTTCGCTGGTTAACCCCAGGGCCGCCACCGCCTGCGCATTGAGTTTGACGCGCACGGCAGGACGCTGGCCGCCGGCAAGCGTCACCAGACCAACCCCCGATACCTGGGAAATTTTCTGCGCCACGCGGGTTTCCACCATATCTTCTACCTGGGTCATTGGCATGGCGGAAGAGGTGACGGCCAGGGTCATGATCGGCGGGTCCGCCGGGTTAACTTTACTGTACACCGGCGGGTTGGGCAGGTCAGAGGGCAGCAGACTGTTGGCGGCGTTCATGGCCGCCTGCACTTCCTGCTCGGCGACATCGAGCGGTAGCGTCAACTGGAATTGCAGGGTCACCACCGACGCGCCGCCGGAGCTTTGTGATGACATCTGCTTGAGGCCCGACATCTGACCAAACTGGCGTTCCAGCGGTGCGGTAATCGCCGATGTCACCACGTCCGGGCTGGCGCCAGGATAGAGCGTCACGACCTGAATGGTGGGGTAATCCACTTCCGGCAACGCGGAGACAGGCAGGAAGCGGTAGCCGATAATCCCGGCGAGCAAAATCGCCACCATCAAAAGAGTAGTGGCGACAGGACGCATAATGAACAGGCGAGAAGGGCCGCCGGTTCTGCCTGGCGGAAGCAACTGCATCAGGACTGCGCTCCTTTCGACGGACGTTCACGTTTGGCCGGCATCTGATCTGCGTTTTTGGCATCGACCACTTCCACTGTCGCCCCTTCGGTCAGACGATCAATGCCGTCTGTCACCACGCGGTCACCGGCGGAAAGCCCGGCGGCAATCACCACTTTTTGGCTGTCCTGAATACCCGGCGTCACCGTGTGTTTGCTGACCTGGTTTTTATCATTGAGCACCCAGACGAAGTTACCTTCATTACCCATCTGCAGGGCAGCAGTCGGAATGACAACGGCGTTCTGTTGGGTAGAGACAAGCATGCGCGCATTCACAAACTGATTAGGGAAGAGGATGTCATCCTGGTTATCAAAGCGGGCTTTTAGCTTGATTGTCCCTGTGGTGGCATCAATCTGGTTATCAAGGCTGAGTAGCGTGCCGGTGGTGAGTTTCTGTTTATTTGTACGGTCCCAGGCTTCAACGCTTAACGTTTGTCCGGCTTTTTGCGCCTTGATAACGGTGGCGATGTCGTTCTCCGGCAGCGTGAATACCAGATCAATGGGGTGAGTCTGGGTCAACACCACAATGCCGGTAGTATCGCTGCTGGAGATCTGATTGCCGATATCCACCTGTTTGAGGCCGACACGTCCGTCGATAGGGGCCACAATGCGGCTCCAGTCGAGCTGGAGTTGCGCGCTGGCGACAGCAGCCTCATCGGCTTTGATGGTGCCCTGTGTTTCGCTGACTAACGCCTGCTGGGTATCCAGATCCTGGCGAGAAACAAGATTGGTTTTTACCAGTTGCTGATAGCGGGCGAGATCGCGCTGGGCGTTAGCAAGGGTGGCCTTATCTTTTGCAAGCTGTCCCTGCGCCTGTGCCAGCGTAACCTTGAATTCGCTCGGGTCGATTTCTGCAAGAAGATCACCGGCTTTCACCTGCTGGCCTTCTTTAAAGTGAATGGCTTGCAACTGCCCGGACACACGGCTACGCACCGTTACCGTGTTGGCCGCGGTGACCGTCCCCAGGCCAGTAAGATATTGCGGAACTGCTTGTTGGGTTGCCGTTGCTGCCTGTACCGGTGGTAGCGCGCCGCCGCGCATACCATGACGGCCACCGCCCGCGCCAGGGCGCTGTGTTTGCCCGTTTCCAGCCCCGGTTGCAGGCGTCGTTTCCTTATGGCGGAACCCGTACCAAACAGCAGCAATACCGACAATAATCACCACTGCTGCTATCACCAGGCGGGAAGACTTTCTGCCTTTCATCGTTATTCGTATCTCATCCGGAAACATTGCCTGAAATAATACTAGTTTAGTGAGTGCAGGCGTCAGAAAAATGGAGAGAATATGAAGTACTGTCTGGAAACGTCTTTCTGAGAATCTGATTTGCGTTAGGGTGTTTTTGCGATAAAAAAAACTGGAAAGCGCGGCACCTGACGTACATCTCGCCGGGTTTCCGGACCATTCATCACTGAGGGTGTATTACAGCCTGCCATTGGCCTTAGCCCCTTTACTGTATTTGGGGGGCAGTATGCAGAGAGCAGGATGGAGATCGTTTCTGTGGTGGTAGCGGATTATTGAGATCCACTTTGCCGCTTGTGTTACGTATGGAGGAAAGTTAAATGCCCGCGCAGATCGCTGTGCGGGCATTTATTAATGTTTAACGAAATACCACCTGCGCCCAACGCGCAAGACCGGCGGTCACCGAGCCAAAATCGTCACCTCCGGCAATCGGAATACCCGGCAGGGCCTGCGACAGTGCGCGTTTGATAATCGGCGAACGCGCGCTACCCCCGGTCAGGTAAATCACCTCAGGCGTAGTATTGCTGCTTTCCAGTGCCAGTTGAACCTGCTCCAGAATACGCTGTAACGGCTGATTCAACGCAGCTTCCAGCCCAACTTGATCGATAGCAGTCGCCAGTTCTTTACTGATAAACGGCAACTGCGCCTGAGTTTCCACCTGTTCGGAGAGGGCAATTTTGCTCTCTTCGGCGCTGCGCACCAGACGGTAGCTCAGGCGCTGCTTCCACACCTTTTGCAGCAGGGCGACTTTATCCGCCTCGCGGGCATCGCGCACCAGATCGTTAAGCAGACGTCCGTTTGCCGCGCTGTAGAATTCGGTTTGCGCCGGTACATCGTTAATCGCGACGGCGTTCCACCATGGCAGAATCGGCAGCGCGATGCCTTTTTCGGTCTGGCCACCCATACCGAGCAGCGGCATCAGGTTTTTAAACGCCAGTGCGATATCCAGATCATTACCGCCGACACGGCAACCGCTGTGGCCCAGCAGGCTGGTCTCACGATCCGGGCGGTTATGCCACTGCGGCCCCATCAGCAGTAAAGAACAGTCAGTGGTCCCGCCACCGATATCCACCACCAGCACGCGCTTTTCTTCACGTAATGTGGCTTCGAAATCCAGCCCCGCAGCCACCGGCTCGTACTGAAATACCACGTCGCGAAAACCGGCGCGTTTTGCCGCACGCTCAAGAATGCCCTGCGCCTGGGTGTTGGCATCATCGCCACCCAACCCCTGAAAGTTAATCGGGCGACCAATAACCGCCTGGTCTATCGTCTGCGGAAGTTGTGATTCGGCCTGCTGGCGAATGTGCAGCATCATGGCGCAAACCAGATCTTCGAACAGGGCGATTTGCTGTGGTTTTAACCCATTTGCGCCCAGAAACGATTTCGGCGATTTAACGAAGTAGATCTCTTCCGGGTCTTCCACATACTGGCGCAGCGAGTTCAGGCCGAACTGGACGCTTGACGCCTGGACGTCGATATCTTCTTCGCGGTTATAGCTCACGGCACGGCGCAGCAGCGCCTGCGTTTCGCTCCCCGTTGCCGGGACATTATGGTGACGATAGAGCCACTCACTCACCGCTTCGCGCGTTGGCGCGCAGAGCATCGACGGCAGCAGCGTGCTGTCATTTTCCATTTTTAACAGTCGTGGAGTCTCTTCCTGCATAACGGCGACCGAGCAGTTGGCGGTGCCGTAATCAAAACCTACAAACACGTGTTTATCCCCATGCCAGTGAAGAAGGGGGGCGACTTTAGCCGAATGCGCGCGACAGGACAACTGGAATATCAAAGCAAAGCGCAAAATGATGAATGCGTATATGCTCTTAGCCGTTGATGACAGGAGAACGTATGTACACACTGCGCTGGCAGCCGCCCTATGACTGGGCCTGGATACTGGATTTTTTACGCTTGCGTACGGTTACTGGCGTTGAAGTGGTTACGCAGACCACCTATACCCGTTCGTTTGCCTTTGGCGGGCATCGCGGCGTGATTACTGCTGTGCCGGATGAGGCCGGCTCAACCCTTAACGTTACGCTGAGCGAAGGGCTGTTGCCGGTGGCTGATATCTGTTTGCAGCGGCTAAGCCAGCTCTTTGATCTCGACTGCACGCCACAGATCATTACTGATGCGCTTGGGGACGTGGGGGCCGCACGGCCGGGCCTGCGGCTTCCCGGGTGCATGGACCCGTTTGAACAGGCGGTCCGCGCGATTTTAGGCCAACTGGTGAGCGTGGCGATGGCAGCAAAGCTGACTTCCCGCGTAGCGGCCCTGTGTGGCGACAGGCTGGATGAGCAGTTCGTTCTGTTCCCGCAACCGGCGCAGCTGGAGCAGGTTGATCCGCTGGCGCTCAAAGCATTAGGTATGCCGGTAAAGCGGGCGGAGTCGCTGATCTTTCTCGCGCAATCGGTGCTGGACGGGACTTTTCCTCTGACGATGCCGGATGACGTCGAACGTGGGATGAAAACGCTACAGACCTTTCCGGGGATTGGCCGCTGGACGGCCAACTATTTCGCCCTGCGCGGCTGGCAGGCGAAAGATGTTTTCCTGGCGGATGATTATCTGATTAAGCAGCGTTTTGCCGGGATGACGCCTGCGCAGATCCGCCGCTACGCCCGGCGCTGGCAGCCGTGGCGTTCTTACGCGTTGCTGCATATCTGGTATACCGAGGGCTGGCAGCCAGATCTCACGGCTAGTTAATGGCGAAATAGCTGGTGTTGAGCATAATATCCAGCGGCTGAGGTTGTGAAATGGTGTCGCCGAAGATCAAATCAACGCCAATACCAGAAAGCGTATCCATCATCAGCGGCTGGTTTGTCGGCCCGGCTATGCTCTTAAGGCCCAGACGCTGGGCATGCCCCTGAATAATGGTGACCATCATTTCATCCATCAGGTTGCCATGAACATTGGTTACCAACTCCTGGTCGATCAAAAGGTAATCGGCGGTATGCGGCGTAAGATGGTTAAAGATTTCCAGATCATGGCCAATGTGACTCAGGATGATACGGCAGCCCGCATGGCGTAGTTTTTTCAGGTTATCGATGATCTCTTTGCCCTGACGCATAAGGGCATCGGCGTTAATCATCAGATGAAGCAGGCGACCCGGCATCGGGCCGCGCTCCAGCAGGTCCAGAATCTCTTCAACCAGTTTGCTGTTGGAAAGCCCGGCAGCAGAGAGCGGTAGTGCAACACCCAACCCTTTCGCCGCAACGGCGGTGGCATGGTTACGGAAAAACTCATGGAATACGCGGCGGTCAAGGGCACGGATTAGCTCTGGTTCATTTAAACCTGCACGGAAGGCGCGCTCCTCCATCACTTCGCCTTCGCTGGTCCACAGGCGCAGAGAGAGCAACCAGAAATTGCAGGTTTCCGGTACGCGCGGTGAGGCGACGCTGCGGGCAATCATCATCAGATGATTGTCTTTGATCATCCGCCACTGTTCATCCAGCGACATCATGCTGCGGTCCTGGAGCATCTGTCCCTGCAGCGCTTCATAGACAGTCACCAGTCCACGGCCATTATTTTTCGACGCATAGCAGGCAATGTCAGCCTGCGACATAACTTCTGAGGCCTGGTGATTGGTTTCATCAATAATGGTGATCCCGGCGCTCGCGCCGATACGGTGCATACGACCTTCCCACATAAAGTGGTAGTCGTTAATCGCCTGAATAATGCGCCCGGAAATATAGCGTGCGCTTTCGACATTGCAGTCCGGCAGCAGCAGACCGAACTCATCGCCGCCAAGACGGGCCAGAATATCGGTAGAGCGCAGCATGCTCAGCATCAGTGAGGAGAGTTCGCGAAGCAGGGCGTCACCAGCGGCATGACCGGCGGTATCGTTCACTGCTTTAAAACGGTCAAGATCAATAAACACCAGCGCATGACGCTGATGTAACTCCTGTACGCTTTTCAGCAGGCGCTTAAGATGCGTTTCGAAATTAACGCGGTTAGCCAGATGCGTCAGGGCGTCGTGAGAGGCGCTGTAGCTGAGCTGGCGCAACATCTTACGCGACTCGGTGACGTCCTGAATAACCAGTACGAAGCCAATATTTTGCCCGTCCAGCGTGCTTAGTGGCGTCACGCTGTAGTGGATATCATAGGTACCGCCGGTACGGCAGTGGAGTACCACGTCCTGTTCGATGGCTGAGCGCGACATATCACCGCTATGGATGTTTTCCATCGACGGACCGGTTTCACCAAAGGTAATCCGCAACACGTTCAGCAGTGGCTGCGACATCGCCTGTTCCTGTGTCCAGCCGCTCATTTTTTCGGCCACCGGGTTCATAAAGGTGACGTTCATATCGACATCAGTACAGAGTACGGCTTCACCGATGGAATCCAGGGTGATATGCAGGCGCTCCTTTTCCTGGAACAACGCTTCGTTGAGCTGCTTCACCTCGGTCATGTCCATATTGACCCCGAGCAGGCGTTCCACTTCGCCATTGCGGTTAAGCACCCGGTTAGCGAGAGTACGGATATGGCGAATACCGTCTTTAACGGCAATACGAAACTCGAGTTTAAAGGCGATCCGCGACATCAACGAGTCGCGAATAATTCGTTCCGTCTCTTCCCGGTCTTCCGGCAAAATACGTTCATACCAGAGCTGCCAGGTGGGTTTGATGTGCGATGGCACCTCATACAGTTCGAACATACGCTTGTCCCAACTGATGATATCCGGCTCCAGTTCCCACTCCCAGATACCTATCCCTCCGGCTTCGTTCGCCAGCGTGATACGTTCCATCAACCGTTTATTGACCCACTCAGTCTGTTTCAGATCGTTAATGTCTTCGACCTGGGCAATGAAATAACGCGGTGAGCCGTCCGCGTGACGCACCACCGACACCGCCAGAAGCGCCCAGACCAAATCGCCACTGCGGGTGTAGTAGCGCTTTTCCAGTGAGTAGGTATTAATTTCACCGCGAACTAACAGGTCCAACTGTTCAAGGTCTTTGTTCAGGTCTTCCGGCCAGGTGAGCTGCTGAAAGGTCATCAGCCGCAATTCATCCTGGGTGTAGCCAAGAAAATTACACAGCGCTTTGTTGGCCTGTAACCACTGCCCCTGGATGCCCACCAGCGCCATCCCGATGGCCGAGTATTCCATCGCATTACGAAAACGCTCTTCGCTTTCGCTGATATGTTTACGTTCAGCCCGGAAAGCATACATCACCATTGTCATGACGTTAGCGGGCAGAAGAATCATCAAAAACGGCAGCCAGGGTGCGTTAAACATCACACTGTTTTTTGGCATGGTGGTCGTAAAAGGATCGGCCGCCGTAATCAGCGACACCATCATCACGGTAATCAGGAAGATAAGGAAAGCTTCCATACGCGGCAGGCGGATGGCGCTCCACATCAGCAGCACGATCACCGCAGTAAACGGCCAGGGCAGATAGTTCATCGCCAGCCAGCTCAGGCTGAGCGTAACGGCCAGGGTCGCCAGCGTTTCGATAAGTAATTGCCGCTTGCGGTGGCGCAACAGGTAGTGCGGCTTAAAAAGAATACCAATCGGTACGAGCGCCAGCGCGCCGATGGCCTCCGAGAGTGACCAGAGCATGAAGGTGCGCAGGAGGTTGTCTGTGGGGACTAACAGACAAACTAAAATCCCGCCCAGCAGGGGAGGGATGAGAGCGCTACCGATAGCCAGTCGTATCCAGTCGTTTAAATTTTGTAGCGGATTATACCAGGGCAAAAATTTACGCAGCAGCATCGCCCCGGTCACCGCTTCGATAATATTAATGACGGTATACCAAAGATTCAGCGCGCCCGCTGACAACATCACCATGGTCGCTGCCAGACTGCCGATTGAACAGACTACGGCGATGCCCGGCCACATCTTTCCCGCGTGGCGATAAAACGCCACCATCATCAGGGCGGTGGGAAACCATAGCGGTGAGAGTTGGGTTCCGAAGTGGGTCAGTTCCAGCGAGAATAATGAAAAGATGAACGACAATAGCCCCAAACTGAGCAGACGCAGTATAAGGTCAGGGGTGGCCATCAAGACTCGCTGATTTTGTTTCATCATTACCGCTTAATCCGCAAACCCTACGTTGTCAGGAACGGCGTCCGGACGAGTTAATTATGAGTTCGGATTATGCTAGTACAAACAATTTACAATTCCTATGCCGTCCGCTCAGAATTTGACATCATAATGTTATTAATTACTTAGTTTCCAGGGAAAAGCGAACAAGCGCTGTTAATTTGAACGTTCTGATTTGCGAAAAGGTGCATTTTGCGACAGAAACACAGAGCCTTATCCCCGAACGGCGCACAGAACGTATTCGACTGGTATCATGGACGCGAAATCCCTATAATTGCCGCGTTTGACGCTCCGGCGTCGTCCTTCCTTTACATCCAGGTTAATCAGGTCGCTAAATTTATGACTGATAAGTCACATCAGTGCGTCATTATCGGCATCGCCGGCGCATCGGCTTCAGGTAAAAGTCTTATTGCCAGCACGCTTTATCGTGAACTTCGTGAGCAGGTAGGCGATGAGCATATCGGCGTTATTCCGGAAGACAGTTACTATAAAGATCAAGGTCATCTGTCGATGGAAGAGCGTGTCAAAACCAACTATGACCATCCAAGCTCTATGGATCATAGTCTGCTGTTCCAGCATCTGCAGATGCTCAAAAGCGGCCAGGCCATTGAATTACCGGTCTACAGTTATGTAGAACATACCCGGACACCGGAAACTATCCACATCGAACCGAAAAAAGTCATCATTCTTGAAGGCATTCTGCTGCTGACCGACGCGCGTCTGCGGGATGAAATGAATTTTTCTATCTTCGTTGATACCCCGCTGGATATCTGCCTGATGCGCCGTATCAAGCGTGATGTGAACGAACGTGGCCGTTCAATGGACTCGGTGATGGCACAATATCAGAAGACCGTTCGCCCGATGTTCCTGCAGTTTATTGAGCCTTCCAAGCAGTATGCCGATATCATCGTGCCGCGCGGCGGCAAAAACCGTATCGCGATTGATATTCTGAAAGCCAAAATCAGCCAGTTTTTTGAATAATACATGATAGGCTGTACCCTTTAGTTTACTTTGCTTTGCCCCTGAATTGTCAGGGGCGTCATGCACGAAAGGAGAAAGTGCCATGCGTCTTTGCGACCGAGATATTGAAGCCTGGCTGGATCAGGGGCGTCTGTCGATTACCCCACGTCCTCCCGTTGAGCGCATTAATGGCGCGACTGTCGATGTCCGTCTGGGCAACAAATTTCGCACCTTCCGTGGGCACACCGCTGCATTCATCGACCTGAGCGGTCCTAAAGACGAAGTGAGCGCGGCGCTCGATCGTGTGATGAGTGATGAAATCGTTCTCCCCGACGGCGAGGCATTTTTCCTGCACCCTGGGGAACTGGCGCTGGCCGTCACCTTTGAATCGGTGACATTACCTGCTGACCTGGTGGGCTGGCTGGATGGTCGTTCTTCGCTGGCGCGTCTGGGACTGATGGTTCATGTCACCGCACACCGAATCGATCCCGGCTGGTCGGGCAGCATCGTGCTGGAGTTCTATAATTCTGGCAAACTGCCGCTGGCATTGCGCCCCGGTATGCTTATTGGTGCGCTGAGCTTTGAACCGCTCTCCGGCCCGGCCGACCGTCCGTATAACCGCCGCCAGGACGCGAAGTATCGCGACCAGCAGGGCGCGGTTGCCAGCCGTATTGATAAAGACTGAGTGATTTATACCCACTGAGGCTGCCATGAGAAGAGTGTTAACCACGCTAATGATTTTACTGGTCGTGCTGGTAGCCGGCCTTTCGGCGTTGGTCGTCATGGTCAACCCTAACGATTTTCGTGACTACATGGTGCGTCAGGTTGAGGCCCGTAGCGGCTATCAGTTGAAACTTGACGGCCCCCTGCGCTGGCACGTCTGGCCGCAACTAAGCATTCTCTCCGGGCGCGTTACCCTGACCGCTCCGGGCGCGGAAGTCCCTGTGGTGAAAGCGGACAATATGCGCCTGGATGTTGGGCTGTTGCCGCTGCTTTCGCATCAGCTACAGGTGAAACAGGTCATGCTCAAGGGGGCGGTTATTCAACTGACACCGCAGACCTATGCGGCGCCAGAGCATGATGCGCCGGTGGCTCCTAAAGAGAATACCTTGCCGCAGGCTGCGGAAGATCGTGGCTGGTCCTGGGACATTGCCCGACTTCAGGTTGCCGATAGCGTGCTGGTTTTCCAGCATGAAAACGAAGAACAGATTACCGTACGCGATATTCGTTTGCAGATGGAACAGGATGCGGCGCACCAGGCGACGCTGGACTTTTCAGGGCGTGTGAATCGCGATCAGCGCGATCTCTCGTTATCCCTGAAAGCGCAAGTGGATGCCAGCGATTACCCGAGCCATCTTACGGCGACCATTAGCGATCTGAAATGGCAATTGCAGGGAGGGGACGTACCGGCGCAGGGTATTACGGGCGCGGGGAGCTTCTCCGCGCAGTGGCAGGGCAATCGTCAACAAATCTCCCTTAGCGATCTGCACCTTAGCGCCAACGATAGCGCATTTAGCGGTAAAGGCAGCGTTATTCTTTCCGCAAAACCGCAATGGCTGCTGGATTTACAGTTCGACACGCTAAATCTCGATAACCTGCTCGCGCCGAAAGAGACGGCTTCCACGGATGCTTCTACTGACCAGCAGGGGCAGCAAGCACAGACACGTATGCCGCGACCAGTGATCGCCAATAACGTAGAGCCGGAATATACCAGCCTGCGTGATTTCACCGCGCAGGTATCGCTTACCGCGAACAGTATTCGCTGGCGCGGAATGCGCTTTGATAACGTCAAAGGCCAGTTCTCTAATAACGCCGGGTTGCTCAATATTTCTACCCTGCAGGGGAAAATGGGCGACGGGGATATCTCTCTGCCCGGTATGCTGGATGTGCGCCGCGATAATTCACGCGCAGTCTTCCAGCCGCGGCTGGATAACGTCGAAATAGGCAATATCCTTAAAGCGTTCAATTACCCGATAGCCCTTACGGGCAAACTCTCTCTGGCGGGAGATTTTTCGGGGAGCCGGATTGATGCCGATGATTTTCGCCGTCACTGGCAGGGCGATGCCCATGTCGAAATAAAAGACAGCCGGATGGAAGGGCTGAACTTCCAGCAGTTGGTCCAGCAGGCGGTTGCTCGCAGCAGTGACGTGCAGGCGCAGGACAATTACGATAACGTGACGCGCCTCGACACCTTCAGCACTGATGTGTCGCTGGATTCGGGCGTCATGACCCTGGCGGATATGCAGGGCAGCTCACCGCTGCTGAGTCTGTCCGGTCAGGGTGAGATGGACCTTGTGCGTGAGCAGTGTGACACCCATTTCAACATTCGTGTACTCGACGGCTGGAAAGGCGACAGTAAACTGATCGACTACCTGAAATCTACCGACATCCCGCTGAATGTGTATGGTAAATGGCAATCGCTGAATTACAGTCTGCAGGTCGATCAGCTTTTGCGTAAACATTTGCAGGATGAAGCGAAACGCCGACTGAGTGAGTGGGCGGATCGCAATAAAGACAGCCAGAACGGTAAAGACCTGAAAAAACTGCTCAACAAATTGTAACGCCGGGAACCCCGGCGTCACTCAGACCTGATAATCCAGCTCGTCGCCCGTATTCAGGGCGATGATCTGCACCTTCTGGACGCGGTGGCTTTCTACTTCCAGGGTTTTCAATAAATAATCGCCTACCTGAACCTCTTCCCCCGGTGTCGGGATCCGTTGCAGATACTCCATCAGTAGCCCGGCAATCGTGTGGTATTCCCGTTTTTCATCCAGTGGCAGCGGCACATATTGCACCAGATCTTCCAGCGGCATATGGCCATTCGCAGTCCAGCTACCGTCGCTGTTTTTCTGAATATCGTGGCGGGCATCAATTTCTTCTACCTCATTTGGCAGATTCCCGGCGATGGTCTCCATTACATCGCTCAGGGTGACAATACCTTCAACCGAACCGAATTCATCGACCACAAACGCAAAATGGGTACGGGCACTGCGAAACTGCTCCAGCGCCTGTAACAGCGGCAACGTTTCCGGAAAGACCAGCGGCTGGCGGATCAATACTCTCAAGTCGAGCGGTTCACCGCGCAGCGACTGCTGGAGTAAATCAATCACATGCACCACGCCCAGCAAATCGGTCTCGTCATTGCCGCCGGTCACCACCATGCGCGTATGCTGGTTTTTCTCCAGCAAATCGCGAATCTCTTCTTCCGGGGCGTTCAGGTCGATATGTTCAATATCGTGACGGGAAGTCATGATACTGCTCACCGTACGCTGATTGAGGTTAAGCACCCGGCCAATCATCCGCCGCTCCTGCGGGTTAAAAAGCTGGCTACTGTCATGGTCAACCAGCATCGACGAGGTTTGTGCATCAAGCTCCGCATCCTCTTTTTTGCCACTCAGCAGGCGCATTACCGCTTCAGTCGTGCGCTGGCGTAAGGTCTGGTTGGCCGACAGGAAACGGCGACGGTTGAAGATAGCGAGCTGATTAAGCGCTTCAATCATGACCGAGAAGCCTATCGCGGCGTACAGATAACCTTTCGGGATATGGAAACCAAAGCCTTCGGCAACGAGGCTAAAGCCAATCATCAGCAAAAAGCTCAGGCAAAGAATGACAATCGTCGGGTGGCTGTTTACAAAACGCGTCAGCGCTTTGCTGGCCAACAGCATCAGCGAGATGGCGACAATCACTGCGGCCATCATGACAGCCAGATGATCAACCATTCCGACCGCAGTGATCACCGAGTCGAGAGAAAAAACAGCATCCAGGACGACGATTTGTGCCACTACGGCCCAGAACCTCGCCCCGCGTCGTTGCGTGGGATTATCGCTGTCTTTACCTTCCAGCCGTTCGTTGAGTTCAACGGTGGCTTTAAAGAGCAGAAACAGACCGCCGAACAGCATAATCAGATCGCGCGCGCTGAAACTGAGGTCGCGTAAAGAAAAAAGCGGGTTGGTGAGCGTAACCAGCCAGGAGATAGACGCAAGCAGTAGCAGGCGCATAACCATCGCCAGCAATAGCCCTGTGACACGAGCGCGGTCGCGTTGCGCCGGAGGGAGTTTTTCCGCAAGTATTGCGATAAAAACCAGGTTATCAATGCCGAGCACGAGTTCGATCACAATCAGCGTAATCAACCCAGCCCAGATTGATGGATCGGCAATCCATTCCATCGTATGCGTAACACCTTATCAATTCTAACAATTGTCGTTATCTGATCATGGATAAAGCTAATCTAAATTGCAATGCCGACATGCGATTTATCTTATTTCTGCCTGCGCTCAGACGAGATATTAAATTCTATTTCCTTATTAGTAATGGGATTATTTT
This sequence comes from Phytobacter palmae, assembly GCF_039409775.1. Taxonomy (NCBI): domain Bacteria; kingdom Pseudomonadati; phylum Pseudomonadota; class Gammaproteobacteria; order Enterobacterales; family Enterobacteriaceae; genus Phytobacter; species Phytobacter palmae. The sequence goes on along the minus strand of NZ_JBCIVJ010000003.1, from coordinate 152,369 downwards.
CCGCGACAGATAAAAATTATTTTTCGGATATTTCGCATGCGTAAAAGCAGGTAAGGATTTTGTCAACATCCATAAAATCCTAAAAACCTAAATATTTGCTCTTAATATTATTCTTAAAAATATGTTTAGGGCGGGATGTTGCCTTGCCTGTAATTCGCTTAGCTGCAACAATTCCTCCAGCATGTTTCAAATATACCTGTGAAGTTATTTTTAATGCAGCTAAACAGCGTAAATCCTTATGACTGCCTTATTTAAGGCATCCAGGAATATTCTCTATCAGGGTCGGAGTACAAAAGGGTGTTTTCAATAACTTACTGTTTAATCAGTGGATTGGTAGCTGAAAGCCAAGGGCGGTAGCCTGCCTGACAGCATGTCAAAAAGTCTGGATTATTCTGTCAATAGCATGTGGTTGAATAAGCGATTTTTAGGACTGATACCAGTTATATTAAGTTCCGATTAACTGCATTCTGATTCCGCCGTGACCAGTCGCTTATTTAAATACACAGGATAATTACTCTGCAAAAGTGATAATTAATCAATGATGAAATCCAAAACGAAATTGATACCATTATTGGTGTCCATGAGCTTGATGAGTGGCTGCACAGTCTTTCCCGGTAGCAATATGTCAACAACGGGAAAAGATGTGATTAAACAACAAGACGCCGATTTTGATTTAGACCGCATGGTGAATGTTTATCCATTGACGCCACGTCTGGTTGAACAATTACGTCCGCGACCGAATGTCGCCCAGCCGAATATGTCGCTGGACCAGGAAATCTCAAACTATCAATATCGCGTTGGCCCAGGTGATGTGCTTAGCGTCACCGTCTGGGACCACCCTGAACTGACTACACCCGCGGGCCAGTACCGTAGTTCAAGTGACACCGGTAACTGGGTACAACCCGACGGCACCATGTTCTATCCCTACATTGGCAAAGTACATGTTGTGGGTAAAACCCTTGGCGAAATTCGCAGTGATATTACCAGCCGCTTAGCGACGTACATCGCGGACCCGCAGGTGGACGTTAATATCGCCGCTTTCCGTTCGCAGAAAGCCTATGTCTCCGGACAGGTCAACAAATCAGGTCAGCAGGCTATCACTAACGTTCCGCTGACAGTGCTGGATGCAATCAATGCCGCGGGCGGGCTTACCGATGCCGCCGACTGGCGCAACGTAGTGCTGACTCATAATGGCAAGGAGCAGCGTATCTCTCTGCAGGCGCTGATGCAGAACGGCGATTTGAGCCAAAACCGTCTGCTCTATCCGGGCGACATTCTTTTCGTACCGCGTAATGACGATCTGAAAGTCTTCGTGATGGGTGAAGTTAAAAAACAGAGCACCCTCAAAATGGACTTCAGTGGTATGACGCTGACCGAAGCGCTGGGTCAGGCCGAGGGCATCGATCTGACAACCTCCAACGCCAGCGGCATCTTCGTGATTCGTCCGCTCAAAGGCGAGAACGGTCGCGGCGGCAAGATTGCCAATATTTATCAGCTTGATATGTCCGATGCGACATCGCTGGTGATGGCAACCGAATTCCGTCTCCAGCCGTATGACGTGGTGTATGTGACGACCGCCCCGGTTGCTCGCTGGAACCGTCTCATCAATCAGTTGCTGCCAACCATCAGTGGCGTTCGCTACATGACGGATACGGCGCGCGACATTCACACCTGGTGATAGGCGATGTTTAACAAAATTCTGGTGGTGTGTGTGGGGAACATTTGTCGTTCCCCCACGGCGGAGCGGCTACTGAAAAAGTACCAGCCCGCATTAACGGTAGAGTCAGCCGGTCTGGGGGCGCTGGTCGGTAAAAGCGCGGATGCAGAGGCAACCCGCGTGGCAGCAGAAAATAATCTGTCCCTTGAAGGGCATTGCGCCCGGCAGATTTCCGGAAAAATGTGCCGTGATTACGACCTGATTCTGGTCATGGAAAAACGGCATATCGCCGCATTGTGCGAAATCGCGCCGGAAATGCGCGGCAAAGTGATGCTGTTTGGTCACTGGGACAATGAACGTGAAATTCCCGATCCGTATCGCAAAAGCCGCGACGCCTTTGAGGCCGTTTACACCTTACTTGACCAGTCTGCCCGCCAGTGGGCGCAGGCACTGAACGCTCAGCAGGGATAACAATGACAGAGAAAACACACCATTCCGCCGCGCCGACGGTGGGAAATGATGAAATCGATGTAGGGCGATTAATCGGTACAGTCGTCGAGGCTCGCTGGTGGGTGCTGGGGATAACCGGCTTATTTGCCGTGGCCGCTATCATTTACTGCCTGTTTGCCACGCCAATCTACAGTGCGGATGCGCTGGTACAGATAGAGCAGAATACCGGTAATTCCCTGGTGCAGGATATCGGTTCGGCGCTGGCTAACAAACCGCCCGCGTCGGAAGCGGAAATTCAGTTGATTCAGTCAAGGCTGGTGCTGGGTAAAACCGTCGATGATTTAAATCTGGATATCGCCGTGACCAAAAACACCTTTCCGGTTTTTGGCGCAGGCTGGGACAGATTGATGGGGCGGCAGAATGATACGGTCAAAGTCACGACCTTTACCCTCCCCAAAGAGATGAAGGATCAGGTCTTTACCCTTACGGTGCTGGGGCCGAAACAGTACTCTCTGACCAGCGACGGGGGATTCAGCTCTCGTGGCGAAGTGGGACAGCCGTTAAGCAAAGACGGCGTGACCATGCTGGTGAGCGCGATTCAGGCGGCGAACGACAGCGAATTCACCGTAACGAAATTCTCGACGCTCGGGATGATCAATAACCTGCAAAACAATCTGAGCGTAACCGAGAACGGCAAAGATACCGGTGTCTTGAGTCTCACCTATATCGGTGAAGATCGCGATCAGATCCGCGATATTCTTAACAGTATTACCCGCAACTACCTGCAACAGAACGTTGAGCGTAAATCCGAGGAAGCGGCGAAAAGCCTGGAGTTCCTTAATAAACAACTGCCGGAAGTTCGCGCCAAACTGGACGTGGCCGAAAACAAACTCAACACCTATCGTCAGCAGCAAGACTCCGTGGACCTGCCGCTGGAAGCGAAGTCGGTGCTCGACTCCATGGTTAACATCGATGCGCAGCTCAATGAACTGACCTTTAAAGAGGCGGAGATTTCCAAGCTGTACACCAAAGCGCATCCGGCTTATCGCACACTGCTGGAAAAACGCAAAGCGCTGGAAGATGAAAAAGCCAAACTCAACAGCCGCGTGACGGCGATGCCAAAAACGCAGCAGGAGATTGTCCGTCTGACGCGCGATGTGGAGTCTGGTCAGCAGGTATATATGCAGTTGCTGAATAAACAGCAAGAGCTGCGTATTACCGAGGCCAGTACTGTTGGGGATGTTCGCATTGTCGATGCTGCCATTACTCAGCCTGGCGTACTGAAACCGAAAAAAGCGCTGATTATTCTGGGCAGCGTTATCCTGGGGTTGATCCTCTCTGTTGTCGTGGTTCTTCTGCGTTCACTCTTTAATCGTGGTATCGAAAGCCCGCAGGCGCTGGAAGAGCAGGGGATCAGCGTTTATGCCAGCATTCCGCTGTCGGAGTGGCAAAAAGCGCGCGATACGGTCAAAACCGTCAAGGGCAACAAGCGTTACAAACAGCGTCAGTTGCTGGCGGTGGGTAACCCTGCGGATCTGGCGATTGAAGCGGTACGCAGCCTGCGCACCAGCCTCCATTTCGCCATGATGCAGGCGCCCAATAATGTGCTGATGATGACCGGGGTCAGCCCGTCGATTGGTAAAACGTTTGTCTGCGCCAACCTGGCGGCGGTCATTAGCCAGACCAACAAACGCGTACTGATGATCGACTGCGACATGCGTAAAGGCTACACCCATGAACTGCTCGGTACCGATAACGTTAATGGTCTGTCAGACATTCTGGTTGGCAAGGGCAGTATTGAAAACTGTGCCAAAAAGACTTCCATAGCGAACTTTGATCTGGTGCCGCGCGGGCAGATCCCGCCGAACCCGTCCGAACTATTGATGAGCGAGCGATTCACGCAGTTGCTGGACTGGGCGAGTAAGCACTATGACCTGGTGCTGATTGATACCCCGCCAATCCTTGCGGTAACGGATGCGGCGATCGTGGGGCGTCACGCGGGGACCACGCTTATGGTCGCGCGTTACGCGGTCAACACGGTGAAAGAGGTCCAGACCAGTCTGAGCCGCTTTACGCAAAACGGTATTCAGGTTAAGGGCGTCATCCTGAACTCCATTTTCCGCCGCGCGACTGGCTATCAGGATTACGGCTATTACGAATATGAATACAAATCTGATAGCAAATAACGTTTAACCCTCACTCCGTTCCTCTCCCCACCGGGGAGAGGGGGAAACAGTGCAGTCCTTTGCAAATAGGGCGCCGGCCACTCCTTCGCCCCTCGGGGGAGGGAGAGGCTGAGGGGAATATTGATCAATCGGGGAAAAAAATGACCACAGAACGTCCGTTAATCTCGATTTATATGCCGACATGGAACCGCCAACAATTGGCTATCCGCGCCATCAAATCGGTACTACGCCAGGATTACACCCACTGGGAATTGATCATTGTTGACGACTGTTCGACGGCCTTTGAGCAACTTCAGGGTTATGTGGCCGAATTAAATGATCCGCGTGTGACTTATACCCGTAACGCTTTTAATTCCGGCGCCTGCGCGGTGCGCAACCAGGCGATCATGCAGGCGAAAGGCGAGTTTATTACCGGTATCGATGACGATGATGAATGGACGCCGGATCGCCTGTCGGTATTTCTGGAACATAAGCACCATCTGGTATCACGGGCTTTTCTCTATGCCAACGACTATGTCTGTCAGGGCGAAGTCTATTCACAACCGGCCAGCTTACCGCTTTACCCAAAATCGCCCTTTTCCCGCAAGTTGTTCTACAAACGCAACATTGTGGGCAATCAGGTATTCAGCTGGTCCTGGCGCTTTAAGGAGTGCCTGTTCGATACGCAACTAAAAGCGGCACAGGACTACGACATCTTTTTGCGCATGGTGGAGCAGTATGGCGAGCCGTGGAAAATTGAAAAGGCGACGCAAATTCTGCACATCAATCACGGTGAGATGCAGATTACCTCGTCGCCGAAAAAATTCTCTGGCTACTTCCACTTCTACCGGAAACATAAAGCCAAATTTGACCGTGCCAGCAAGAAATATCAGCTGTTCACGTTGTACCAGATCCGCAATAAGCGCATGAACTGGCGCACGCTGCTGACGCTGTTTTCGGTGCGCAATGGCAAGCGTCTGGCTGATGGTCTGCGAGGGAAATGATGCGACTGGAAGATTTTCGCGCTAATCAGTGGAGCTTGCGCCCGTGTTGCATGGTTGCGGCCTATCGCGTCGCCCATTTTTGCTCGGTATGGCGCAAGAAAAATGTGCTCAACAATCTGTGGGCGGCACCTGTGCTGTTAGTTTACCGCTTTATGACGGAATGTCTGTTTGGCTATGAGATTCAGGCCGCGGCGACCATTGGCCGCCGTTTCACCATTCATCATGGCTACGCTGTGGTTATTAATAAGAATGTGGTGGCGGGCGATGATTTCACCATTCGCCATGGCGTGACCATTGGCAATCGTGGCGCAGACAATCTGGCCTGTCCGGTTATCGGCAACAATGTCGAACTGGGGGCCAACGTGGTTTTGCTGGGTGATATCACCATTGGCAATAACGTCATGGTCGGCGCAGGCAGCGTTGTGCTCGACAGCGTGCCGGATAATGCGCTGGTAGTGGGTGAAAAAGCGCGGGTGAAAGCAATCAAATGAACATATTACAATTTAACGTTCGCCTCGCCGAAGGTGGCGCGGCAGGTGTCGCGCTCGATTTACACCAGCGGGCGCTGCAGCAGGGTATGCACTCACGCTTTGTCTATGGCTACGGTAAAGGCGGCAAGAAAAGCGTCAGCCATGACCAGTATCCCAACGTGATTAAACAGACGCCGCGTCTGACCTCTATGGCAAATCTGGCGCTGTTTCGCCTGTTTAATCGGGATGTCTTTGGCAATCTCAATAATCTCTATCGCAGCGTCAGCCGCACCAAAGGGCCGGTGGTGTTGCACTTTCACGTGATGCACAGCTACTGGCTGAACCTGAATGACGTGGTGGCGTTCTGCCAGAAACTGAAAGCGCATAAGCCTGACGTGACCTTTGTCTGGACATTGCATGATCACTGGAGCGTCACCGGGCGCTGCGCGTTTACCGATGGCTGTGAAGGCTGGAAACAGGGATGCAAAAAGTGCCCGACGCTGGCGAACTATCCACCGGTTAACGTGGATCGCGCGCATCAGCTGGTGGGAGAGAAACGCCGTTTATTTAACGAGATGATGGCGCTCGGCTGTCAGTTTATTTCACCCAGTCAGCATGTGGCGGAGGCATTCAACAGCCTGTACGGCGCGGGTCGTTGTCGCATTATCAATAATGGTATTGATGTGGCGACCGAAGCCATTCTGGCGGATTTGTCCCCCGTTACTGTCACCCAGGGGCGACCGAAAATCGCCGTGGTGGCCCACGATTTACGCTATGACGGTAAGACCAGTCAACAACTTGTTCGTGATGTGATGGCGCTGGGCGAGCGAGTTGAGCTGCATACCTTCGGCAAGTTTTCTCCCTTTGAGGGGCCAAACGTGGTGAACCACGGTTTTCTGACCGATAAGCGTCAGTTAATGAGCGAACTCAACCAGATGGATGCGCTGCTCTTTACCTCACGCGTGGATAATTACCCGTTGATTCTGTGTGAAGCGCTCTCCATCGGCGTACCGGTTATTGCTACGCACAGCGATGCAGCACGTGAAGTTCTGGAGAAGTCGGGCGGCAAGACCTTTAGCGAAGCGGAGGTTATGCCACTGGTGCAACTTCACAAAGCCGATATCGCGCAGGCCGTATTCGGGACATCGCTGGAGGCGTTTCGGGCGCGCAGCCGTCGTGCATATAGTGGGCAACAGATGCTGGAGGAATATGTCTCATTCTATCAGGGTCTGTAGTTATCTCTTGCTGCCGCTGATTTACCTGCTGGTTAACGTGAAGATTTTCCAGCTCGGCGAAAGCTTTCCGATAACCATCGTTACATTCTTACCGCTATTGCTGCTGCTCTATGTGGACAAAATCAATCTGAAAAAGTTGATGATTGCCCTGGGCACCGGTGCCGGACTGACGCTGTTTAACTACATATTTGGTCAGTCACTCAACGCCAGTAAGTATGTCACGTCAACCATGCTGTTTGTTTATATCGTTATCATCATCGGCATGGTGTGGAGCATTCGCTTCAAAACGGTTTCACCACATAACTACCGTAAAATACTTCGCTTCTTCTATGTGGTGGTTGCTTTGGTGGTGATGCTGGCGGCGGCGGAAATGGCGCAAATTATTCTCTCTGGCGGCAGCAGCCTCATGGAGATAATTTCGAAATATCTCATTTACAGTAACAGCTATGTACTGAATTTTATCAAATTTGGTGGTAAGAGGACTACCGCGCTCTATTTCGAACCGGCATTCTTCGCTCTGGCATTAATCTCAATTTGGCTCAGCATCAAACAGTTTGGTATCAAAACGCCGAAGACAGATGCTATGATTCTGACAGGGATTGTTCTGTCGGGATCGTTTTCAGGGGTAATGACATTTATCCTTTTTTATCTACTGGAATGGGCATTTCAGTATTTAAACAAGGAAGCGATACGCAAGAAATTGCCGCTGGCCATTATTTCACTGGCGGTATTTGTTGTCGGGGTGGTGTTCGCCTTTCCTTATATTGCGGAACGTCTCGGTGATTTAGGAACAGAAGGCTCCTCCTCTTATTATCGCATTATCGGGCCGCTGGCGATGGTGGGATATTCCCTGACAAACATTGATGGTGTTGTAAGATTTGGCTCACTTTACGAATATGTTGCATCATTCGGAATCTTTAACGGTGCAGATGTCGGTAAAACCATAGACAATGGCTTGTATCTGTTAATTATCTATTTTTCATGGTTTGCCGTATTACTGACCGGTTGGTATTTGTTCAAAGTTGCAAGAATGACTGTCAATGCGTTTGGTAATAATCAGAATTTTCGTGTTCAGCTTTATCTGTTCGCTCCTATATCGTGGTTTTTTACGGGGTCGATCTTTAGTCCTGAATACGCATTTTTAATTGTTTGCCCGTTTATTTTCCGCAAAGCGTTAAATATTTCGAGCATATGACGAGGTGGGTCACATGTTACTAAGCGTTATTACTGTTGCGTTTCGTAATTATGAAGGCGTGATGAAAACCTGGAAATCGCTGGCCCATCTGGCGCAGGCGCAGGATATCGCATTCGAATGGATTGTTGTGGACGGCGGCTCTGCTGATGGCACCGCAGAGTTTCTGGAAAATCTCAACGGTCAGTACCACTTACGTTACGTCAGCGAGAAAGATAACGGCATCTATGATGCGATGAATAAAGGCATCAGTATGGCCAATGGCCGCTTCGCGTTATTCCTCAATTCAGGTGATATCCTCCATCCGGAAAGCGTTGAAGTTATCCGCCAGCTGGCGCAAGAACGTGACAATGCAATGTACATTGGCGATGCATTATTAGATTTTGGCGATGGCACGAAAATACGCCGTAGCGCGAAACGCGGCTGGTATATTTATCACAGCTTACCTGCCAGCCATCAGGCAATATTCTTTCCGATGAGCGGCCTGAAAACCTACCCCTACGATTTACAATATAAAGTCTCTTCCGATTACGCGCTGGCAGCCAGAATGTTCAAAGCAGGTTTTCGCTTTAAACGCCTGCACGGTCTGGTATCCGAATTTTCAATGGGTGGCGTGTCTACGTCGAATAACCTTGAATTATGTCGGGATGCTCGCAACGTCCAACGAAAAATATTACATGTGCCGGGATTCTGGGCGGAATTATCGTATCTGTTACGCCTGCGTACTACCGGCAAAGCGAAAGCCTTATATAACAAAGCGTAATGTGAATGCCCTGAATAATTCTGGTCACGGGAAGACAGCAACTCAGAGAATTCCGGTGAGCTTAGTTAACTAAGCGATGCGGATGAACGAATGCGGTCAACGCAACGGCGGCCTGAAGAATAAAGGGCAACGTATAAGGAAACACGATGCAAGACTTACAAGGATTCTCCGTGCCGAAAGGCTTTCGGGGCGGGAGTGCTATTAAGGTTCAATTGTGGTGGGCGGTGCAGTCAACATTATTTGCCTGGTCGCCACAAATTATGTATCGCTGGCGTGCCTTTCTGCTGCGTTTATTCGGTGCAAAAATCGGAAAAAACGTAGTGATTCGTCCGTCGGTGAAAATAACGTATCCATGGAAATTAACGCTTGGTGATTATAGCTGGGTTGGCGATGACGCTGTTTTATATACCCTGGGCGATATCTCAATCGGCGCTAATTCTGTGATTTCACAGAAATGTTATTTGTGTACCGGCAGTCACGATTTTATGAGCGCGCACTTTGATATTACCGCGTCGCCCATCGTGATTGGCAATAAATGCTGGCTGGCAACGGATGTCTTTGTTGCTCCCGGCGTGCGTATTGGTGACGGAACGGTTGTCGGTGCGCGCAGCAGTGTTTTTAAGTCGCTTCCGGCAAATGCAGTTTGCCGTGGCAACCCCGCAGTGGTAACGCGCGAACGCGTAAAAACTGAATAACTTCTGATAAGTAATAGAGGAATAAAATATGTCTAAAGTCGCTCTCATCACCGGCGTTACCGGGCAAGATGGCTCTTATCTGGCAGAACTGCTTCTGGAAAAGGGTTATGAAGTTCACGGCATTAAGCGTCGTGCCTCTTCATTCAATACTGAGCGTGTGGACCATATTTATCAGGATCCGCACACCAGCAACCCGAAATTCCACCTGCACTACGGCGATCTGACGGATACCTCAAACCTGACCCGTATTCTGCAGGAAGTGCAGCCGGATGAGGTTTATAACCTTGGGGCGATGAGCCACGTAGCGGTCTCCTTTGAATCGCCAGAATATACCGCAGATGTGGATGCGATGGGCACATTGCGTCTGCTGGAAGCCATCCGCTTCCTCGGTCTTGAAAAGAAAACGCGTTTTTACCAGGCCTCTACCTCTGAGCTCTATGGTCTGGTTCAGGAGATCCCGCAGAAAGAGACCACACCGTTCTACCCGCGCTCCCCGTATGCTGTGGCAAAACTGTACGCTTACTGGATCACCGTTAACTACCGTGAATCCTATGGCATGTACGCCTGCAACGGCATTCTGTTTAACCACGAGTCTCCGCGCCGTGGTGAAACCTTCGTAACCCGCAAAATTACCCGCGCTATTGCCAACATCGCTCAGGGCCTCGAATCTTGCCTCTATCTGGGCAACATGGACTCTCTGCGCGACTGGGGTCATGCGAAAGATTACGTGAAGATGCAATGGATGATGCTGCAGCAGGACCATCCGGAAGACTTCGTTATCGCCACCGGCGTGCAGTATTCCGTGCGTCAGTTTGTGGAAATGGCGGCAGCGCAACTGGGTATCAAACTGCGCTTTGAAGGCAAGGGTGTGGAAGAGAAGGGGATTGTCGTCTCCGTCACCGGCCATGACGCTCCTGGCGTGAAACCAGGTGATGTAATCGTTGCCGTTGACCCGCGTTATTTCCGTCCGGCGGAAGTGGAAACCCTGCTCGGTGACCCGACCAAAGCGCACGAAAAACTGGGCTGGAAACCGGAAACCACGCTGCAGGAGATGGTCTCTGAGATGGTAGCCAAAGATCTTGAAGCGGCGAAAAAACATTCGCTGTTGAAAGCTCACGGTTACGAGGTTGCCATCGCTCTGGAGTCCTGAGAATGACGAAACAACGTATCTTTGTCGCGGGTCACCGCGGCATGGTCGGATCGGCCATCGTAAGACTGCTGTCGCAACGCGAAGATGTGGAACTGGTACTGCGTAACCGTGACGAACTGAACCTGTTGGATTCCGCGCAGGTACAGGCATTCTTCGCCAGCGAACGTATCGACCAGGTCTACCTGGCGGCGGCGAAAGTAGGTGGCATTGTCGCCAACAACACCTACCCGGCAGATTTCATCTACGAGAACATGATGATTGAGTGCAACATCATTCACGCGGCGCATTTGCATGATGTGAACAAGCTGTTGTTCCTCGGTTCATCCTGTATTTATCCGAAGCTGGCACACCAGCCTATGGCGGAAAGTGAGCTGCTACAGGGGACGCTGGAGGCGACTAACGAACCGTATGCGATTGCCAAAATCGCCGGTATCAAACTGTGCGAGTCCTACAACCGCCAGTACAACCGCGATTATCGCTCGGTGATGCCGACCAACCTGTACGGGCCGAATGACAACTTCCACTTGAGCAACTCCCACGTGATCCCGGCGTTGCTGCGTCGCTTTCATGAAGCCACGCTCAGCAATGCGCCTGATGTCGTGGTATGGGGCAGCGGTACGCCGATGCGTGAGTTTCTCCATGTGGATGACATGGCGGCTGCCAGCATTCATGTGATGGAACTGGACCGGGAAGTGTGGCAGGAGAATACCGAGCCGATGTTGTCGCACATTAATGTCGGCACCGGGCTTGATTGCACGATCCGTGAACTGGCGCAGACGGTCGCTCAGGTCGTGGGCTACAAAGGCCGGGTGGTTTTTGATGCCACCAAACCAGATGGTACGCCACGCAAATTGCTGGATGTTTCCCGCCTGCATGCGCTTGGCTGGTATCACGAGATCTCACTGGAGCAGGGGCTGGCAAGTACCTATCAGTGGTTCCTCGAAAATCAGCAACGGTTCAGGGGGTAATCATGTTTTTACGTCCGGAAGATTTTGCCACGGTCGTGCGTTCGACTCCGCTTATCTCTATCGATCTTATCGTGGAGAACGAAAGCGGCGAGTTTTTGCTCGGCAAGCGTACGAATCGTCCGGCGCAGGGTTACTGGTTTGTACCGGGTGGACGGGTACAAAAAGATGAACCTCTGGCGAGCGCGTTTGAACGTTTGACGCTGGCTGAACTGGGCGTACTCCTGCCGATGTCGGCAGGAGAGTTTTATGGCGTCTGGCAGCACTTCTATGACGACAACTTTTCCGGCAGCGATTTTTCTACCCACTACATCGTGCTCGGCTTTCGCTTACGTGTTGATGCCTCCACGCTGGCGCTGCCGACAGAACAGCACGATGACTATCGCTGGCTGACGCCCGATGTGCTGATTGCCGATCCGCTGGTACATGACAATAGCCGCGCCTATTTCAAGGAAGCGCGGGGAGTACCGGGCTTATGAAAATTCTTGTTTACGGCATCAACTATGCGCCGGAGTTAACCGGTATCGGTAAATACACGGGCGAAATGGTTGAATGGATGGCCCAACAAGGGCATGACGTGCGTGTCATTACCGCACCGCCTTACTACCCGCAGTGGCAGGTGGGTAAGGCGTACTCCGCCTGGCGTTATCGCCGGGAGAGCGGCGCCGCGACCGTCTGGCGCTGTCCACTGTATGTGCCGAAACAGCCATCAACATTGAAACGACTGATTCATCTGACCAGCTTCGCCGTAAGCAGCTTTTTTCCGCTGATGGCACAGCGACGCTGGAAGCCGGATCGCATCATCGGTGTGGTACCGACGCTGTTTTGCACACCGGGCATGCGCCTGCTGGCGAAACTCACCGGTGCCCGTACGTTACTGCACATTCAGGATTATGAAGTCGACGCCATGCTTGGCTTAGGAATGGCCGGGAAAGGCAAAACCGGCAAAGTGGCGAAATTGGCCAGCGCGTTTGAGCGCAGCGCTCTGCACAATGTCGACAATGTGTCTACCATCTCCCGCTCAATGATGAACAAAGCACGGGAAAAAGGGGTGGACGCAGGACGGATAATCTTCTTCCCGAACTGGTCAGAAGTGGCCCGCTTTCGCGACGTTGATCCGCAAGCTGTCGTTCAGCTAAGACAGACACTGGGGTTGCCGGAAGATAAAAAAATTATTCTTTACTCCGGCAATATCGGTGAGAAGCAGGGGCTGGAAAATGTGATTGCGGCGGCGGCTAACCTTCGCGAACAGCCGTGGTTGTTTGTGATTGTGGGGCAGGGTGGCGGCAAAGTGAGACTGGAAAAACAAGCCCTGCAACTGGGGCTGGATAATGTGAAATTCTTTCCGTTGCAGTCTTACGATGCATTGCCAGCGCTGCTCAAAATGGCCGATTGCCATCTGGTAATTCAAAAACGTGGCGCGGCGGATGCCGTGTTGCCGTCGAAACTGACCAATATCCTCGCTGTGGGCGGCAATGCCGTTATCACCGCCGAGGCATCCACCGAGTTGGGCCAGCTTTGTCTGGCGTCGCCGGGTATCGCCGTGTGTGTAGAGCCTGAATCCGTACCGGCGTTGACGGCAGGTATCGAACAGGCGCTCTTGATGCCCAAAACCAACACGGTGGCACGTGAATATGCCGAACGCACGCTCGAGAAAGAGAGCGTGTTAACCCAGTTTATGACTGATATCTCCCGACGCGATCCGGCGGTGAGTGCAGGGCAGGCCGCCCATGCGCAAGACGAACGCCTGAATTACGAAGGGAATGGGGATAAATCATGAGTCAAACACAACTGTATCCGGTGGTGATGGCCGGAGGCTCCGGCAGCCGCCTGTGGCCACTGTCCCGTGTGCTGTATCCAAAACAATTCCTCTGCCTGAAAGGTGATTTAACCATGCTGCAGACCACCGTCTGCCGTCTGGACGGGGTGGAGTGTGAAAGTCCGGTGGTTATCTGCAATGAACAGCATCGCTTTATCGTTGCCGAGCAGTTGCGTCAGCTCAACAAGCTGACGGAGAACATCATTCTTGAACCAGCGGGGCGTAACACCGCACCGGCAATCGCGCTGGCCGCTATGGCGATCAAACGTCATAACCCAACCTCCGATCCGCTGATGCTGGTACTGGCGGCAGACCACGTGATTCAGGACGAAGAGGCGTTTCGTACCTCGGTGCGTCAGGCTCTGGCCTACGCCGAAAGCGGCAAACTGGTGACCTTTGGCATCGTACCGGACCTGCCGGAAACCGGCTATGGCTACATTCGCCGTGGCGAGGTCACGCCGGGTAAAGGTGAGGGGCTGGCCTTTGATGTGGCGCAGTTTGTTGAAAAACCAAACCTGGAAACCGCGCAGGGTTATGTGGCGAGTGGCGAATATTACTGGAACAGCGGCATGTTCCTGTTCAGCGCCGGGCGCTATCTGGAAGAGCTGAAAAAATATCGTCCCGATATTTATGAGGCCTGCGAGCGCGCGATGAATGTAACGGATCCGGACCTGGACTTTATCCGTGTTGATGAAGCCGCGTTCCTGGCCTGTCCGGAAGAGTCTATCGACTATGCGGTAATGGAGAAAACGGCCGATGCGGTAGTGGTGCCGATGGATGCCGGCTGGAGTGATGTGGGGTCATGGTCCTCTTTGTGGGAAATCAGCGCACATACTCCTGAGGGAAACGTCCATCACGGCGACGTCATCAGTCATGATACGGAGAACAGCTTCGTTTATGCGGAGTCCGGTCTGGTCACCACCGTCGGCGTGAAAGATCTTGTGGTGGTACAGACCAAGGATGCCGTGCTGATAGCTGACCGTAACCATGTGCAGGATGTGAAGAAAGTGGTCGAGCAAATCAAAGCGGATGGCCGCCATGAGCACCACATCCACCGTGAAGTCTATCGCCCCTGGGGGAAATATGACTCCATTGACGCAGGCGATCGTTACCAGGTGAAGCGCATCACTGTGAAACCCGGCGAAGGGCTCTCGGTCCAGATGCATCATCATCGGGCTGAGCATTGGGTGGTGGTGGCGGGTACGGCGAAAGTCACCATTAATGACGAGATCAAACTGCTGGGTGAGAACGAGTCGGTCTACATTCCGCTCGGCGCGCGCCACTGTCTTGAGAACCCGGGGAAAATACCTCTCGATTTAATTGAAGTACGTTCCGGTTCCTATCTCGAAGAGGACGATATTGTGCGCTTTGAAGATCGCTACGGACGCATCTGACGCTGTCCGACACCTTTCGCACAGTCGCTGATTAGCCGCAACGCGAAGTCGGATAGATATAACAACTGAACGCTTTTTGATTATTTCTCCACACCGGAGAGGGCTAACTGTTGCCTGAAAACGAGGTAATGATGGAAAAATTAACCTGTTTTAAAGCCTACGATATTCGCGGCAAGCTGGGTGAAGAGCTGAATGAAGATATTGCCTGGCGAATTGGCCGGGCCTATGGCGAATATTTAAAGCCGCAAACAATTGTGCTGGGCGGCGATGTCCGTTTGACGAGTGAAACATTAAAACTGGCGCTGGCCAAAGGGCTGCAAGACGCGGGTGTGGATGTTCTGGATATCGGGCTTTCGGGCACCGAAGAGATCTACTTTGCCACCTTCCATCTGGGTGTTGATGGCGGAATTGAAGTCACTGCCAGCCATAATCCGATGGATTACAACGGCATGAAACTGGTGCGAAAGGGCGCCCGTCCGATCAGCGGTGATACGGGGTTGCGTGATGTTCAGCGCCTCGCGGAAGCAAATGACTTCCCGCCTGTGAATGCGCAAAAACGCGGCAGCTATCGGCAAATCAACCTGCGTGATGCGTATATTGATCATCTGCTCAGCTATGTCGACCTGGCTAATTTTAAGCCGTTAAAACTGGTGATCAATTCTGGTAACGGGGCGGCTGGACCGGTGATTGACGCTCTGGAGCAGCGCTTTAAGGCGAACAATGTTCCCGTCACCTTTATCAAGGTGCACAACACCCCCGACGGCAACTTCCCGAACGGTATTCCTAACCCGCTTCTTCCCGAGTGCCGTGACGATACCCGCAACGCGGTTATCGAACATCGCGCGGATTTGGGTATCGCGTTTGACGGCGATTTTGATCGCTGCTTCTTCTTTGACGGCAACGGTCAGTTTATCGAGGGGTACTACATCGTCGGTCTGCTGGCGCAGGCATTCCTGGAGAAAAATCCCGGCGCGAAGATCATCCACGACCCGCGCCTTTCCTGGAATACCGTGGATGTCGTGACGGCGGCGGGCGGTAAGCCTGTGATGTCGAAAACCGGGCACGCATTTATTAAAGAGCGGATGCGCGAAGAGGATGCGATCTACGGCGGTGAAATGAGCGCGCATCACTATTTCCGTGATTTTGCCTACTGCGATAGCGGCATGATCCCCTGGCTGCTGGTGACTGAGTTGCTGTGCCTCAAGGGCAAAACGCTGGAAGCGCTGGTAAGCGATCGTATGGCGGCGTTCCCGGCCAGCGGCGAGATCAACTTAAAGCTGGAGCATGCCGCCCCGGCAATTGCCCGCGTCGAAGCACATTTCAACGGTTCTGCGCTGAGCGTTGACCGTACCGATGGCATCAGCATGTCCTTCCCGGACTGGCGCTTTAACTTGCGCTCGTCTAATACCGAGCCGGTTGTACGCCTGAACGTGGAATCGCGTAGCGACACTGCGCTGATGGAGGCGCGAACACAGGACATTCTGGCGTTGTTGAAACAGTAATCCCTGTTTTTCCCTTCACTCTAACCCTCTTTCGCAAGGGGAGAGGGCTGGGGTGGGGGGAAAACGAATGAATAGGTACAACGATGACAAATCTAAAAAAGCGCGACCGGGCCAAAACGAATGCATCGTTAATCTCTATCGTGCAGCGATTCTCAGACATCACCATCATGTTCGGTGGGCTGTACATCGTCTGTAGGCTCAATACGTTGCCGTTCTTTTATCAGCATCTGCTGATGGCCCTGATTACCCTGGTGGTGTTCCAGATGATTGGCGGCATGACCGATTTTTATCGTTCATGGCGTGGTGTGCGGTTTATGACCGAGCTGGTATTACTGTTGCAAAACTGGACGCTCAGTTTTGTCTTTAGCGCCGGCCTGGTGGCTTTTCGCAGCGAACTTAACAATACCTTTGCCCTCTATTTTGCCTGGTATTTGCTCAGCAGTTCAGGGCTGATCCTCTGTCGTGGCGTGATCCGTTTTGCCGCCGGCTGGTTGCGTAATCATGGCTATAACACGCGTCGCGTTGCGGTGGCGGGCGATCTTCCCGCAGGGCAAGAGCTACTGGAGAGCTTTCGTAACGAACCCTGGCTGGGCTTTGAGGTGGTCGGTGTGTACCACGACGCGAAACCGGGTGGCGTGAGCAGCGACTGGGTGGGTAATTTTGACCAGTTGCTTGAGGATGCCCGTGCCGGGAAAATCCACAATGTCTACATCGCCATGTCTATGAACGACGCTGACTGCATTAAACATCTGGTGCGCCAGCTGGCAGACACCACCTGCTCGGTGATCCTGATACCGGATGTTTTCACCTTCAACATTCTGCATTCGCGTGTTGAAGAGGTGAATGGGGTGCCGGTGGTGCCGCTGTATGACACGCCGCTTTCGGGCGTCAACCGCATTCTCAAACGCCTCGAAGATATTGTGCTGGCCTCGCTCATCCTGATGCTGATTTCGCCGGTTCTGCTGGGGATCTCGCTGGCGGTGAAATTGACCTCCCCTGGGCCAGTTATTTTTCGTCAGACCCGCTACGGCATGGACGGTAAGGCCATCAAGGTGTGGAAATTCCGTTCCATGAAAGTGATGGAAAACGACAAGGTCGTGACCCAGGCGACGCAAAACGATCCGCGCGTGACCAAAGTCGGCAGCTTCCTGCGCCGGACCTCGCTGGATGAGCTGCCGCAGTTTATCAATGTGCTGACCGGCGGGATGTCTATCGTCGGTCCACGTCCCCATGCGGTGGCCCATAACGAGCAGTACCGTCAACTTATTGAAGGTTACATGCTGCGTCATAAAGTGAAACCGGGTATTACCGGCTGGGCGCAGATCAATGGCTGGCGCGGCGAGACGGATACGCTGGAAAAAATGGAAAAACGCGTTGAGTTCGACCTTGAGTACATCCGTGAGTGGAGTCTCTGGTTCGATATCAAAATTGTTTTTCTGACCATCTTTAAAGGGTTTGTTAATAAGGCGGCGTATTAGGGAGTTGCCATGAGCTTACGTGAAAAAACTATCAGCGGGGCGAAATGGTCGGCTATGGCAACGTTGACCATTATCGGGCTTGGGCTGGTACAGATGACAGTACTGGCGCGCATTATCGATAACCACCAGTTTGGCCTGTTGACCGTCTCGCTGGTGATTATCGCCCTGGCCGATACGTTATCGGATTTCGGTATTGCAAACTCTATTATCCAGCGTAAGGAGATAAGCCATCTCGAACTTACCACTCTGTACTGGCTGAATGTCGGGCTGGGGCTGGTCGTCTGTGTGGCCATCTTTTTTCTCAGCGATCTGATTGCCGGCGTGTTGCATAACCCGGATCTGGCGCCGCTGATTAAGACCCTGTCGCTGGCCTTTGTGGTTATTCCGCATGGTCAGCAGTTTCGGGCGCTGATGCAAAAGGAGCTGGAGTTTAACAAAATAGGTAGCATTGAAACCGTCTCGGTGCTGGCAGGCTTTACCTTCACGGTGGTAAGCGCCTTTTACTGGCCGCTGGCAATGACCGCCATCCTGGGTTATCTGGTTAACAGCGCCGTGCGTACGCTGCTCTTTGGCTGGTTTGGCCGCAAGATCTACCGCCCGGGCCTGCACTTTTCACTGCGTTCGGTCAGTTCCAACCTCAAGTTTGGTGCCTGGCTTACGGCTGACAGCATCATTAATTACCTGAACACTAACCTCTCCACGCTGGTGCTGGCGCGTATCCTGGGGGCCAGCGTCGCGGGCGGCTACAACCTGGCCTATAACGTGGCGGTCGTCCCGCCAATGAAACTCAACCCCATTATTACGCGCGTACTGTTCCCGGCTTTCGCCAAAATTCAGGATGATACGGAAAAGCTTCGGCTTAATTTTTACAAGCTATTGTCAGTGGTGGGGATCATTAATTTCCCGATCCTGCTGGGGCTGCTGGTGGTATCCAATAATTTCGTACCACTGGTGTTTGGTGAGAAGTGGAGCAGCATCATTCCTGTCCTGCAATTGTTATGCATTGTGGGTCTGCTGCGCGCGGTCGGCAATCCGATTGGCTCATTGTTAATGGCCAAAGCCCGGGTGGATATCAGCTTTAAATTCAATGTGTTCAAAACCTTTTTGTTTATTCCCGCCATTATTATCGGCGGTCACCTGGCTGGTGCGATTGGCGTCACGCTGGGCTTTCTGCTGGTGCAGATTATTAACACTGTCCTGAGCTATTTCGTGATGATCAAACCTGTTCTGGGATCCAGCTATCGCCAGTACATCCTGAGCCTGTGGCTGCCGTTCTACTTATCACTGCCGACACTGGTGGTGAGTTATGGGCTGGGGCTGGCACTCGTCGGGCGTCTGCCGATAGCGGCACTGCTTGCTGTTCAGGTGAGTGCAGGCGCGCTGGCGTTCGCGGCGATGATTGTTCTGTCACGCAATGCGCTGGTGGTCGAGATGAAGCGCCAGTTTTGCCGCAACGAAAAAATGAAAACGCTTTTGCGTGCAGGTTGATATTAATTTTCCCCTTACCAGAACCTCTTCCCCGCAGAGGCGAGGGAGAAAGGACGCAGTTTGCTAAATCAGGCACACAGTGCGCTCTCCTGGAGAGTCAGGGTGAGGGGAATTCTTTGAGAGGTCATTATGAAATTATTAATTCTTGGCAATCACACCTGCGGCAACCGTGGCGACAGCGCCATTTTGCGCGGATTGCTTGACGCGATTGCCCGCATCGAACCACAGGCGGAAGTGGACGTAATGAGCCGCTACCCGGTGAGTTCTTCCTGGTTACTGAACCGCCCGGTAATGGGCGACCCGCTCTACAGCCAGATGAAAGCGCACAATACGGCCGCCGGGCTAATGGGGCGGGTGAAAAAAGTTCTGCGTCGGCGCTACCAGCACCAGGTTCTGCTTTCACGGGTGACGGACAGCGGCAAGCTGCGCAACATTGCCATTGCGCAGGGTTTTACCGATTTCGTCCGCCTGCTGGCTGGTTATGACGCAATTATCCAGGTCGGTGGCTCCTTTTTTGTCGATCTTTACGGCGTCCCGCAGTTTGAACATGCCCTGTGTACATTTATGGCCAAAAAACCGTTGTACATGATTGGTCACAGCGTCGGGCCGTTCCAGGATCCGCAGTTTAATCAACTGGCAAATTATGTCTTTGGCCATTGCGACGCGTTAATCCTGCGTGAGAGCGTCAGTCTCAACTTGATGAAGCAGAGTGAAATCACTACCGATAAAGTCGAACAAGGCGTCGATACCGCCTGGCTGGTGGAAGATGATGCGTCATTTATCCCCAGCTACGCCGTTCGTCACTGGCTGGATGTGGCGGCGAAACAGAAAACTGTCGCTATTACGCTACGTGAGCTGGCTCCGTTCGACCGCCGTCTCAATACCACGCAGCAAGCCTATGAAAAAGCCTTTGCTGAGGTGGTAAACCGGATCCTGGATGCCGGCTGGCAAGTGATTGCGCTCTCTACCTGTACCGGCATTGACAGTTACAACAAAGATGACCGAATGGTGGCGCTCAATCTGGGTCAGTATATTAGTGACCCGTCCCGCTACCACGTGGTCATGGATGAACTTAACGACCTCGAAATGGGCAAGATTCTCGCCGCCTGCGATCTGACAGTGGGCACGCGTCTGCACTCTGCCATCATCTCAATGAACTTCGGCACGCCCGCTATCGCCATCAACTACGAACACAAATCAGCCGGGATTATGCAGCAGCTTGGTATGCCGGAGATGGCCGTGGACATTCGCCACCTGCTGGATGGCTCGCTGGCCTCCATGGCGGCTGACACTCTGGGACAGTTGCCTGCACTCAATCAACGTCTTGCCACCGCCGTGGCGGCCGAGCGTGAGAAAGGGGCGTTGATGGTGAAATCGGTACTGGATCGCATCCGGGAGGTGAAATGAAAGTCAGCTTCTTTTTGCTGAAATTCCCGCTTGCCTCAGAAACCTTTGTTCTGAATCAGATTGTGGCGTTTATCAATATGGGCTATGAGGTGGAGATCGTCGCACTGCATAAGGGCGATTTACAGAACACTCATAGCGCCTGGACGGAGTATCGCCTGGCGGAGAAGACCCACTGGCTACTGGATGAACCGGAGGGCAGGCTGGCAAAACTGCGCTATCGCGGGAAAGCGATATTACGCGGCGCGGGGCGCGCATCCACCTGGAAAGCGCTGAATATGTCGCGTTATGGTGATGAGGCGCGAAACCTGATTCTGGCTGCCATTTGCGGTCTGACACCACGTCTCTTTCGTGCCGATGTCTTTATTGCCCATTTTGGCCCGGCAGGGGTAACAGCGACGAAACTGCGCGAACTGGGCATGCTGAAAGGCAAAATCGCCACTGTATTCCACGGCATTGATATTTCGCACCGGGATGTGCTCAGCCACTATACGCCGGAATATCAGCAGCTCTTTCGCCGTGGCGATCTGATGCTGCCTATCAGTGAACTGTGGGCCGGGCGGCTACGCAATATGGGTTGCCCGGAAGAAAAAATTGCCATCTCGCGCATGGGGGTGGATATCGCCCGTTTTACCCTGCGCCCGGTGAAAGCCCCCGGAACGCCGTTACAGATGATCTCTGTTGCGCGACTGACCGAGAAAAAAGGGCTGCATGTGGGTATTGAAGCCTGCCGTTTACTCAAAGAGCGCGGCGTGCCCTTTACCTGGACCATTTTGGGCATTGGCCCGTGGGAGCGGCGCTTGCGCACCCTGATTGAGCAATACCAACTGGATGATGTGATCCACATGCCGGGCTTTAAGCCCAGCCATGAGGTCAAAGCGATGCTGGATGAAGCCGATCTCTTTTTATTGCCTTCGGTGACCGGTGTGGATGGCGATATGGAAGGTATTCCCGTGGCGCTCATGGAGGCGATGGCAGTGGGTATACCGGTGGTGTCAACGCTGCATAGTGGAATTCCTGAACTCATCAACCCAGGGGAATCAGGCTGGCTGGTGCCAGAAAATGATGCCCGCACTCTGGCGGAGAAACTCGCTGAGTTCAGTGCAATGCAGCATCAGGATCTGACGCCAGTGATTGCCAATGCGCGCCATAAAATCGAAACCGACTTCAACCAGCAACGCATCAATCAGCAACTTGCCACGCTGCTACAGGCGCTCTGAATCGAGGTCCTATGTCTGTGCTAGAAAAAAAGAATCGATTTGCGTTTAACCGACGCAGTTTCCTGACCGCTGGCGCCGCTCTTGCGGCGCTCCCTTTTTTACCGGTTGCCACAGCGCGTGCCGAAACGGTGGATATTCGTCGCTATCAGACAACCGACTGGCCTGCGGCGTTGAAGCAGGCCTTTAACGACGCGCAAACGGTTGAAATCCCGGAGGGAGTGGTATGCGAAAACCTCAATACCGGGGTCTTTATCCCGCCCGGGAAAACGCTGTTGGTGCGGGGAAGTATTAAAAGCAATGGCCGCGGACGGCTGGTATTGCAGGATGGCTGTAAGGTCATCGGAGAGAAGGGGGGCAGTCTGTACAATCTGACGCTGGATGTGCGCGGCTCAGACTGTGTTATTCAGGGATTGAACATGAGTGGCTATGGCCCGGTGGCGCAAATCTACATCGGTGGAAAAGAGCCGAAGGTAATGCGTAATCTGCTCATCGATAACATCAACGTTACGAAAGCCAACTACGCCATCCTGCGTCAGGGTTTTCATAATCAGATTATTAGCGCCCGAATCACCAACAGCCGCTTTAGCTACCTGCAAGGTGACGCGGTGGAATGGAACGTCGCCATTAACGATCGCGATATTCTCATCTCCGACCATGTCATTGATCACATTGACTGTACCAACGGCAAAATCAACTGGGGAATCGGTATTGGGCTGGCGGGCAGTACCTATGATAACACCTATCCGGAAGATCAGGCGGTGAAGAATTTTGTTGTTGCCAACATCACTGGCAGCAATTGTCGGCAACTGGTCCATGTAGAAAATGGCAAACATTTTATTATTCGTAACATAAAGGCAGAGAATATTACGCCGGACTTCAGCAAAAAAGCCGGTATCGATAACGCGACGGTGGCGATATATGGTTGTGACAATTTCGTCATAGATAACGTGTCGATGGTCAATAGCGCCGGGATGCTTATTGGCTACGGGGTTATCAAAGGCGATTATTTGTCCATTCCACAAAATTTCAAACTGAACGATATTCGTCTGGAAAACGCTCAGAATCAGTACAAGCTGCGTGGGATCCAGATTTCTTCCGGGAACGCTACCTCGTTTGTGGCCATTACCAATCTCAACTTACAGCGGGCAACGCTGGAGTTTCATAACAAGCCACAGCATCTTTTCCTGAGA
Organism: Phytobacter palmae; assembly: GCF_039409775.1. Lineage (NCBI taxonomy): Bacteria > Pseudomonadati > Pseudomonadota > Gammaproteobacteria > Enterobacterales > Enterobacteriaceae > Phytobacter > Phytobacter palmae. The sequence goes on along the minus strand of NZ_JBCIVJ010000003.1, from coordinate 129,128 downwards.
AATATCAATGTAATGCAAGAAGCATCGGTGGGGCCGGCGCTAAAACTTAACTTCGATTTACGCAAGGATGTGCGGGGGCGTTTTATGGCGCGTCAGGACACCTTGCTTTCGCTGGCAAATATTAAGGCAGTGAATGAAAAAGGGCAGAGTTCCGTCGATATCGATCGTATCGATCATCAGGTTGTGAATGTGCAAAATCTCAACTTCCGTTTGCCGGCTGCGTCGCGGTAGCGGGCGTTGCGCCTCTTTTACGATGAATCCTGGTGACTTTATTTCACTGTCAGGATTACATCTACAGCAATTATACGACAATCGGCGTAACATATTTTGCAGCAACTCGTCCCGTTGATGCTGGCGAAAAGAAGTTGAAGCTCTATAATTTACCAATCATTTACAGGTGGAAGGCATAATGATTAATTTGAAAGCAGTTATTCCGGTAGCAGGTTTGGGGATGCATATGCTACCCGCCACCAAAGCTATTCCTAAAGAGATGCTACCTATCGTCGATAAGCCAATGATTCAATACATCGTCGACGAAATTGTTGCTGCAGGGATCAAAGAAATCGTCCTCGTGACTCACTCTTCCAAAAATGCTGTCGAAAACCACTTCGACACCTCCTATGAGCTGGAAGCGTTACTTGAACAGCGTGTCAAACGTCAATTGTTAGCTGAGGTGCAGTCTATCTGTCCTCCTGGTGTGACGATTATGAACGTGCGTCAGGCACAACCGTTGGGACTGGGGCACTCCATTCTTTGCGCTCGTCCAATTGTTGGCGACAATCCGTTCGTGGTTGTTCTGCCGGACATCATTCTGGATTCCGCTTCTGCCGATCCGCTGCGTTACAACCTGGCGGCAATGGTTGCCCGTTTCAGTGAAACTGGCCGGAGCCAGGTACTGGCAAAACGCATGAAGGGCGATCTGTCTGAATACTCGGTGATTCAGACCAAAGAGCCGCTGGATAGCGAAGGTAAAGTGAGCCGTATCGTCGAGTTCATCGAAAAACCGGATCAGCCGCAAACGCTGGATTCAGACCTGATGGCGGTGGGCCGCTACGTGCTTTCCGCTGAAATCTGGCCGGAACTGGAGCGTACTGAGCCAGGCGCCTGGGGACGTATTCAGTTAACCGATGCCATTGCTGAGCTGGCGAAGAAGCAGTCTGTGGATGCGATGCTGATGACCGGCGAGAGCTACGACTGTGGAAAAAAAATGGGTTACATGCAGGCATTCGTCAACTACGGGCTGCGTAATCTGAAAGAAGGTCAAAAATTCCGCGAAAGCATTAAGAAACTTCTGGCGCAGTGATCAGATAGAAAGACAATAGAAAAGCATTAACTTACAAAAGGGCAGATGAGAGTGGTCACCGGAGCTTATAGCTTTGACCGCTCTCGCTGCTTTTTTTACATATACTGCGAAATCAATGGATAATAATTCTACACCTGATCAGATTTTACTTATCGGATCCAGATTTGCCTTGTTTCCATTGGCGTTTAAGCAGAAAATGGTTGTTTAACATTTTGTGCAGGTAACGGCATTCACTGCGCTACCTGATACACTTTTATGTTTATGCAAAATTGTTGGACGTTATACACAGTACGCTGGTAGCTATTGAGCCAGGGGCGGTAGCGTGCCTGAACAAATGTGTCCCCATGGTCTGCTCCTTGTATATCAACGTCATAGTTAAACTAGCAAAGTAAACGGAATATTCTCGTGAAAATATTGGTTACTGGTGGAGCAGGTTTTATCGGGTCTGCTGTTGTTCGTAATATCATTAATAATACTCAAGATTCTGTGGTTAATGTCGATAAATTAACCTACGCGGGCAACCTCGAATCTCTGACCGAGATTGAAAATAGCGATCGTTATGTCTTCGAACACGCCGATATCTGTGATGCCGAAGCGATGCAACGGATTTTTGCGGAACATCAGCCGGATGCGGTCATGCACCTTGCCGCCGAAAGCCATGTTGATCGCTCTATTACCGGACCTGCGGCGTTTATTGAGACAAATATTGTAGGAACTTACGTATTACTTGAGGCTGCGCGTAAATATTGGGCGCAACTTGATGAACCCCGCAAAACCGCGTTCCGCTTCCATCATATCTCAACGGACGAAGTCTACGGCGATTTGCCGCATCCTGATGAAGTCCCTGCCGGAACAGCGCTGCCGCTGTTTACCGAACAAACGCCATATTCTCCCAGCAGTCCGTACTCTTCATCAAAAGCGTCCAGCGACCATTTAGTTCGCGCATGGCGTCGTACCTACGGCTTGCCGACGCTGGTAACGAATTGCTCAAATAACTATGGACCGTACCATTTCCCTGAGAAACTCATTCCGCTGATCATTCTTAATGCATTGGCTGGGAAACCTTTACCGGTGTATGGCAATGGTGAGCAAATCCGCGACTGGCTATTTGTTGAAGATCACGCACGCGCTTTATATAAGGTCGTAACTGAAGGTGTTGCCGGCGAGACTTATAATATCGGTGGTCACAATGAGCGTAAGAATATTGAAGTCGTAAACACTATTTGCTCTATTCTGGACGAAATCATTACTGCGAAACCTAATAATATTGGTAGCTTTGCAGAATTAATTACTTATGTTACCGACCGTCCGGGACATGACCTGCGTTACGCCATTGATGCGAGCAAAATAAAAGATGAACTGGGCTGGGTACCGCAAGAGACTTTTGAATCAGGTATCCGTAAAACGGTTGAATGGTATTTGACTAACAAGGATTGGTGGCAGCGTGTGATGGATGGGTCATATGCTGGAGAACGCCTGGGGCTTGCAGAATAAAATTATAAGGACGAAATGATGAAAGGTATTGTATTAGCTGGCGGTTCCGGAACTCGCCTTTATCCAATTACTCAGGGTGTGTCAAAACAGTTGTTGCCAGTATATGACAAGCCGATGATTTTTTACCCTATCTCTGTACTGATGCTGGCTGGCATTCGTGACATTCTGATTATCACGACGCCGGAAGATATGGCATCGTTCCAGCGTTTATTGGGTGATGGTTCACAGTTCGGTATCCGTCTTTCCTATGAAGTGCAGCCCTCGCCGGATGGCCTGGCGCAAGCGTTTATTATTGGCGAAGAATTTATTAATAACGAGCCATGTGCGCTGGTTCTCGGCGATAACATCTACTTTGGTCAAAGTTTCGGTAAGAAACTGGAAAGCGCAGCACAGTTAACATCGGGTGCGATGGTATTCGGTTATCAGGTGCAGGACCCGGAACGTTTTGGTGTCGTGGAATTTGATAAAAATTACACTGCGTTATCCATTGAAGAAAAACCACTAAAACCAAAATCCAACTGGGCAGTGACCGGCCTCTATTTTTACGACAAAAATGTCGTGGAAATGGCAAAACAGGTAAAACCTTCCGCACGCGGAGAGTTAGAGATTACTACACTGAATCAGATGTATCTTGACCGCGGCGAGCTGCAGGTAGAACTGCTGGGCCGTGGCTTTGCCTGGCTTGATACGGGTACCCATGACAGCCTGGTTGAAGCATCGCAGTTCATCCATACCATTGAGAAGCGCCAGGGCATGAAAGTCGCTTGTCTTGAAGAAATTGCGTTCCGTAAAGGTTGGTTGAACGAAGAACAAGTTGCGGAACAGATTAAAAAGTTGTCGAAAACCGACTATGGTCGTTATTTGCAATTGCTGATTAGCGAAAAATAGGCACTGAGCTGCGCGGACGAGAAGATCATGAAGATTTTATTAATTGGAAAAAATGGCCAGGTGGGCTGGGAACTGCAGCGTTCTTTGTCGACATTGGGTGAACTTGTCGCAGTTGACTTTTTTGATACTGAATTGTGTGGCGATCTGACCAAACCTGAAGGGATTGCAGAAACGATTCGTTATGTGAAACCTGATGTCATTGTCAATGCGGCTGCGCATACGGCGGTAGATAAAGCGGAAAGCGAAAGAGAGCTTTCACAGCTGCTGAATGCTGATAGCGTTGAAGTAATCGCGAAAGAGTCAGCGAAGCTCGGTGCGCTATTGGTGCATTATTCTACTGATTATGTCTTTAACGGCCAGGGCACGCATTTTCGTCTTGAAGATGAGCAGACGGGGCCGCTGAATGTTTATGGTGAAACGAAACTGGCGGGCGAGCTGGCTGTGGCAACCCACAACCCACGTCATTTCATTTTCCGTACCAGCTGGGTTTACGCAACTCGTGGTGCGAACTTTGCTAAGACAATGCTTCGTCTGGCAAAAGAAAAAGAACAATTAGCGATTATCAACGATCAACATGGCGCGCCAACCGGCGCGGAGTTGTTGGCAGATTGCACCGCGACCGCCATCCGCGCTGCGACAAATAATGCCTCGCTGTTTGGTACTTATCACCTCGTCGCCAGTGGGGAAACCACCTGGTATGACTATGCACAATATGTTTTCTCCGTCGCCCAGGAACTGGGTGAATCACTTGCCATCAAGGAAGTGAAAGGGGTCGACACCTCTGCATATCCAACCCCGGCTAAACGCCCGTCTAATTCGCGTTTGTCGAACCTGAAATTCCAGACCGCCTTTGCAACCGTTATTCCTGACTGGAAAGTAGGTGTAAAACGTGTCGTGACTGAAATGCTTGGAAAGTAAATAAATGAATGTAATTAAGACTGCAATTCCTGAAGTATTTATTTTTGAACCGAAAGTTTTTGGTGACGCACGTGGTTTTTTCTTTGAAAGTTTCAGTCAAAAAATTTTTGAAGAAGCGGTAGGTAAAAAAATCGACTTTGTTCAGGACAACCACTCTCAGTCGCAGAAAGGGGTGCTTCGTGGTTTGCATTATCAGCTCGACCCGCATGCGCAGGGCAAGCTGGTCCGTTGTATCGAAGGGGAAGTATTTGATGTCGCTGTGGACATTCGAAAACATTCTGCAACTTTCGGTCAATGGGTTGGGGCGGTATTAAGTGCTGAAAACAAGCGTCAGTTATGGATCCCGGAAGGATTTGCCCACGGTTTTTTAACCCTGAGCAATACAGCACAGTTTGTGTATAAAGCAACAAATTATTATGCACCACACTCGGAACGTTGCATTATCTGGAACGATCCACAAATCAATATCGAATGGCCGGAAGCTGGTCAAGTGCAGTTGTCGGCAAAAGATCAGAACGGACTTCTCTTATCAGGTGCGGAAATATATCCCTAACATGAAGATGGATAAGAGAGTTGCGATACTTTTGTGTACTTACAATGGAAGTAAGTTTATACGCAAACAGCTTGACTCAATTACTAATCAAACTCATCAGAACTGGGTTATTTTTGTGTCTGATGATGGTTCGACTGATGGTACTCTGGATATTATCCATGAGTACCAGCAAAACTATGGAGAGGACAGAATTGTCCTGCTCCATGGGCCTAATAAAGGCTTTGCCTGGAATTTTATCTCAGCGCTTGAGTGCTGTGGCGATGATTTTGATTACTATGCCTTCAGCGACCAAGATGATGAATGGATTGAGACCAAACTATCCCATGCTTTGAATTACTTAACGTACCATTCACAAATACCGTCAGTGTATTGCGGTAGGACTATTCTTACAGATGAAGAAGGGGCTACTATTGGCCTCTCTCCGTTGTTTGATAAAACACCTTCATTCCGTAATGCGTTGGTACAAAGTATCGCAGGCGGTAATACGATGGTGCTTAATAAGCAAGCCAGAGATATTGTCATTGAAACCACTAAATGGCAGGAAATAGTTTCTCATGATTGGTGGGTGTATATACTGATCACGGGCTGTGGAGGGAATGTTCACTATGACTCTTCGCCTACGATAAAATATCGGCAGCATCAGGAAAACCTCATCGGTTCTAATCTGACAATGATTGCGCGTGCTCAGCGAATTAAAAAGTTAATGGGCGGGCATTTCAAGCGCTGGAATGATAAAAATCTTGAGCTCCTTAAACCATTCCAGAATAAATTGACACCAGAAAATGCCAGAATCTTGTCGAGTTTCAACGACAAAAGAAATGCGAATATTTTTCAAAGAATCAGGATGATATTTGAAACAAGATTATACCGACAAACCTGGTGTGGAAATATCGCGCTCATCGCCGCGATTTTTTTGAATAAGATTTGATGTCAGATATGATTTTTGAGGTGAAGGTGTGAGTGGAAAAGCAAAAATAGCAACAGCGGGCTCACTTATGAGTTCGCTGTTGAACAATAGAAGTCTCATATTTCAGATGACAAAAAGGGACATTCTGAGTAAATATAAAGGTTCGGCGATTGGTGTGCTATGGTCATTAATTAACCCTATCCTTATGCTTGCTATATACACATTGGTTTTCTCTGTCGTGTTCAAAGCCAGGTGGGGAAATGCTGCCGCCGATGAACCTAAAACACAGTTTGCTGTTATTCTTTTTGTTGGCATGATCATCCATTCGTTTCTGGCCGAGTGTTTAATAAGATCGCCCAATTTAATTTTACAGCATTCAAATTATGTCAAAAAAGTTGTATTTCCATTAGAAATATTACCTGTAGTCACTGTTTTATCATCTGTCTTTCAGAGCATTATCAGTAGCGCTGTATTAATTATAGCTTTTTTCGTATTTAATGGTTATATAAACTGGACGATTATATTTGCGCCGCTAGTCTTTTTACCATTGGTAATATTATCGCTTGGTCTGTCATGGATTATTTCTTCGTTAGGTGTATATATCCGTGATATTGGGCAGTCGATTGGTGTAATTGTTACGGTTTTAATCTTTCTTTCGCCTGTTTTTTATCCCCTCGCGGCATTGCCAGAATGGATGCAAAGTATCGTCCTGCTGAATCCCTTGACCTATATTATTGAGCAATCAAGGATTGTTATTGTTTGGGGACAACTGCCCGACTTCTTCGGATTAGCACTATATTCAGTAAACTCTATCTGGATTACCTATGTCTGCTATATCTGGTTCCAGAAAACAAGAGGAGGGTTTGCTGATGTCATCTGATCTGTATGCAATTGAAATTGATAATGTCAGTAAATGCTATCAAGTCTACGATAACCCCATTAAAAGATTAAAAGAGTTCATTGTACCGAAAGTGCATCATCGCACAGGAAAAGTAGCCAGACTCTACCATGATGAATTTTGGGCGTTGCAGGACATCAGCTTTCGTTTGAAAAAAGGCGAAACAGTCGGGATTGTTGGTAAAAATGGCTCCGGAAAATCAACCCTTCTGCAAATAATTGCCGGTACGCTGACCCCCACTTCCGGCAACGTTAAGTTGCATGGGCGTGTAGCTGCATTGCTTGAACTGGGTGCCGGGTTTAATAACGATTTTTCGGGTCGGGAAAATATTTACCTCAATGCAGCATTACTGGGATTGACCAGATCTGAGATTGAAGAAAAACTGGATGATATCATTAGTTTTGCAGATATCGGACATTTTATTGACTCACCTGTTCGTTCCTATTCAAGCGGGATGCTGGTGCGTCTGGCGTTTGCTATCCAGGCACAAATAGAGCCTGAAATCTTAATTGTTGATGAAGCGCTGGCCGTTGGTGATGCACGGTTTCAGGCGAAATGTTTTGCACGTTTAAAACAGTTAAAAGAGAGGGGAACCTCCATTCTGTTTGTTTCCCATGCGACTGAACAGATTGTGACCCATTGCGACTCTGCCATTTTAATTAATGACGGAGTTATGCTCATGCAAGACAGCCCACGCGTAGTGGTGAATAAATATCTCGACCTTCTCTTTGGCAAAACGGATGAAAAAGAAGCTGTTGCTGATGAAATCCAATCAAACGTTGAGCAGCAACTTATAGAGCAGAAGCAACAAGACTTATTGAATGTTCAGAATTGGTTCAAGGATGGGCTAAGTTATGAACAAAGGCCTAATTACAATCCCTCGGAGTACCGCTGGGGCGATCTTAAGGCTGAAATACTGGACTATCAACTGGTTCAGGATGATAAACAATACCCACAGGTGATTGAAGGTGAACGTGCGATCCATTTGCAGTTTTATGTAAGATTTAAAGATGCGGTATATCGCCCTATCTTCGGTTTTGCACTTAAAACTAAAGAAGGGGTGACAATTTATAACACTAATAGCGAATTTCAGAATATTGATATGTCCAGGCAGTTCAATGCCGGAGATATTATGCAGGCTTCTTTGTCAATGCCCGTCAACCTGGCATCCGGGGATTATTTTATCTCGGTTGGCATCGCAAGTTGCGATGAGGCCGGTTCCGTGGTGCCGCATGACAGGCGTTACGATTCTATACATTTGAGTGTGTTGAACCGTGTGCAGTTTATCGGTTTAGTAAATTTAGACACTCATATTAGTCTGCAATGAACTGTGAGATCGCCTGGCATTGCCTGAGCGATGTTACAAATACAGGTGGGTTTTATGTTTCAACTCGAAAGTCTTGGTTATTTTTTCGATAAAAGTCTAAATGTATGGAGACGTGAAGACTACACCAACATAGGTTACAACGATGGCGATGAAGCGGAAGAGCGTCTCGCCGGCATTATCCGTGATGCAAAAGATATTTCCGTTTTTTCGGATGAACTGCGCAATAAATGCATTGACTGGCAGACACTCTATCATCTGACCTCACAGCGTGGAAACGTCTTGCGTCCTTTTGCCCACTTATTGCAAGGTGATGTCCTTGAAATTGGCGCAGGCTGTGGGGCAATTAGTCGTTTTCTTGGCGAAAACGGTGGTAACATTCTGGCTCTGGAAGGGAGTCAGCGCCGGGCATCAATAGCTGCCAGCCGTACTCGCGACCTGGATAATGTTCAGGTTGTTGCAGAGCGTTTTGACCGCTTTAACCCAGGCCGTCAGTTCGATGCAATTACGCTTATAGGCGTTCTTGAATATGCAACAATGTTTGGCGATGGTGAGCATCCCGAAAAAGATTTACTTACCCAAGTCCGTAAATTGCTTAAGCCCGGCGGCTTTTTATTCATTGCCATTGAGAATAAATTAGGTCTTAAGTATTTTGCTGGCGCGCCTGAGGATCATATTCGTCAGTCAATGTATGGCATCGAAGGTCGTTACAAAGTCGGGGAAGCCAAAACCTGGGGTTATGCGGAATTAAGTGAGCTTCTCACTGAAACGGGTTATAAGCACTCGGACGTATTATTGCCTTTCCCTGATTACAAACTTCCTATGTCGATAGTTACCCCTCAGGGTAGCGAAATGGCGGAATTTGACGCGTCTGCGCTTGCCGTTCAAAGTGTGTTCAGCGATCCGCAATTACCTGCGCATTTGACGTTTTCATTGCAAAATAGCTTCCCTGAAATTTTTAAAAACAAGCTGGGGGTGTCACTTGCGAACTCATTTATCTTTGTTGCCAGCATTGATGCTGAAATACCTTTAGATAATACGATCCTTGCTTATCATTACAGTACACAACGTAAAAAAGAATATGCTAAAGAAACACTTTTCCGACGCACTGAAAATGGCGAAGTCGATATTTCTTACCACTTTTTTGTAAGTGAGAATGTTGAGCGAGAAGAGAATAAATATTCGCAGATCAGGAAGCATAACGATAAATATTATCGTGGGACATTGCTGGGCCAGCAATTTATTAATGCGTTATGTGCTGATAATTGGAAGTTTAGTGACATTGTAAACTTGATGAAGCAATGGTTAACCGCTCTTGATTACTTCATTAAGAAAGATCAGGAAAGGGGCCAGCCGCTTGTACTCAATGCTGCTTTTAGTTTACCTGCATATTTTATCGATGCTATTCCCCAGAATATTATTCTTACTGGTGAGCAACCTGTTTTATTCGATGTGGAGTGGGAAGGTACAGAGCGAATTGAACTGGGCCATCTCTTGTTCAGAGGTATCATCCTGGTGCTCAATCAGGCAAGGGTTCGTCCACTGATAAATAATGAATTAATTACCAGAAAAGAATTTGTACATCAAATCCTTGCAACATTAGGTATCGTGGTGACAGATGATGATCTGCAGCGATACATGCATAAAGAGGCTGAATTTCAGCACCAGGTTACGGGGCGTAATTTTGATGATTTAATCGTCTGGCATGAAGAGCGGCCACTGGCTCCGGTGAGTATTAAGCGCAGCCGAGCTTGTGTCTATTTTGCTTCCGCAGAAGAAAATTTTGCTGAAGAAAACACACAATTCTCTGTGTTGAATTGGGGTAAAAATTCAATTCGTTGGGCAATTAAGGGAAATAACCAACTACCTATAACAAAACTACGGTTTGATCCGGTAGATGGCTGTCACTGGTTCTCTGTATCTGACTTAAAAGTCAAAAACGCTGATGGTGATATCATCTGGCAGTTAACTCCACATAAGCCAGAAGGTGAATTTATAGATATTCTGCGAGTTCAGAAGGGGCAACAGCAGGATGTTTATTATTCGACATCACAAGACCCGCAGATATTATTAAAAAATGTTCCTGCGCTCTCTGAATTATACATTGAAGCTCAAGTGGAGCTTATCAGGGAAAGTGATCTGGCTGAGATTTTCAAAGTCAATAGAACATATAATTTAATGCTCGAACAACAGAAATTAAATGACGTATCCGAGAAGTTAAATGAAACTCATATTGAACTAACGGAAACGACGACACGTCTTGAAAAAACAATAGAAAGACTGGAGGAGACTGCCAGACAACGGGATATAACGTCTGAAAAACTTGAAGAAACTACTCAGCAATTGGATGAAACCTCTGGACAATTAGATAAGACAAGAACCCAACTGGAAAATACTAAAGTACAGATGGACAATGTCCGGGTACAACTAGAAAACACCAAGGTACGACTGGATAATACTACCGAGGAACTGAACAACACAGCGGTTCAACTGGAGAACACCACGGTACATTTGGACAAGACCACGGCACAATTGGAGAAAGCCACCGTGCAACTGGAGAATTCAACCGTACAATTGGGCGAGACCACAGTACGACTTATTGATGTGCATACCGAATTAGAAGAGACCGAGGCGCAACTGGATGTCAAAAATGCACAACTTGAAAATACTAAAGTGCAGCTTTCATCTATTAACGCACAGCTTGCTCATGTTAATGCTCAACTGGCAGGTGCAATGGCAAGAATAAACGCTCTTGAAAATTCATCCAGCTGGAAAGTGACAGCGCCACTGCGCGCAGTAGGGAAAATAAAGCACAGATCAAAGGCATTGGCCTCTGTTACCCGACGCTTGTATCGCCAGCACGGGCTAAAGAAAATTATTTCACGAGGGATGAGTACGTTACATCGGGAGGGATGGAAGGGAGTTATTGCACGCCTTCGCCAGCAACGAATGATCCAAATGCTGCACGCTGCTGCCGTCGCACCAGTCCCAATGGCAACACCTTTCGTTGCTGGTAATGACGAAAATATCGCGTCTGCTGTTGGTAATATAAACCCAGCGGCGGTAATGTTGCCGACCACAATTACGTACAACCGAAGCGAAGGCTACCATCTGCGACATGGTGCCCCAGAATACTGTTACGTTACTCCCGCCCAGCCGGAAAATTTATCAGTTATTATCAACAATATGGCCGTGAAACCACTCTTTTCTATTGTGGTGCCAATCTACAACACGCCGCTGGATCTGCTCCATGAGCTTATCGAATCTATCGAAGCGCAGTGGTACCCTCAGTGGGAATTGATTCTGGCTAATGATTGCAGTACCGATCCGCAACTCTATGACGTCTTAAGTAGTATTACCAATCCACAGATCAAAGTTGTTCATCTTGAAACGAATAGCCGTATTTCCGGTGCAACGAATTTTGCTATCGAGCATGCAGCGGGGGACTATATTGTCTTTACGGATCATGATGATCTCCTGACGCCAGATTGCTTATATGAAATGGCACTATGCATTAACAATGATGATCCTGACTTTATCTATAGTGATGAAGATAAACTCTCAGAAGAAGGATTCTACGTCCAGCCGCACTTCAAACCTGACTGGTCGCCGGATACCATGATGAGCACGATGTTCACGTGCCATGCCTCCTGCGTAAAAAAATCATTACTGGCAAAAACAGGTTTATTACGTTCGGAATTTGATGGTTGCCAGGATTGGGATTTTGTTTTGCGCGTATCTGAACAGACATCAAAAATTAGCCATATCTCTAAGGTACTGTACCATTGGCGAATTATTCCCCAATCGACCGCTTCTGATATTGCAGCGAAAGATTATGTCCTGGAAGCCTCTGTTAATGTACGCAAAGACGCCTTGGCTCGTCGCGGTCAACAGGGCGTTGTCGAACCTGTTGTGGGACCGGCAGGCTATTTTCGTGTAAATTACTTCCCGATTGGTAATCCGTTAGTCAGCATTATTATTCCTACCCGCGACAATTGTAATGTTTTGCGTCGCTGTGTTGATTCCATTAAAAATACGACGCGTTACAGCCATTATGAGATCATTATTCTCGATAATGGCTCTGTTGCTGCTGATGCACTTGAATACTTTTCCTCGCTTGAAAGCGAAGAAAAGATAAAAGTCATTCGCCATGATCGTCCGTTCAACTTCTCGGAACTTAATAATGTTGGTGTGGCTGAATCAAAAGGTGAGATTCTGCTTTTCTTGAACGACGATACTGAAGTTTTGCATGCTGACTGGTTAGAGCGTCTGGTAGGATATGCGCAATTGCCACATGTAGGTGCAGTAGGTGCAAAATTAATCTATCCGGAAACAAATCTTGTCCAACACGCTGGCGTGCTGAATCTTGCCGGTGGACCAATGCATGCGCTACATAATATTGATCGCGCTCATCCAGGTTATTTCATGCGTAACCTGCTGGAATATAACTGGCTGGCTGTAACCGGTGCATGTTTGATGATGGAAAGGAAAAAATTCGATCGAATCGGTCAGTTCGACGAATCTTTTCCTATCGCCTATAACGATGTAGATTTATGTTTCCGCAGCGTAGATGCGGGATATTACAATGTAATGTGCCCAGCTGTTGAACTTTATCATTACGAGTCCGTTAGTCGTGGATTGGATCATCAGGATGAAGAAAAAGTGCGACGCCTTATGAACGAACTCAGTCGACTCAACGAAAAACATCCTCGTTATTATCAATACGATCCATTCTTCAATATTAACTTGCACCCTAACGGCATTAATTTTGAGGTTGGTTGCTGATGCTTATGAATACTATTCTGGGACCTGAATTCAATCGCTTTGCAGAAGCGATTGAATCATTTAAAGATTTACCAGTAACTGCATTAAATGATGCGGAAGTGATCTCTTTTGATTTTTTCGATACATTATTTACTCGTCCACTTGCTGACCCTGAGGATGCGTTTGATATTCTTGGCAAGCAACTGGGTATTGATAATTTCAAAACAAAACGGCAAAGCGCTCAAAGTGAAGCGTTCCGTCAAATGAGCGCCAGTGGTAAAAAAGAGATTACTATCGCAGGTATTTATGCTGCCTTCACTCATGATACGCAAGCCGCTGAACAAATGGCTAATGCAGAATATCAACTGGAACTTAATTTAATTGAGCCAAATGGTATTATTTTTGAATTATTTAAGCACTTAAAAGAGGCCGGGAAAAAGGTTATTGTTACCTCCGATATGTACTTGCCAGCACGTTTTTTTGAGCAGGCGCTGGAGAAACATGGTGTTACCGGTGTTACGGTTTTTAGTTCTTGCGATGAAAACGCTACTAAGCGTGATTCAGGAGAACTCTTTGACATTATTGCACGTAAACTGAATGTTTCTCCGGATCAGATTCTACATGTTGGTGATAATGAAGTATCCGATGTGATACGCCCGCGTGAGAAAGGCCTTTTGGCATATCATTATTGCTCCCACTACTTAAGCACCATTTGCAAAGGGCTACCGCTGTCGCTCTCTTTTGCTCAGGGAATGTTAAAAAGCCATGAGGGTTACCATGACCTCCAGGCCTATAAAAGTTTAGGCTTTACCTATGGCGGTGCCGCATCTCTTGGTTTCCTTAAATGGATTAAAGCGCAGACGGCAACGCACCAGATCGATCACGTGTTTTTCTTATCCCGTGATGGCTATATAATGCAAAAAATGGTGGAGCGGGGCGATGTTGGTGATTTCCCTGATTCAACATATTTCTATGGTTCCCGTACAGCGCTGACCCTTGCGATAATTAATGATCAGAACTTTATGCAGTTCATCCCCTTTTTACTCTCCGGTGCTGAGGGGTTGCAGCCACGTGAAGTCATTGAGCGCATCGGTGTCGTTCCGCCAGCTCCCGAAATTATGGCTTCCTTCGGGCTGTCTGCGGAAACTGCGCTGACGCCTGAGCTATTCCCATTAATGACCAATTTCTTATATGCGTGGAGATGGCAAATCTTACTGGTTTGCCGCAAAAACCGCCGTGGTCTTTTTGCATATATTCAAAAGTTAGGTATTAAACCAGGCGAGAAAATTGCTCTCGTTGATGTAGGATGGAGTGGTACAACACAAGAAGCGTTTTACCATGCGGTGAAGCAATTTATTGATATAGATATTCACGGTTATTATTTCTGTCTTGCAAACACAGCAGAAAAACTCAGACGTAAAACGTTCCTGCAAATGCATGCGATGTACGAAGCTGACAATGCAGATATATCCCTCATTGATCAAATTTATGAAAACCGTGTGGCCATTGAACTCTTTTTCTCTGCGCCGCATGACTCAATTATTGGTTATGACGCAGTAACATCTGCGCCTGTTGGTGATCAGGGGCGTGGGTTAAAACGTGACCTGTCACAGAGTATTTCTGATATCTGTGACGGCGCGATGTTATTCGCAGAGAATTACAACGCGCTAAGCAAACGTCTCAATATTGAGTTGACGCCTCATGAGCTTACTTTGAGTATGCTTGCTCTCGTGCAAAATAAAAAATGGCAGGACTATTCAGCAATTACCGGCATTTCAAATTTTGACGCGTGGGGTAGCTCAAGATTGAAATCACTTTGCGTTGAAGATTATTTAATTAGCTAACGTATGCTGGCGACATGCTTGATTATAATTATTTAATGTTAAATGATCTATTATTAAATAGACGGTAGTGCTTATTTTGTATCGAAGACGCGTAGTACAGCGATAAATCTATTAACTGAACCTAATGGCTTATTGCAGTCTTGACCGTTGGTTTTTGCAAGGTTATGACATAATTAAATCGTCATCCTTGGGTTTTCATTGTCCATGCATGATACGTAGTTAAAATAAAGGCATTTTTCATCAATGGATGTTCTGATTATTGATGCTTAAATTCTCTGGATGAGATGATGATTCACTGGCATGTCACACGACAAGAGGAAGTAACGTTTTTTGAGTCAAAAAACTGCGAGTTGTCGCTTCCAGTGGCTGCGATAGCCTTGCGGTAAGTCGCCTCTTTCGCAATTACCCAGCGTGTGTAATCTACGTTACTATAATCTTTACTTAAGCCCAATGGCCTGACCGCCAGAGGGTTACCACACCTGACAGGAGTAAGTAATGTCTAAGCAACAAATCGGCGTTGTTGGTATGGCCGTGATGGGGCGCAACCTTGCGCTTAACATCGAAAGCCGTGGCTATACCGTTTCCGTTTTCAACCGCTCCCGCGATAAGACCGAAGAAGTGATTGCTGAGAACCCCGGCAAGAAACTGGTTCCTTATTACACTGTTAAAGAGTTTGTTGAATCCTTAGAAACTCCCCGTCGTATCCTGTTGATGGTGAAAGCGGGCGCTGGCACTGATGCTGCTATTGACTCTCTGAAACCCTATCTGGAAAAAGGCGACATCATCATTGATGGCGGTAATACCTTCTTCCAGGACACCATTCGTCGTAACCGTGAGCTTTCTGCCGAGGGCTTTAACTTCATCGGTACCGGTGTTTCCGGTGGTGAAGAGGGGGCGCTGAAAGGCCCATCCATTATGCCTGGCGGTCAGAAAGATGCTTACGAATTGGTCGCGCCGATCCTGACCAAAATTGCAGCCGTTGCTGAAGATGGTGAGCCTTGTGTGACTTATATCGGGGCTGACGGTGCGGGCCATTACGTCAAAATGGTGCATAACGGTATTGAGTATGGCGACATGCAATTGATTGCAGAGGCCTACTCACTGCTGAAAGGCGGTCTTAACCTGTCTAACGAAGAGCTGGCCACCACTTTCAGCGAATGGAATAAAGGCGAGCTGAGCAGCTACCTGATCGACATCACCAAGGATATCTTCACAAAAAAAGATGAAGAGGGTAATTATCTGGTCGATGTGATTCTGGATGAGGCAGCTAACAAAGGTACCGGTAAATGGACCAGTCAGAGCTCTCTGGATCTCGGCGAACCGCTTTCCCTGATCACTGAATCCGTATTCGCACGTTATATCTCTTCGCTGAAAGAGCAGCGCGTTGCCGCGTCTAAAGTTCTGAGTGGCCCGCAGGCACAGCCTGCTGGTGATAAAGTGCAGTTTATCGAGAAAGTTCGTCGTGCACTGTACCTCGGTAAAATCGTCTCTTATGCACAGGGCTTCTCTCAGTTGCGCGCCGCGTCTGATGAATATAACTGGGATTTGAATTACGGCGAAATCGCGAAAATTTTCCGCGCAGGCTGCATCATCCGCGCTCAGTTCCTGCAGAAAATTACCGATGCATATGCAGAAACGCCGGCAATTGCTAACCTGTTGCTGGCTCCGTACTTTAAGAAAATCGCTGATGAGTACCAGCAGGCGCTGCGAGATGTTGTAGCCTACGCGGTGCAAAATGGTATTCCGGTCCCGACCTTTGCTGCTGCGGTTGCCTATTACGATAGCTACCGTGCTGCCGTACTGCCAGCCAACCTGATCCAGGCTCAGCGTGATTATTTTGGTGCGCATACTTATAAACGTACTGATAAAGAGGGCGTGTTCCATACGGAATGGCTTGATTAATTAGTCTGCTTTTATAATAC
Organism: Phytobacter palmae; assembly: GCF_039409775.1. Classification (NCBI taxonomy): domain Bacteria; kingdom Pseudomonadati; phylum Pseudomonadota; class Gammaproteobacteria; order Enterobacterales; family Enterobacteriaceae; genus Phytobacter; species Phytobacter palmae. Next base: position 112,313 of record NZ_JBCIVJ010000003.1, on the reverse strand, counting down.
TTATATATAAAAGGCCATCCAAACGGATGGCTTTACTTTGAATTAAATTTCACTTTAAAGTTATTTCTGCTTTTTTGAGTGTAAAAGGAATAACATAAATCTCACTTGATTAAAGGCATTAATGCAATCATGCGCAAAGATATAATAATTGTCGGCGGTGGTTTTTTTGGTATGTACCTTGCCGAGCAATTTTCTCTGCTAGGACACGGAGTCAAACTCTTTGAAAAAGAGAATAACTATATGTCCCGCGCGTCTTATAATAATCAGGCCCGTGTGCATAATGGTTACCATTATCCCCGAAGTATATTAACCGCTTTACGCTCTCGCATCTCTTTTCCCCGTTTTGTTGAAGAGTTTAGGGATTGTGTAGACTCGGATTTTGATAAATATTATTTAATTAGCGAATTGCTGGGTAAAGTGTCTGCGGGTCAGTTCCGTATGTTCTGTAAGCGTATTGGTGCCGATTGCGATGTGGCGCCTGCTAAAATTCAGAATATGGTCAACCCCCAGTTGATCGATGCCTGTTTTACGGTCAAAGAATTTGCATTCGATGCATTCAAGCTGCGCGATATGATGTTGCAACGGTTGGCAAGTTCTACCGCTGAGTATCGCTGTGGTTACTCGGTTGATAAAGTCGAAAGCATCAATAACAGAATTACAGCATATGTACGAAATATAACCAGTGGGGAAGTTGAGACCCATCATGCTGATCATGTCTTTAATTGCACCTATTCACATTTGAATTATTTACTTGATAACTCCGGGATTGAACTTATCCCCCTTAAGCATGAAATGACAGAAATGTGCCTGGTTGATGTACCTGATGAATTAAAAAAAACCGGGTTTACGATTATGTGCGGTCCGTTTTTCTCCGTGATGCCTTTCCCTTCTGTTGGCCTGCATTCTTTCAGTCATGTACGCTATACGCCGCATTACGAATGGCATGATAATCCGGGTGAAAAATATCGCGACTCGCATGTGAAGTTTGATGAGGATAAGAGAAATAGCGCATGGCATTATATGGTTAAGGATGCCTCCCGGTATATGCCTATTCTCAATGATTGCCGTTACGAACGCTCGCTCTGGGAAGTGAAAACGTTATTACCACGCAGTGAAACGGATGACTCTCGACCTATTCTTTTCCGACCTCATCATGGCATGAATGGGTTTCACTGTATTATGGGCGGCAAGATAGATAACGTATACGATGCCGTTGAAGCTATTAAGAATATGAACATTATTTAAGAATAAAAAGAGACTACACAAGTGAAAAGCGAATCTTTTGTTTCTGTTGTTTTAAAAACTCATGATCTCTCGGGTGAATTGACATCAAAATTACAACAGATCCAGCAATTACTGGATGTAAATTATAGTGATTACGAAATCTTAGTTGTTTCTAAAGGCCCCTATCGTGACGTACCGAGAAAGTCCGCAGTGGATCAAATTTTAGCAACGATCCCCAGCGTGCGCTTTATGCAGCTCTCCGGTGCAGCACATGATGACGTGGTTTGGGCTGCCGGGCTTGAAAATGCGATCGGTGATTTTGTTGTTCTTTATGATCACCTGACCGATCCCGTCGACGTTATTCATCGTGCTGTTGAAGAGTGTAAGTCTGGTTATGATGTCGTCGTTGGTGTTTCTAATCAACCTCTGCCATGCGTCTATCGCTTTTTACGCAATACCGCATCCCATATTTTGAGTGCGATTGATTACCATATTCCCAAGAACTCTACCGGACTGCGTTGCTTAAGTCGTCGTGCGGTAAATGCGGTGACGGATACTGGCCGTTTTCATCACCAGTTTTACCTCCGCATTCAAAAGACCGGCTACCCCATAAGCGAATTGGTTTATCAACCGATTAGCGAAAATCATGTTAAAAAATCGATTGTGTATGGTTTTCGTAATTTAGTGCGGCTGATGGTATTTAACTCTTCACGGCCACTGCGCTGGATGTCAGTTGTTGGGACCGTCGGAAGTTCATGTGCGTTGCTGTTTGCTATTTACAGTATTGTGGTCAATCTCATTAATGGCCACGTTGTTGAGGGATGGACGACAACCATTCTGTTTATGTCGGTGCTCTTTATGCTCCAGTTCATTATGCTGGCTTTTTTCGGTGAATACCTCAGCCGACTGCTGGATGATAGAAGTGAGCAAGCGGCTTATTCCGTCGTATTTGAGAAAAATAGCGCGGTGATGGTGAATCAGGACCGCGTAAACGTTTTAAATGATGCCACTGCTGAAGAGTCTAATCTTGTGCAGACCGGACGCGACCGATAATTACAGGAGAGAACATGGCGAAGGCGTTAATTGGGTATACCGGGTTTGTTGGCACCACTTTGATGAAGCAAACCCAATTTGACGATTTTTATCGTTCGACGAATATTAATGATATTAAAGGTAAAAAATTCGATCTTGTTGTCTGTGCTGGCGCCCCAGCGCAGAAATGGATTGCCAATGCCGATCCACAAGGAGACCGTGAGAAAATTGACTCACTGATTGCCTGCCTCGACAGTATCGAATGTGATAACTTTGTCTTGATCAGCACGGTTGATGTTTTTAAAACCCCTGTAGGTGTTGATGAAAATACACCGATTGATGTGCAAGATCTGCATGCTTATGGTCTGAATCGTTACCGACTTGAGCAGTTTGTTGCGCAAAAATTTTCACGCCATGTGATTGTGAGATTACCGGGTCTCGTAGGTCCCGGGTTGCGTAAGAATATCATTTTCGATTTCCTTAACGATAATAATGTCGCCAAAATCGAAAGCCGTAGCGTTTTCCAGTTTTATCCGATGGTTAACCTCTGGTTTGATATTAACAAAGCACTCGAAAATAATATCAGTCTTGTTCATCTGACGGCTGAGCCTGTTTCTGTTGCACAAATTGCGGGTGAGGGTTTTGGTTTCGAATTTACCCTACAACAGGCTGCATCTCCCGTTTCTTATGATATGCGCAGTGTATATGGCGCATTTTTTGGCGGCACTGCGCATTACCAGTACTCTGCGAAGGAAACGCTACAAGCGGTCAGACATTATGCACAGTCGGAACCTAAAAAAGCTCAGGAAGATAAGCAATGAGAATTTCCATCTCAAACCTTGCCTGGGATATTAGTGAAGATATCGACGTATTGTCTCTGCTTAAAGAGTTTCAGGTTGATGCTATCGATATTGCGCCCGGGAAGTATTTTCCAGAGCCAGCCAAAGCAACAACTGCAGATATCATGGCGGTAAAAAACTGGTGGAAAGAGCAGGGGATTGACATCATCGGCATGCAATCACTCTTGTTTGGGACCACAGGGTTAAATGTGTTTGGTTCGCAAGCGGTCCAGGAAAAACTACTGGCGCATTTAGCTGATATTTGTCGTATCGGTTCTGTTCTGGGGGCTACTCGTCTGGTGTTTGGCTCGCCAAAAAACCGAGATTGCTCCGGCCTTAGTGCAACGGAAACCGAGCGTATTGCCCAAACGTTTTTCCGTAAACTTGGTGATATTGCTGCCGATCAAGGGGTGATTGTTTGCCTTGAGCCAAATCCGACGGTTTATGGCGCCAATTTTATGACCACAAGCAATGAGACCTGGGATGTTGTCACTGGCATTGCTCACCCCAATATTAAAATGCAGCTTGATACCGGAGCTGTCATTATTAATCAGGAAAATATCGAGGCTGTCGTGGCACAGGCGAAGGATATTATCGGACATGTGCATATCAGTGAGGCACAACTTGCGACGGTTGGCGATACGTTCAATGGACATGCCGCGCTGGCCGAAGTGTTAAAAACACAATTGGCCTCTTTCCCGGTCACGATTGAAATGCTCGCCACGAAAGAGGAGTCGCATCTCGTTTCTATCCGTCGCGCTCTTTCTCATGTAACTTCCTTATATCGTTAAACAGGTACAACAACCTTGAAATGGTTAATACTCATTTTAGGCATTGCATGTAATGCCTCAGCTAGTGTTTTGATTAAAATGGCAATGATGCCACCGCGTAAATTCCCTTCACTTGCAGACCCGCTTGCGTCGTTAACAAACTGGCCGTTCTGGTTAGGGCTGGCGCTTTATGGTGGCGCATTTGTTCTGTATGCCGCATCGCTTGCAGTGTTGCCACTTAATATTGCACATCCTGTGCTTACAACCGGTGCGGTGGCTGCGGTAGCAATACTGTCGGTCGTTGTTTTTAACGAAACATTTCACTGGACGACTATTGTGGGTGTTGCGTTTGTTATTGTCGGTGTTGCATTGATCACCTCGAAAGCGGCTTAACAAGAATGGATTTTGCTATGAATAACGAAAAAAAATGGGAAGTTCCTGCCTACAACGTCACATTGTGGACGGAAAAAAAGCATGATGCTTGCGTAGTAATTCCGGTCATTAATGAAGGAAACCGCATCGTCAGCCTGCTCAGTAAGATGAATAATCTGAATATTAACGACATCGCAGATATCATTATTGTGGATGGCGGTAGTACAGATGGCTCGCTGGAAACAGAAAACTTATTAAAACTGAACGTCAGCGGCCTCTTACTTAAAACTGGGCCTGGTAAGTTAAGCGCACAATTGCGCTGCGGCTACGCGTTTGTTCTGGAAAAAGGTTATAAAAATATTATTACCATTGATGGCAACGATAAGGACGATCCTGCACCTATTCCACAATTTATAGCCGCGTTAGAGCAGGGGTATGATTTTGTACAGGCTTCTCGTTTTGTTAATGGTGGCGTGGCGGTTAACACACCTAAATCGCGCGATTTCGCGATAAAATTCATCCACGCTCCAGTATTGAGTATTGCTTCCGGGTTCCATTGGACAGACACAACGCAAGGCTTCCGCGCATACAGCAGTAAAATGTTGCTGGATGAGCGTGTTGCGCCATTCCGTGATGTATTTATGACATATGAGTTATTGGCCTACCTGTCATATATTGCGCCGAAACTGGGTTTCCGTTGTATCGAACTGCCGACCTCACGCATCTACCCGGAAGGGGAAGTACCGACAAAAATCAGCAGTTTTAGAGGAAATCTTGCTGTGCTAAAAATTTTATTTAAGAGTTGCTTTGGTGCTTATAACGTTAAGAGAGGGCAATAAGCGTGAATTTTGCGGCACCCCTATTGCAACGTTCAGTAATAAGGAGAAGTCTGGTATTCTTATTTGTTTTTTTGATGTTGATTCCTTTTATAAATTTATTTACACAAGGGAAAGTGCCAGACTCCATTGATAACGTTGAACAATGGATGAATGTGGCAAATGCTTTCTTTATAGAAGACCAATCATTCATTTTTAGCTACGGTCCGCTATTTTGGCTAGTGACCCGCGTAAGCGAATATTACAATGCCTTGAGTTATTATCTTTCCATATCCTTTTTATTGTTTTTTTATTCGCTTGTTATTTTTTTGATTTTTTCCTTGATATATAAAACACGAGGTTATTTATATTTTTTTTCTAATTTTTATTTGTTTCTTTTCATTTTATTCCCTTAAATCTCTGCTGTTTTTATGGCCGCTAGTTTTCTTGTTTTATCAACAGTTGACAAGGGAGGGAAAAATACATTTTAATATGTTTTTTTGTTTTGCACTTGGTTCTGTAACTGGAGTGTTTTTATACGTTCGTTTTTTTTATGGGTTGATGGCTGTAGCTGTGTTGGGGGGATACCTGGCGGTGTCCTCGCTCAAAGATTATAAAGTTAAATATTTTATTGTCTTTATTTTTTCTTTTATAGCTTCCTCATTTCTTGTTGGAGTGCTGATATACGACGATATCAACCAGGTTTTTAGGTATTTTATCGTCAATATTGAATTAAGCTACGGTAATGGCGTTGATATGACGTTAGATATCGAAAATTACCGATTTTCTTTTGTTTGCGCATTTATTATTCTTGGCTGTTTTGTTACTTATGCTGTTTTTCTTCGTCGACTCCTTTTGGTTCCACTGCTCGTTACTTGGATGTTCTTATTTAAGCTAGGCTTTGGTCGATCCGATCATTATTTAGATTATTTTGTGGTTCCTTGCGCATATATAGTGCTTTTGATGTCTTTTGATAAAGGATATCTTGCAAAAGTGCTTTTTTTTATTTCTTTTATTTTTTTGTATTATTTAGGTACACATTCAGCTTTTGTTAATTCACCTAGGTTGAGTCTCGCTTTTATAAACTTCAACGTTTCAGCCATACGTAATCCGTTTGAGTTGCCTTTTACTGATAATGCGTATGAAGAGAGGATGGCGCAACGCTATCGTCAGTATAAATTAGATGATCACATTTTAGGAATGATCGGCACGGACTCGGTTGATGTCTATCCATACAATAACGAGTATACATATGCGAATCAGTTGAACTATAAACCGCGACCATTGTTTCAAAATTATATGACATTGACGCCAATTTTAGATCAAGCTAATGCGGACTATTTACGTGGTGCCGATAAACCAAAAAAAATAATATGGAATAGCGGTCTTGGTTGTGGTAATGCTGACTGTAATAGCTTCATTGGCCTGGATAATAAATTTATCTTAAATGAAGATCCATTAACTTCAATGGCTATTATTGAAAATTATAAATTAAGTGCATTTACTCATGGTAGAAACAATGAGCCGCTATTGTTATTGACGGCAAGAGATCAAACCCTGGCAGCAGATTTCGTGACCCGCAAAAATGAACGAATGCAATTTGGTGTCTGGTATTCTCTTCCTCAGGCTAAAAGTAGCATTGTGAAAGTATTTCCTGATTTTAAAATTTCTCTTACAGGAAGACTTAAAAATTTCCTCTTTAGGGGGAATATTGTCAAAGTTAAATATAAGCTTAAATCTGGTCTGCAAAAAGAGTATCGGCTAAATATCATCAATTCCCATAGTGGTATCTGGGCTTCACCGTTGCTTGATGGCTTTGATGAAAACGGTTTTACAGGAGAAGACGTCACCGATATTATGTTTGAAACGGATTCCAGTTATTATTTTGAACCGGAATTTGATGCGAAAATAGCGACTACTGCAGTGCCGTTAATCCACTATCAACGACGTAAAATAAAATACAATGACCCCATTACCGTCTCGCCGTCCGTTTCTGTGAAGGACATTGACTGTGATGGCAGTATTGATCAACTCACTGAACCTGCTATTGATGATGATGTTATAACGCCTTTGGTACTTAAAGGATGGTTAGCGAAATCTACCGGGCAAGGGATGTTGTTTGATGCAATCTATGTCTCGCTAACCGACAAAAATCAACATCATCGCTTTGTTGCCAGCAGTAAAAACAGCCGAGGTGATCTGGTTGCGGTGTTTGGTAAAGCCGATCTCGAAAACGCGGGCTTTGCGGCAAATGTCGATACCTCCGGGCTACGTGGAGATTACACAGTGAGTCTTGGTGGGCGCACAGGCGATCAGATCTATATTTGTCGGAATTTGCAACGGTCTCTGACGCTAAAATAAAAATGATAATGGACGGGTATGTTCCGCGATCCTTATTGGGGCGGGATTTATCCGATAATTGCTGATTATCTTCCAGGAGCCCGGCGGTCATAACCGGGCTTTTTTTCGCCTTAATTCCGGGTTTGACAGTGTTTTTTTCTAAACAATTGCGCAACGGTGGAATAAGTTTCTATGAAAACGCGGTTATTTCAGCGGGGGCCTGCCTTGACAGGCTATCAACAGAAGAGGTAAAAACCCCAACAGTTATTGATCTTGCGTGATGGCGGCGTAGTGCCATCTTCGGTTCTAAACACTGACAAAAGTTGCTTATCGAATGAAAATAACAATCTCCGGAACAGGCTACGTTGGCCTATCAAACGGTATCCTGATTGCGCAGCATCATGAAGTGGTCGCACTCGATATCGTGCAGGCTAAAGTCGATATGCTGAATCAGAAAAAATCGCCGATCGTTGATAAAGAAATTGAAGAGTATCTGGCGACTAAACAGCTGAATTTCCGCGCCACTACGGATAAGCAGGATGCCTATCGTGGCGCTGATTACGTCATTATCGCCACCCCGACTGATTACGACCCGAAAACCAACTACTTCAACACGTCCAGCGTTGAATCGGTCATCCGCGATGTGCACGCAATCAACCCGGATGCGGTGATGATAATTAAATCTACCATTCCGGTCGGATTCACCCAGTCCATCAAAGATGAGCTCGGCATTGATAACGTCATCTTCTCGCCGGAGTTCTTACGCGAAGGGAAGGCGCTTTACGACAACCTGCATCCGTCCCGTATCGTCATTGGCGAACGTTCAGCACGCGCAGAGCGTTTTGCGGGTTTGTTGCAGGAAGGGGCTATCAAAAAAGATATCCCGACGCTGTTCACCGATTCCACCGAAGCCGAAGCCATCAAGCTGTTCGCCAATACCTATCTGGCAATGCGCGTGGCCTATTTCAACGAGCTGGACAGCTATGCCGAAGCGCTTGGGCTGAATACGCGCCAGATCATTGAAGGTGTTTGCCTTGACCCACGTATTGGCAATCACTACAACAACCCGTCCTTTGGCTATGGCGGCTACTGTTTGCCAAAAGATACCAAGCAATTGCTGGCAAACTACCAGTCGGTGCCGAATAACATTATTGCGGCTATCGTTGATGCCAACCGTACACGTAAGGACTTCATCGCTGATTCAATCCTGTCTCGTAAGCCGAAGGTGGTGGGTGTCTACCGTCTTATTATGAAGAGCGGTTCTGATAACTTCCGCGCATCCTCTATTCAGGGGATTATGAAACGTATCAAGGCGAAGGGTGTACAGGTTATCATTTATGAGCCGGTAATGCAGGAAGACGAGTTCTTCCATTCTCGCGTTGTCCGCGACCTGGATGCCTTCAAGAAAGAATCGGATGTGATTATTTCAAACCGCATGGCGCCGGAACTGGCGGATGTGGAAGCAAAAGTCTATACCCGCGATCTGTTCGGTAACGACTAAGCACAGAAATGAAAACGGCCCGTCAGGGCCGTTTTTTTAAGCGTTATAATATGCCTTGTACCACTCGACAAATTTTTTCACGCCTTCTTTAACCGATGTCTGCGGTTTAAAACCGATGGTGTCATACAACGGTTGCGTATCGGCGCTGGTTTCCAGGACATCTCCCGGCTGAATCGGCATCATATTCTTCTGCGCTTCAATACCCAGGGCTTCTTCAAGTGCTGTGATGTAATCCATTAACTCGACCGGCGAGCTATTACCGATATTGTAGATATGATAGGGCGCTGAGCTGGTGGCCGGTGAGCCGTTTTCAACGGTCCAGTTCGGGTCGGCCTGCGGAATCACATCCTGCATGCGGATAATGGCTTCAACAATATCATCCACATAGGTAAAGTCGCGCTTCATCTTACCGTAATTATAGACATCGATGCTTTTGCCTTCGAGCATGGCTTTGGTGAATTTAAACAGTGCCATGTCCGGGCGTCCCCACGGGCCATAAACCGTAAAGAAACGCAGGCCGGTGGTCGGTAAGCCATAAAGATGCGAATAGGTATGTGACATCAGCTCATTGGCTTTCTTTGTTGCAGCGTAAAGCGAAACCGGGTGATCAACAGAATCGTCCGTAGAGAAAGGCATCTTGCGGTTCAGGCCGTAAACAGAACTGGAGGACGCATACAGCAAATGCTGAACTTTATTATGGCGGCAGCCTTCCAGTACGTTCAGGTGACCAGTCAGGTTGGCATCGGCGTAAACATGTGGGTTTTCCAGCGAGTAACGTACGCCAGCCTGAGCGGCAAGATGAATCACGCGGTCGAACTTCTCTTCGGCAAACAGCTGTGCCATTCCTTCACGGTCGGCCAGGTCCAGCTTCACAAAGCGAAAGTTTTCATTTGCAAGTAAGTTCAGGCGCGCTTCTTTCAGGCTGACTTCATAGTAGTCATTAAGGTTATCTATCCCTGTGACCTGGTGGCCCGCCTGTAACAGACGTTCGCTGACGTGAAAGCCGATAAAGCCGGCCGCGCCGGTGACCAAAAATTTCATCTTCAACCTCAATGTCCGGTGATGCAAAACATGCAGCGCGGCAGGAGCGGCGCTGAACCATGGGGCGGATCATACCTGTTGAGAAGCAGAATGATAACTGTTAATTCAGTGGGGAAGAGGGGGAGTGCGGGCACTCCCCATAGAAATTACTGGTGACGCTTACGCAGATTTTCGATAACGGCGGTGAGATCCAGGTTCTGATCCTGCAACAATACCAGCAGGTGATACATCAAGTCTGACGCTTCGTTAGTCAGCTCTTCACGATCGTGAACGGTGGCTGCCAGCGCCGTTTCCACACCTTCTTCGCCAACCTTTTGTGCGATACGCTTGGTGCCGCTGGCATACAGCTTAGCGGTATATGAACTGGCAGGATCTGCCGTTTTACGTTCGGCGAGCAGCTGTTCAAGTTGGTAGAGGAACAGCCACTGATGGGCGTTGTCGCCAAAGCAACTGGAGGTTCCCGTATGGCAGGTCGGCCCAATGGGGTTTGCCAGTACCAGAAGGGTATCGTTATCGCAGTCCGGCGCAATGTTCACCACATTCAGAAAATGGCCAGAACTTTCGCCTTTAGTCCACAAACGCCCTTTGGTGCGCGAAAAGAAGGTGACTTTGCCACTTTCCAGCGTTTTCGCCAGCGCATCCTTGTTCATATATCCCAGCATCAATACTTCGCCGGAGACCGCATGCTGCACCACGGCGGGAAGCAGTCCGTCGGTTTTTTCCCAGTCCAGTTGGGCCAGTTGAAGCTCTGTTAACATACCCTTATCTCCACGCCCTGACCTGCCAGGTACGTTTTTAACTCACCAATATTGATAATTTGCTTATGGAACACCGATGCCGCCAGCGCACCGTCGACGTTGGCGTCGCGGAAAGCTTCAAGGAAGTGTTCCATGGTACCCGCGCCGCCGGAAGCGATAAGCGGGACGTGGCAGACCTCGCGCACTTTTTTCAGTTGTTCAAGGTCATAACCGTTACGCACGCCATCCTGGTTCATCATGTTAAGCACGATCTCACCAGCGCCCCGTTTCTGCACCTCCTGTACCCAGTCGAGCGTTTCCCAGGTAGTTACGCGGGTGCGGCTTTCATCACCGGTATACTGGTTGACGTGGTATTTGCCGCTCGACGCATCAAACCAGGTATCAATACCTACCACGATACACTGCACGCCAAAACGATCGGCCAGACGGGTGATAAGCTCAGGATCCGCCAGCGCCGGGGAGTTGATGGAAATCTTATCCGCGCCGAAAGAGAGAATTTTTTGCGCATCGTCAGCGGATTTGATCCCGCCCGCCACGCAGAACGGAATGTCGATCACTTCCGCGACGCGCGCTACCCAGCTCTTGTCAACCACACGTCCGTCACTGGATGCGGTGATATCGTAGAACACCAGTTCGTCTGCGCCCTCTTCGGCGTAGCGTTTCGCCAGAGGCACGATGTCACCGATGATTTCGTGATTACGGAACTGAACGCCTTTGACCACCTGACCATCGCGTACGTCGAGACAAGGAATTATCCGTTTTGCCAGCATTGGATGGCCTCCGTTACAGTAAATTTACCTTCCAGCAGAGCGCGACCTACGATAACGCCTTTCACGCCTGTTCCACGTAGTGCCGCGATATCATTGATATCGCCGATACCGCCGGAAGACTGAAACGCAACCTGCGGATATCGCGCGCAGACTTCTTGATAGAGGGACACGTTCGAACCCGCCAGCGTACCATCGCGGGAGATATCGGTGCACAGCACATGCCTGAGGCCAACCGGGAGATAGGTTTCTACCAGTTCTTCCAGCGAGACGCCGGAATCTTCCTGCCAGCCGCTTACCGCCACCTGTTTATTGCCTGCGGCATCAATGCGTACATCCAGCGCCAGTACCAGCGCATCGGCACCAAAGCGCTCGAACCATCCTTTAACCACCTCGGGGGATTTCACTGCTGTTGAGCCTACCACCACGCGGGCGACACCGGCAGCAAGCAGCGCGGCAACGTCCTCTTCGGTACGCACGCCCCCGCCGACCTGTACCGGAACATTCACTCCGGCGACCAGGGTTTTCAGTAGCGGGATCTGGCGGCGCGCCGGATCTTTCGCCCCGGTTAAATCTACCAGATGCAATACCCGGGCACCCTGAGCGGCATAATCCTGCAGGCGCGGCAGCGGGTCGTTGCCGTAGTCGCGCTGCTGACCGTAATCGCCCTGATGCAGGCGCACTACTGTTCCATCAATTAAATCTAAAGCCGGAATAATCATCACATCTCCAGAAAGTTTTTCAGCAGTTGTGCACCCGCGCGCCCTGAACGTTCCGGATGGAATTGCACGCCATAGAAGTTGTCTTTTTGCACCGCAGCAGTAAACGGCGTGCCGTATTGACACTGGGCAATGGTGTAAGGGTTAACCGGCATGGCGTAGCTGTGGACAAAATAGAAGTATGCGCCGTCTTCGATCCCCTGAAACAGACGATTGCCTGCCTTCGGATAGACACGGTTCCACCCCATGTGCGGCAGTGGTAAACCGACATCTTCCATTTTCGGTACGTCCTGGTCGATGATGCCCAGTAAATCCACGCCACTGTTCTCTTCACTGAAACGACCAAGTAGCTGCATACCCAGGCAGATGCCCAGCACCGGCTGGGTGCAGGCTTTTACCAGTTCAATCAGGTCGCGTTCACGCAATTGATCCATGGCGGCCTGCGCCGTACCTACGCCGGGCAAAAACAATTTGTCGGCGCGCAGCACTACGTCCGGATCGCGGCTAACCAGCGGCTCGTAGCCGTGGCGCGAAATGGCCGATTTCACAGAATTGAGGTTAGCGCAGCCGGTATCCAGGATAACGACATTCATTACAACACTCCTTTCGAGGAGGGAAGAGTATCACCTTCGACGCGAATGGCCTGGCGCAGCGTACGACCAAAGACTTTAAAAAGGCTCTCCACGCGGTGGTGATCATTTTTGCCCTTGGTTTTCAAATGCAGCGTCACACCCATGGTGTAAGAAAGCGATCTAAAAAAGTGCTCAACCATCTCGGTACTCAGATCGCCCACGCGCTGATAGGTAAACTCAGCTTTATACTCCAGGTGCGGGCGCCCGGAAATATCCAGCGCGCAGCGTGCCAGACACTCATCCATCGGTAGCACAAAACCGAAACGGTTGATGCCGCGTTTGTCGCCCAGAGCAAGTTTCAGGGCTTCGCCTAACGCCAGGCCGGTATCTTCCACCGTATGGTGATCGTCAATGTAGAGATCGCCTTTAACGTCGATCTCCATGCGAAAGCCGCCGTGGGTGGCAATTTGATCGAGCATATGATCGAAAAAGCCCACGCCGGTGCGGATTTTGCTGCTGCCTTCGCGATCCAGCCACACTTTAACGTCAATCTGCGTCTCTTTGGTTTTACGCTCAACGTGGGCGTAGCGATCGCGTCTGGTCAACTGCTCACCAATGGCCGCCCAGTTCAGGGTCTCGCGGTTGTAGCGCAGACCGGCGATGCCCATATTGGCCGCCAGCTCAATATCCGTTGCGCGATCGCCAATGACATAACTGTTCGCTTTATCCAGCGTCTGCTCAACCAGCCAGCGTTCAACCATTTTCACTTTCGGCTTGCGGCAGTCACACTCATCAGCCGGGAAGTGCGGGCAAATCAATACCTCTTCGAAAATTACCCCCTGAGAGGTGAAAATTTGCATCATCAGATTATGCGGGCCGTCAAAATCGGCCTGCGGGAAGCTGCTGGTGCCCAGGCCGTCCTGATTGGTGATCATCACCAGTTTAAAACCGGCTTTTTGTAGTGCGAGCAGAACCGGAATCGCGTCCGGTTCAAAGGCCAGCTTGTCGAAACGATCGACCTGATAATCAGATGGCGGCTCGGAAATCAGGGTTCCATCACGGTCAATAAAAAGGTACTTCTGGCTCATACAGACTCCGCTCGTAAAGCGTCGATGACGCGCTGGCTCTCCTCACGGGTGCCGATAGTGATACGCAGGCAGCCGCTTAAGGTCGGTTGTTTGTTTTGATCACGCAGGATAATGCCCTGATCCCACAGAGATTTAAAGACAGTGCTGGAAGCTTTGAAACGAACCAGGATGTAGTTGGTCTCTGAATCAAACACCGTCTCCACGCAGGGAATGTCACGAAGCGATGTTGACAGATACTCGCGCTCGGCCACGATCTGTGCGACACGTTCGCGCATTGCCACAATCCCTTCCGGGCTCAGGGCCTGGGCTGCGATATCGGCCACTGGTGTAGAGAGGGGGTAGGGGGCGATCACTTTCATCAGCAGGTTGATCACCTCTTCATTCGCCAGGGTGAAACCGCAACGCAGACCTGCCAGCGCAAAGGCTTTCGACAGCGTGCGCAGTATGACCAGGTGCGGATACTCTTCAAGCCAGCCGGCCAGCGTCGCCTGTGGGCAAAATTCGATATATGCTTCGTCGGCCACCACGAGCGCTTTGCCGCGCGTCATCTCCAGCACAACGCGAATGTCCTGAGGATTGATGATTTGGCCGGTGGGGTTATTCGGACTGCACACATATACCAGTTTGACGTTCTCAAGCTGGTCGGCGATGTTTTGCAGATCCAGTTGCCAGCTGTCCAGCGTTAAGGCAGTGCGGTATTCCACGCCAAACGTCTCTGCACTGACGCTGTACATACCGTAAGTCGGCGGACAGAACAGAATGGCGTCTTTACCCGGTTCGCAGAACGCGCGGATAAGTAGTTCGATGCCTTCATCAGCGCCGCGACTCACCAGCACTTGTTCCGGTTTAAGCCCGGCGTACTGCGCATACCCTTCGATAACCGCTTTCGGCTGGCATTCCGGGTAGCGGTTTAACGTTTGCTGAGTGAGATTAAATTTCACCGCCGTCGGGAATTCGTTGGCATTAAGCCAGACATCGCCCTTACCGCCAAGACGACGGGCAGACTGATACGGGGTCAGGGCACGTACGTTGGCGCGAGCCAGTTCCTCAATACTCATGCTTGCTCCTTAAGGGCGTTCACACGCAGGGTGACGGCATTTTTGTGAGCGGCGAGCAGTTCTGCTGCCGCCAGCGTTTCAATAGTGGATGCGAGAGAGGCGAAGCCTTCGCGCGATAACTCCTGAACGGTCATCCGTTTCTGAAAATCGGCCAGTCCCAGGCTGGAGCAAGTGGCGGTATAGCCATACGTCGGCAGAACGTGGTTGGTGCCAGAGGCATAATCACCAGCGGACTCCGGTGACCAGTCGCCCAAAAAGACCGAACCGGCACTGGTGATATCATCCACCAGATCGCGTGCGCTGCGGGTCTGAATAATCAAGTGCTCGGGGCCGTACTGGTTAGAGATTTGCACGCATTGCGCCAGGTCTTTGGCCACAATCAGGCGGCTGGCAGATAGCGCCTTACGTGCCGTTTCCGCGCGGGGCAGGTCAGCCAGTTGACGTTCAACGGCCTGCGCAACTGCACGGGCCATGTCGGCATCTGGCGTTAACAGAATCACCTGTGAGTCCGGGCCGTGTTCCGCCTGGGACAACAGATCGGAGGCAACGAAATCCGGTGTGGCACCGCTGTCGGCAATGACCAGCACTTCTGACGGGCCTGCCGGCATATCAATAGCGGCACCATCAAGACGCTGGCTAACCTGGCGCTTGGCTTCGGTCACGAAGGCGTTGCCGGGTCCAAAGATTTTGTCGACTTTGGGCACAGATTCCGTGCCAAATGCCAGAGCCGCAATCGCTTGCGCGCCCCCCACTTTAAAGACTTCCTGTACACCGCAGAGTTGCGCCGCATAGAGAATTTCATCCGCAATAGGGGGAGGGGAGCAGAGCACCACTTTTTTGCAGCCCGCGATACGGGCAGGCGTGGCCAGCATCAGCACGGTAGAAAACAGCGGTGCAGAACCGCCAGGAATATACAACCCGACGGAGGCGATAGGGCGGGTGACCTGCTGGCAACGCACGCCCGGCAGTGTTTCGACATCAACCGTTTGCAGTTTTTGCGCGATATGGAACGTATCGATGTTTTTTACCGCCACGGCCATTGCTTGTTTAATATCATCACCAAGACGAGCGCTGGCATCGGCAATTTCCTGCGCGGTCACTCTCAGCGCGGTAACGTCTGTTTTATCAAATTTCGCGCTGTATTCGCGAAGGGCGTTATCGCCACTGCTTTTCACGTTGTCGAGGATCTCCACAACAGTGCGGGTAATACTTTCTGAGGCAGAGATTGCCGGGCGCATCAACAGTTCGCGTTGCTGTTCAGGGCTGCAGCTGTTCCAGTCGATGATTGTGTTAAAGCTCATAATCGTTTTCCTTTATAGGCAGGGTGACGCGTTCGCTTATCCGGCCCGGGTGTCCAGGCCCGGCAGACATAGCGTCACCGGGCGAATCGTAAGGTGGATTACTCCATCATCTTCTCGATTGGCAGTACCAGAATAGAACTGGCGCCCAGCGCTTTTAGTTTTTCCATGGTTTCCCAGAACAGGGTTTCGCTGCTCACCATATGCATGGCGACACGCTGCTGATCGCCTGCCAGCGGCAGAATAGTTGGACGTTCGGCGCCCGGCAGCAGGGAAATTACTTCATCAAGACGCTCGGTTGGCGCATGCATCATGATGTATTTTGATTCACGAGCCTGAATTACGCCCTGAATACGGGTGAGTAATTTATCAACCAGCTCTTGTTTGCCATCCAGCAGGTCGCCGTCGCGTTGAATCAGACAGGCTTTGGAGCGGTAAATCACTTCAACTTCGCGCAGACCATTCGCTTCCAGGGTGGCACCGGTAGAGACCAGGTCGCAGATGGCATCCGCCAGACCTGCACGCGGAGCCACTTCGACAGAGCCGTTCAGCAGACAGGACTTGAAAGTGATGCCTTTCTGGTCGAGATAGCGTTTCAGCAGGTGCGGATAAGAGGTGGCGATACGTTTGCCATCAAGTGAGGCCGGGCCCTGCCACTCTTCGTCGGCGTTGGTTGCCAGTGACAGGCGGCAGCCACCGAAATCAAGGCGGCGCAGGGTAAAGTATCGCGGATCTTCGCCCTGTGCGCGGCGGGTCAGAAGCTCTTCTTCCAGAACGTTTTCGCCCACAATACCCAGGTCGACAACGCCGTCCATGACCAGCCCCGGAATGTCGTCGTCACGCACGCGCAGAATATCAATCGGCATATTTTCGGCCAGGGCAATCAGACGCTGCGTATGCAGATTGATTTTAATGCCGCAGCGGGCCAGCAATTCGCGTGAGTCATCGCTCAGGCGGCCTGATTTCTGAATAGCTATGCGTAAACGGGTATTGTCTAACATTCTGTTTTCCTCATTATCCTGCTGAATTTGGTCCAAAAAAAAAGCCCCCGGAAGATAATCTTCCGGGGGCTTTCTCTTGCGTTCATGCACCACTGGAAGATCCAAACGTCTTCCAGCACACATCGCCTGAAAGACTAGTCAGGATGATGGTGATGATGGTGAAGTTTAAATTGAACGCCTGTCATAAAATTCTCGATGAATGTTTATTCATTTGATGTCGTTTAACCTAAACCACTTTAACCACCAAAGGCAAGGGCTTTTTTTAATCATTAAATCATTTCATATTCGTTGTACGAATTGTCAGTTTCATCGGGCTGGCGTAGCCTTAAAATGGAATCTGCGAAATGTCGGGAGAGACGCATGAAAAAGGTCGCTATTGTCGGATTAGGATGGTTGGGCATGCCGCTGGCGCTGTCATTAACGGCGCGCGGCTGGCAGGTCACCGGCAGCAAAACCACTCAGGATGGCGTGGAGGCGGCTCGTATGTGCGGCATTGAAAGTTATGTGCTGAAACTCGAACCGGACCTGTTTTGTGAGCCAGACGATCTGGATGCATTAATGAATGTTGACGCCCTGGTTATCACGTTGCCCGCCAGGCGCAGTGGCCCCGGCGAGGCCTTCTACCTGCAGGCGATGCAGGAGATTGTTGATAGCGCGCTGGCCTATCATATCCCACGCATTATTTTTACCAGCTCCACCTCGGTATATGGCGATACCAATGGCACAGTGAAAGAAAACTCACCGCGCAATCCGTCAACGGCGAGCGGGCGCGTACTGAAAGAGCTTGAGGACTGGCTGCATAATTTGCCGGGGACATCGGTCGATATTCTGCGCCTGGCAGGGCTGGTGGGGCCGGCCCGTCATCCGGGGCGTTTTTTTGCCGGGAAAACAGCACCAGACGGTCAACAGGGGGTCAACCTCGTTCATCTGGCGGATGTCATATCTGCCATCACGCTGTTGCTTCAGGCGCCGAAGGGCGGGCATATCTATAATTTATGCGCACCTGAACACCCGGCGCGAGCCAGGTTTTACCCGGCCATGGCACGCAAGCTTGGCCTGCCTGAACCTCAGTTCCTCGACTCCGCACCTGGCGACAAGGGGAAAGTGGTTGATGGCAACCGTATTTGCCACGAACTGGGGTTTGAGTACGAATATCCGAATCCTATGACCATGCCACTGGACTGATTTTAAACAGTTTACTGGCGTGAACTGGAGGGAAATCAACCATTTCCCTGAAGCAGTGCAGGAATATTTTAGCAAAAAGTGCTATTAATTTGCCCGGTTTGAGCGTGAGTTATTTAAATTCAGTAAGTTAAGTGTTGAAGCTTTGTTAGCGCCATCCCGCAGGCTTGTCAAAACGCCTCACTTTGGTGCAAAATATGTCGCTGCAAAAATTGAAACTAACCGACGTTAACAAGACGTCGGTTATTTTTTTGCACTTTAGAAACGTCATTCAATCCAAGAGGCCGGGCTTCGTACCGGATAGATATTTACTAAAAACCGACAGTCGTTGTCGCTGAGGAATATAAAGAAATGGGGCAATCTTTTGCTTACGCGCTGGCGTTCACCGTAAAAGGGGATAACTATGTCGCATAACGCTACTCCAAAGACCTCTCGCGTGGAATTACGTAAAACACTTACGTTGATTCCGGTTGTTATGATGGGCCTCGCCTATATGCAGCCTATGACGCTGTTCGATACGTTTGGTATCGTCTCTGGCTTGACAGACGGCCATGTTGCGACGGCATATGCCTTTGCGCTGGTCGCCATTCTGTTTACGGCGCTGAGCTACGGAAAACTGGTTCGCCGTTTCCCGTCAGCGGGCTCCGCATATACTTACGCCCAGAAATCCATCAGCCCGGCGGTTGGCTTTATGGTGGGTTGGTCTTCGCTGCTGGACTATCTGTTCATGCCGATGATCAACATTCTGCTGGCGAAAATCTACTTTGAAGCGCTGGTGCCTTCTGTTCCATCGTGGCTCTTTGTTGTCGCGCTGGTGGCCTTTATGACCATCTCTAACCTGCGCAGCATCAAGACCGTGGCGAACTTCAATACCCTGATTGTTATTCTGCAGATGGGAATTGTGGCCGTTATCGTTGGTCTCATCATTTATGGCGTCTCCCACGGTGAAGGTGCAGGTACACTGACCAGCACGCGTCCATTCTGGTCCGAAGGTGCACACGTTGTGCCGATGATTACCGGCGCGACGATCCTGTGCTTCTCATTCCTTGGCTTTGACGGTATCTCTTCTCTGTCAGAAGAAACTAAAGACGCTGAGCGCGTGATCCCGAAGGCTATCTTCCTGACGGCATTGATTGGTGGCCTGGTGTTCATCGTTGCCTCTTACTTCCTGCAACTGTACTTCCCGGATATCTCGCGCTTTAAAGATCCGGATGCTTCTCAGCCGGAAATCATGCTCTACGTGGCTGGTAAAACCTTCCAGTGGGGTGTGCTGATTTTCTCCAGCGTGACCGTTCTGGCTTCCGGTATGGCGGCACATGCGGGCGTTTCGCGTCTGATGTATGTAATGGGCCGTGATGGCGTCTTCCCGACCCGTTTCTTCGGTTATATTCATCCGAAGTGGCGTACTCCGGCATGGAACGTACTGCTGGTTGGCGCGATTGCTCTGCTGGCGATTAAATTTGATCTGGTGACGGCGACTGCGTTGATTAACTTCGGTGCGCTGGTGGCGTTTACCTTCGTTAACCTGTCAGTGATCTCGCAGTTCTGGATCCGTGAAAAGCGTAACAAGACGCTGAAAGATCACTTCAACTATCTGGTACTGCCGGTCTGTGGCGCGCTCACCGTAGGCGCACTGTGGATTAACCTGGAGCAGAGCTCAATGATTCTGGGTCTCATCTGGGGGGGTATCGGTCTGGTTTACCTGGCATGCGTGACGAAAAGCTTCCGCAACCCGGTACCACAATATGAAGATATCGCTCAGTAATTCATAACTGAATAACAAACCGGAGGCCATGGCCTCCGGTTTTTTTTGCCTGTTATTCGATGGCTACACAATCTCCTGAGCGTATTGCCAGAGCGCTTTGAGCAGCGTCAGCTTCGCTTTATCGTCGGCATACTGCTGGTACAGCATCTGTAACTCATCAGCGTAGGCCTGTAAAAACTCAGGTGTAAACACCTGACGGCGATGTTCCAGCCAGCGCTGCTGTTCGTCATAATCGAGGGTTCCGGGGAAGTTGCGCGCCCGGTAATTGAACAGCAGTTTCTCGATTCGCTTATCGACAAAAGTGATATCCAGCGCCGGGAGATTACGCGGCTCAGTTTCCAGCAGAATGTTCATTGCTGCACGGTCCGCATCACTGAAAAAGCCGTTATAAAGCTGTGCATCCACATTTTCAGAGGGAACAAACGGCTCGGCCTCGGCAAAGATGGCCAGTACTTTTTCGCGCACCTGCGGGTTATTGCGCAGAATATTCAGGTTATCCAGGCACTGCTTACGGTCAATCCCCAACCGTTCAGCATCCTCAGGACGCAGCGTTTTCGCCTGGGCGAGGATAGGGCACTTATTCAGATGCACCAGCTTCACCGGCACGGCGGAGTTGTCTCCTAACTCTGCTTTCGCCGTATATAAGCGTTCACGCAGCGCGTCAGCATCCAGTTCAAGCAATGGCGACATATCTCCTGCGAGGTCCACCATGATCACGGCATTGCGGTTTTCCGGATGCCAGGCCAGCGGTGCTACCCAACTGGTATTGCCGCGCCAGGCGCCAAACATGCCGGAAACATGCACCAGTGGCGTCATCTGCGGGACATCAATCAGGGCCGCCAGCTTATGTTTATTACGGTGGCTCAGCAGATAATCAAAGAGCCTCGGCTGGTGGGTTTTCACCAGTTGCGCCATGGCGATAGTGGCGTTAACGTCAGCCATCGCATCATGGGCATTGCTATGTTCAATGCCGTTTGCTTTTGTCAGATGCTCAAGACGGAAACTCGGTAACCCATCGTCATTTTCCGGCCAGTTGATGCCGTCCGGACGCAGGGCATAGCAGGCGCGCATCACATCAAGCAAATCCCAGCGCGAGTTGTTGTTTTGCCAGCTCCAGGCATAGGGATCGTAAAAGTTGCGATAGAAGATATTACGCGTCACTTCATCGTCGAAACGGACGTTGTTATAACCGAGCACGCAGGTTTTGGGCACGGTGAATAAATCATGGATGCGGCGGGCAAAGTCAGCTTCATTAACGCCGTTCGCATTGGCGTGTTGCGGCGTAATACCAGTAATCAGCACCGCCTCTGGCTGAGGCAAATAGTCATCTGCAGGTTTGCAGTAAAAGACTTCCGGCTCGCCAATGATGTTGAAATCGGCGTCGGTACGAATCGCGGCAAACTGTGCGGGACGATCCAGCGAAGGGCTGGTGCCGAACGTTTCGTAGTCATGGAAAAGAAATGTGGGCGTAGCCGTTGAATCAGACACCTGAGCTCATCCTGTTGATCAATAACCTTCCTATGGTAAACCATTGCGTCGCATCTTCCGAAGGAAAACGCACTGCAAAGCGCCATTGCTGAAGCGATATGTGACGTAAGAAAATGACTTTCGTCACATTTGTTTGCAATTTGTCCCAGTATCGACATATTAAGTTGCGTAAAAAGAACGGCTAATTTGACGTAAATGAGGATATTTCTTTGAAATGCCGTTTGTTTTTTGCCTTCTCTCTTTTGTCCGCGACGATCCATTACGCGTTGGCAGATGATATGCCGATTTCTCCCCAGCCGCCGCAAATTCAGGCAGGTTCATGGGTCTTAATGGATTACACCACCGGACAGATCCTCACTGCAGGCAATGAACATCAGCAGCGTAATCCAGCCAGCCTGACCAAGCTGATGACTGGCTATGTTGTGGATCGCGCCATCGACAGCCACCGTATCAGCGCCAGTGATGTGGTTACGGTAGGTAAAGATGCCTGGGCGCGGGGTAATCCGGTCTTTGACGGTTCTTCATTAATGTTTCTGAAAGCCGGGGATCGTGTAACGGTGCGTGACCTGAGCCGCGGGCTGATTGTCGATTCCGGCAACGATGCCTGTGTGGCGCTGGCCGACTATGTGGCGGGAAGCCAGCCACAGTTTGTCAGCATGATGAACGATTATGTGCAAAAGCTAAATTTGCGTGATACTCATTTTGAAACCGTACATGGCCTGGACGCGCCCGGCCAGCACAGTTCAGCATATGATCTGGCGGTACTTTCCCGCGCCATTATCAGCGGCGAGCCGGATTTTTATCATATGTACAGTGAGAAAAGCCTGACCTGGAACGGTAT
This sequence comes from Phytobacter palmae, assembly GCF_039409775.1. NCBI lineage: Bacteria > Pseudomonadati > Pseudomonadota > Gammaproteobacteria > Enterobacterales > Enterobacteriaceae > Phytobacter > Phytobacter palmae. Next base: position 89,842 of record NZ_JBCIVJ010000003.1, on the reverse strand, counting down.
CACCCAGCAGAACCGTAACGGGTTGTTGTGGGATTCATCGTTGAAAGTTGATGGTCTGAAAACCGGGCATACCTCCGGGGCCGGTTTTAACTTGATCGCATCAAGCGTTGATGGGCAGCGTCGCCTGATTGCCGTTGTGATGGGGGCGGAAAGCCCGAAAGGCCGTGAAGACCAGGCGCGGAAGTTGCTGAACTGGGGCCAGCAAAATTTTGATACCGTGCAGATTCTGCAAAAGGGTAAAAAGGTCGGTAGCGAGCGTATCTGGTATGGCGACAAGGAACAGATGACGGTCGGTACCGATCAGGACTTCTGGCTGGCGCTGCCGAAAGCGGAACTGCCGAATATCAAGGCACGTTACGTCATGGACAATAAAAGCCTGGAAGCCCCACTTGCTGCGCATCAGCGTGTAGGTGAGATCCAGCTTTATGATCGTGACAAAGTGGTAGCGCACTTGCCGCTGGTGACGCTGGACAGTGTCGGTAAAGGCGGCTGGTTCTCACGTTTGAGCGACTATCTGCACCATAAGGCCTGATGAGGATGCGGACTGGCTGCGACGCGAGTCCGCTCACATAATTCATCTTTCAACGGTTCCTGGTTTCCGTGACTCCGCTATGCTGTACAAATGAACAGTAAAAGGAGGGTAACATGGCATACACCGTAAAGCAGGTTGATAAACGCACTATCGCCGGGTTTCATCTGGTTGGCCCCTGGGATGTCACCGTCAAAAAAGGCTTCGAGCAGTTAGCAATGTGGGTTCATGGTAAGCAGATTCAGACACAGGAGTGGATCACGGTTTATTATGACAATCCCGATGAAGTGCCCCCGGAAAAGCTACGTGCTGATGTGGTTATTTCGGTTCCGGCTGATTTTGTCATTCCCGAAAACAGTGAAGGGGTGATACGTACTGAGATACCTGCGGGCCTGAACGCAGTTGCGCGTGCTCGCGTATATAACGAAGAGTTTGAACAGGCATGGAATGCTTTTTTTGATGAACTAATGGCTGACGAGCAGTACCAGATTGCTTTACGCCCCTGCTTTGAGGTCTATCTGAATTCAGCGCAGGAGGATGGATACTGGGAAATCGATATGTACATTCCCGTAGAACCGAAAGTACTCTGATCGCTCAATAATTTAATGGGGTTCACTGGCAAACCGGATGTGCAGGTTTTAACCAGTGGACCTTTTTTTGTTCTAAACAGTGATCCTTGCCGCAGAAAGATCGCTACAATTGCGCCTTCGTTGTTTTTTGACTGGAGAGCGGGTGTGCGTCCCGACAAATCACTCAGTCCTTTTGAGATCCGTCTTTACCGACATTATCGCGTGGTTCACGGCGTACGTATTGCGCTGGCATTTATTCTGACTTTTTTGTTGGTTCGTCTGCTCAATGTACCCGAGGGGACCTGGCCACTCATCACCCTGGTGGTGATCATGGGGCCGATTTCATTCTGGGGAAATGTGGTTCCCAGGGCCTTTGAGCGCATTGGCGGCACAATCTGCGGCTCCGCTCTGGGTCTCGTCGCTCTTAAGCTTGAGCTGCTCTCTCTTCCGCTGATGGTGATGTGGTGTGCGGGGGCTATGTTTCTCTGCGGCTGGCTGGCGCTGGGTAAAAAACCCTATCAGGCATTACTTATCGGTATCACGCTGTCGGTTGTGGTTGGCGCGCCGGCAGGGGATATGAATACAGCGTTATGGCGAAGCGGCGACGTCATTCTGGGCTCTTTACTGGCAATGCTATTCACCGGTATCTGGCCGCAGCGAGCCTTCCTGCACTGGCGCATTCAAATGGCAAACTACGTTACGGCCTTCAATCGGGTCTATCAGGCTGGCTTTTCGCGTAATCTCGTTGAACGTCCGCGTCTGGACAAGCATCTGCAAAAAATTCTTAATGACGTGGTGAAGATGCGCGGCCTGATTACTCCCGCCAGCAAAGAGACGCACATTCAGAAAGCTATTTTTGAAGCTATCCAGACCGTAAGCCGCAATATGGTGTGTGTGCTGGAGCTGCAAATGAACGCGCACTGGGCTTCCCGCTCAAGCCACTTCGTTATGCTCAACGCCAGCACGTTACGTGAAACGCAGCAAATGACGCAGCAGACGCTGTTAACCATTGCCCACGCGCTCTATGAAGGTAATCCGCAGCCCATTCTGGCCAATACTGAAAAGCTGACCGAAATTGTCGCCGAGTTACGTGATCTGCTACGCGATCATCAGGGCGATGCGTTGGCGGAGAATTCGATTCATGGTTATGTATGGTTGAGCATGGAGCTGGCACGGCAACTGGAGTTGATGTCCCATTTAATTTGCCGGGCGCTGCGCAAATAAGCCTCATACAATTCGGAAAAACAGTCAGGCTGTTTCGATTCAGCCTGATTTGGGGTTATGATAGAGAAAAGGATAAAATCATTGTCATCAGCAACGGCTAAAAGTAAGGTCTTAGGCGGTTGCTTTAACGAATCCGAATCTCACATTAGCAGGGGTATCAAAATGGAAACAAGTAAGCCTTCATTCCAGGACGTTCTGGAGTTTGTTCGTCTGTTCCGTCGTAAGAATAAACTGCAGCGCGAAATCCAGGATGTTGAGAAAAAGATCCGTGATAACCAGAAACGTGTACTGCTGCTGGACAACCTGAGCGACTATATTAAGCCGGGTATGAGCGTGGAAGCTATCCAGGGCATCATCGCCAGCATGAAAAGCGATTACGAAGACCGCGTTGATGATTACATCATCAAAAACGCTGAGATCTCTAAAGAACGCCGCGAGATCTCCAAAAAACTGAAAACAATGGGTGAACAGAAACCCGTTGAACCGAAACAAGAGTAATCCTCTGACGGTGAGAGGCACTCTCTCACCGTTCTCTTACCCCGCCTTCTACCATGCGCAACAGATATTGGCGCGGCCAGTGCCGTTGCAGTGCAGGTTTACTCAGCAACTCACGCACTTTCGCCAGATCATGACGTTGTCTGTCCAGAAATAATCCCACAACGCTACCGCTATGGGCCACATTCAGCCCGTACAAATCGCACTGTTCCACAATCCCCATCAGCGAATTAAAACCTGGTTTAGGCAGCAGCGTCTGGCTTGCAATAGCACTCTGCGATGCCGCTTCGCCCAATAATGCAGGATCGTTTGTCAGACAGGCGCGCTGTACTTTGCGCCAGGCTGTGTCGAGTATTTCAGCATTTGTTATCAGCGCAGCCCGACGGGGCAGGCGATGATAATCTTCTGTACGAAGCGTTAACGGGCTTTCCAGTAATAAAACGTCGAGTGCGGGAACGTGCTCACAGGAGATTCGCGTTTGCGCGGTATTGTGATCAAACAAGGTCAGAGAGCGAAAAACGGTACTGTCGGTGGGTTCCAGCGCCACGCAAAGCTGAGAAAGCGTGACATCATCAAGCGTAAATCCAAGATGACGTGAAGTGGCAACCGCCGTTGCTGCGATATCCGCGGTGCTGCTCGCCATCCCTTTGGCGACAGGAATGGTCGAGCGGCAGTCAATGCGGATTTCATTGCTTAATGAAGCGGGTAGCTGCCAGTGTGCCAGCACCTGTTTTACCATTGCTCGTACCAGGGGACGTTCAGCAGGCAAAGGCGTACCGGTTGTAATTTCAACCTCGCTGTACCAGTCGACAGGGCAGGAAACCAGCTTTTCACTACCCAGGATCCATCCCTGAATGATCTCGCCGCAGGATGCGGGACACTGTGCCAGCGCCAAGTTCAACCTCTCATTGTGATACGTAACCTCGGGATAGTGTCACGCCGATCCGCTGAACGCCAGAATTTCACGTAATGACACCACGCTGCCAATCACAATCAGCGCGGGGGCGTGAAACCCGGCGGCCTCGCTCTCTTGTGCCAGCGCAGAGAGCGGGGCACAGAGAACTTTCTGTTTCGGCGTGCTGGCATGCATCACCACGGCCGCTGGCGTATCGGCAGCTTTACCTGCGCCTATAAGTGCGGCACAGATTGACTGTATGTGTGACATTCCCATCAGGATCACCAGCGTCCCCGGCAGAACCGCAAGTTTTCCCCAGTCCTGAGGTTCTTTACCATCCTGTAAATGCCCGGTCATGACATGAAAACTGGAGGCAAAGTCCCGGTGCGTTACCGGAATACCCGCCGCCGCAAGCCCGCCAATGGCAGAGGTGATGCCTGGTACAACTTCGCATTCGATACCACACTCCCGTAGCGCCTGTACCTCTTCGCTCCCACGGCCAAAAACAAAGGGATCTCCGCCTTTTAAGCGCACGACCCTGAGTCCTCTGCGCGCGCAATCAATGAGGATTTGATTGATTTGCGGCTGCGGGATAGGGTGGCGGTTCGCCTCTTTGCCCACATCATGTAACTCACAACCTGCCGGGGCTTCCTGCAACAGGAGTGGATTAACCAGCCTGTCAAAAACAACGGCCTGAGCTTCACGCAGGCAGTTTAATCCTTTTACGGTCATCAGACCCGGGTCGCCGGGACCTGCGCCCACCAGCCAGACTTTACCCGTCATGCTTCTGCCTCCGCATATTCCGGCAACCCGATACGCATTACATCACGGGCAATCATCAACTCTTCGTTGGTATTGATCACGGCGACTTTCACGACAGAATGGTCAGTCTGGATAAACGTGGCATTGCGGCCGTTTTTCTCCGCATCAACGTCCAGCCCCAGAAAATGCAGGTTGTGACAGATTGCCTCTCTGGCTCGTGCGGAGTTTTCGCCAATGCCGCCGGTAAATAGCAGAACATCCAGCCCACCCAGTTGCATTACATAGCTGCCGATAGTGGCGCGGATACGTTCAACAAACAGGGCGAGCGCCAGGGTTGCGCGCGCATTGCCTGCGTCAGATGCGTGTTCGACGTCGCGATAATCGTTCGATACCCCGGATACCCCGAGCAAACCCGATTCGTTATTTAGCAGAGCGTTAAGCTGTTGCGGCGACTTATCTTCTTTTAATGCCACCCAGGGCAAAACAGAGGGGTCGATATCCCCGCTACGGGTACCCATCATTACCCCTGACTGCGGTGTGAATCCCATAGAGGTATTAACGGAGCGCCCACCTTTGATAGCACACAGGCTGCTGCCATTGCCTAAATGGCAGGAGATAATCCGTAATGCGCTTAATGGGACACCCAGTTTGTCGGCTAATTGCTGGCTGACAAATTTATGGCTGGTGCCGTGGAACCCATAGCGACGAATCCCAAGTTCCGCGTAATAGCGCCACGGCAGAGGGTAGATAAATGCGCTTTGTTCCAGCGTTTGGTGAAATGAAGTATCAAATACGGCAACCGCCGGGGCATGTGGTAGCGCCTTGCGAAAAATGCGAATACCCGCCGCGTTAACCGGATTGTGTAACGGCGCCAGTTCCGCAAGGCGTTCGATTTCTGCCAGTGCGTCATGGGTAATCAACGCCGAGTCTTTAAAAGTTTCTCCACCGTGTGCGACACGATGCCCCACGCCGTCTATTGCCGATAACGAGGAGATAATATTATGTGAAAGCAATTTTTCCAGCAGTAATTCCGCCGCCTCTTTGTGATCAGCAATGGCACGTGTCTCCTGCCATTTTTGTTCCCCCTGTCTGAGGGTAAAAATAGCATCGGAAGACCCGATACGCTCGATCAAACCATGACCGAGAAGCGTGCCAGCGGGCATGAGGAGAAGCTGAAATTTAAGCGATGAACTACCGGCGTTGATCGCCATTATTGTACGGGACATGCGTGCTCCTGGCGTTGAAGAAAAGCGATGACCTCAGCGACACCCTGACCGGTTTGCGCGCTGGTGATAAAAAGATGTTCTGCACCGGATTGCCATAACCACTCGCCGATTCGCGCAATCTGTTGTTCTGCTACGAGATCAGCTTTGGTGATGATGCCGATCGTCTGGCGATTCATCGGCAAAGTGAATCCGGGTGAAAAAGGGCACCATTCGGCGTTGGCATTCAGTACCAGCGCCACCACATCTGCTTCACAGGCGCTGGTGAGCAGTGCGCTATAGAGGCATCGATTTTCGAGATATTCTCCCGGTGTATCGATGGTCTCAGGTGACCAGACAATGGCCTGCGTCTTTTGATAGCGCATTGCCTCCCCGCGCAAGCGTTGCGTCAGCGATGTCTTACCGCACTGGCTTGGGCCAATTAACATCATTCGTTTCATCACGTCAGGTCCTTGTGACCAGGCAGGTCGTAAACTGCAGCATTTCACCGAGCGAACGGGTCACCTGGCGTAGTGCATACTCCACAGAAGAGACATCCCCCGTGAGGACCACGGCACCCGTAAAACGATCGATAAACCCGATCTCTACCGCCCCGGATTTGGTCGCAATATCGCAGGCAATGATCGAAGCCTCACTGGGGGTAATCGTCAGAATGCCAATGGCGGAAGCCGTCTCGCTTAACCCCAGCTTTTTGTAGAGATCTTTACCTGGATTGGCAATTAAATGGGCCAGGGTGACTTGCTTACCAGGCACATATTCCTGAATCATGCGTTCAGTGCTGCGTTGTATCTCCATTACCCCTCCACAATCTGGCGCCACATGGCTTCATGGGGACGCGGGATCACCGAGCGGTACACCAGTAGTCCTTTTTCGCCTGCGCTTTCACTGGCAACGGCGACGGCATTTTCCACATCCGAGATATCGCCGGTCACGACCATATAACATTTACCGCCGATGCCGAACGCCATATGAACGCGTACCAGGGTGACATTCGACGCTTTCACTGCTCGATCTGCCGCACTGACGCAGGCAGCCACGCTCAAGGTCTCAACGATCCCCACTGCCTGGCGTTGATCTACGGCATTGAGCCCGCTAATGGCAGGCAGGACGCTGGCATGAATATTGGGAAGGACCAGACTGTCGACCAGCATCTCTCCGGCCTGGCTGTCGCCTGTGGCAATGGCCTGCTGGACTGCCCCTACATCGCCTCCCACTATGACTAAAAATTTACCGGGGCAAAGCGTCTTACTGACCAGAAGCGTCACATTGGCGCTTTTGAGCATGGCATCACCCAATTCCATGCCTTTGGCTATGCTGGTTAATTCAAGTATTCCAATTGCCTGTGACATGGTTATCCTCGTACAACTGTAATGGCTTTATCTGTGACTGATGCAATAATGCCGTCGATACTGGCATGAAGGGGCACCCCCAGTGCACCCTCGGGAACGTCGGCAATACGTTGCCCCCGTGTGACGATTTCACCCTCTTTTACACAGGGAATCGCTGGCACACCAATATGCTGGCGTAGCGGTAATACGACCTGCGAAGGGGTAATGTCGCACTCTTCCAGCGGCGCATCCTGATACCAGTCGTGCAGGCCAAGTTTGGTCACCAGACGCTTGACGGGGATCAGGCGATAGCGCGCCATCTCGTCAGCCTCGCGCAGTGGCCCGTTATAGCGTGCGCCGCTGGCGCGTAATTCAGCTTTAAGCAGACGGTTGATCCTCATCGGTGAGATACCTGTCGGGCAGGCAACGCTTTCGCAGACATTGCATTCAGAACAGGTCAGGGCACTTAGCAGCGTTTGCGGCGTAGCAACATTTTGATAATTGACGGCACGCACCAGAAGGTGAGGTGACAATTCATGGCCTATCAAATGTCTTGGACAGAGATCGGTGCATAACTTGCACTGTTCGCAGACGGTACGGGCGATGGACAGCACGGTACGATCGTCTTGCAGACGGCGTTGAATCAGCGAGTGCGATTTCGGCAGTACCAGCAGGCCGCCTGTGGTTTTTGTCACAGGCGAATCCAGCGATGGCAATAGCCCGCCCATCATCGGACCTCCGTTAATAAAAGCGGGGTGGTCTGATGTGGCACCACCCGCCAGCTCCAGCACTTCCCGTAACGATATACCCAGTGGAACCGTTACGGTCACAGGATGACGTACCGCGCCGTTTACCGTCAGGGTTCTGCGGGTCACGGGATATTGCTGTTCCACGGCACGTGCGATATTGAGGACGGTCTGCACGTTATTGACGACCACCCCAACGGTAACTGGCAGCGCGGCAGGCGGTACACGACGCCCGGTCGCCATCCAGATAGTGATGACTTCATCTCCGGCAGGGTAGACGTCGGGCAGAATATGCAGACGAATCTGCGCAGGTAGCAGTGGGGTAAGTGCGGCAATGGCGGCGCGATATTTTTCTTTGAGCGCAATAATGCCCTCTGTAGCGCCTGTTGCTGTCATGCCATAAAGCACGCCACGCACCAGTCGTGCCGCCTGTTGCGCCATTAATTGCTGATCTACTTTCAGCATCGGTTCGCATTCGGCGGCATTAACCAGAAAAATTTCGACCTGTGCCTGTAGTTTTACATGGGTTGGAAACCCGGCGCCGCCAGCACCGACGACGCCAGCTTCACGAACGCGCTGACGAATGGTCTCAGCCGTTACCGGAGTTAGTTCGCCCCAGGGGGGCGAGAGAAGGGCCGCTTCACTCACAGCAATTCCTCCAGGAGATGTCGAATGTCATCGCCATCAGCGGGGCGAGGTGTAGTTTTGAGCGTGACATCAGCCAGCGCAGCCTGAACCATGACGGGGATCCGCTCACGGAATTTGCCTTTGTCTGCTTTCAGCGCAGTTGTAAGAGTCGGCATCTCACATTGCTGACGAAGCTGCTCGATCTGGCGAATCAGTGAATTAATGGCAACCACTTCATTCGCGCCTGGCGGGCATAAATGGCAGGCTTTTGCCAGCCGGGAATAGCGCTTCGCTGCACGTCTATCACTGGCATTAAAGCGGATGACTGCACCCAGCAGCAGTGCGTTAGCTAACCCATGCGGCAGGTGAAATTGCCCCCCAAGTTGATGGGCGATAGCGTGATTAATGCCTAACCCTGCCTGACTGAATGCCATTCCGGCAAGAGTGGCTGCATTGTGCATTTTGCCACGTGTCGCCAGGCAATCTCCTTTACGTACCGCCGTCGGCAGGTACTGAAACACAAGCTGTGCTGCCTTTTCCGCCATCGCATCGGTAAAATCGCTGGACCTGGGCGATACATAGGCTTCAAGGGCGTGAGTCAGCACATCCATGCCGGTATTCGCCGTGATAGCGGGGGGAACGCTGACGACAAGTGTCGGGTCGAGAATGGCGATATCGGGATAGAGCGCATCATCGAACAAGGGATATTTGATGCCTTTATCGGGATCGCTTATCACGCAGGCGCTGGTCACCTCTGAGCCAGTGCCGCTGGTGGTAGGAATAGCGACACAGGTTTCGATATTGATGCCCTGTTGTTTGCTGAACCAGACGATCGCTTTTGCCGCATCCAGCGCGGAGCCGCCACCGAAACCAATAACCACCTGTGGCTGGAGTGAATGCATCTGCGTTATGCCTTTCACAACCGTGGCGATGGTCGGATCCGGTGTAATGTCGCTAAAGACGCTGACGCGGTTGTCTGTCGGAATCATCTTGCGCAGTATTTCAATAAGTGGTGAGCTGGCAAGAAAACCGTCGCACACAATCCATATATGCTTGTTACGAAAGCGTTTAAGCACCTCAAGGCTTCCTGCTCCGCTGTAGAGTCTCGTTTGCAGCGAAAATCTCTTCATAACGACCTCAATTAGCGAATGGAGAAGCCGTTGGTCAGTACGCAACGGCGTGAACGTGCAAAAGTTTTTGCCGATGTTGTACCTTCGCCGGTTGGTGTTGCGATGGTGAAGGTGGTAAAGCCTTCACCGCCGACGCCAATGCCTGCATAAGACGGTCCGTTTTTCACAAAGATGGAGGTCTGCAGGCTGCGAGCAGCCAGATTTAAGCGGGAGACATTTTGTGAGTGCATCACCGCCGTGTGGTGCAAACCTTCCTCAACCACGAGGGCAAGGGCGAGGGCTGCATCGAAGTCGTTAACCCGAACGACAGGCAGTACGGGCATTAATTGCTCCGCGGTAACCAGCGGGTCGTTGCCTTGTACTTCGGCGATCAACAGGCGCGGGGCTTTGGGCGGCACGCTCAGACCTGCGGCTTGCAGAATGTGTGAAGGACTTTTACCGACCAGTTTTTTGTTGGCCACCCCATCCTGGATACAGACGGCACGAAGTTTGTCGATATCCGCACCGGTAATGCGCAACGCACCAAATGCCTGCATCTGTTGCATCAGGCGGTCTGCAACGCAGTCAACAACAATCAGGCTCTTTTCCGCGATACAGGGCAGGTTGTAATCGAAGGATGCGCCATTGATGATGTCTTCCGCTGCTTTCACCAGATCGGCGGTTTCGTCAACAATACACGGTGGGTTTCCGGCACCGGCGCCGATCACTTTTTTGCCGCTCTTAAGGCCCATCAGAACAATGCCAGGACCACCGGTAATTGCCAGCAGGGCGATTTTGGGATGCGCCATCATCTGCTGGGTGGCTTCGAAAGTGGGCTCGGCTACGGTCACCACCAGGTTGTGAATACCGGTATGGCGGAAAGCGATATCTTCGATCATGCGGATCAGCTTGAGCGAAACCTTTTTCGCACCCGGATGCGGACTGAAATAAACGGTATTTCCTGCTGCCAGCATGCTGATACTGTTGTTAATGATGGTTTCGGTCGGGTTCGTGCTGGGTGCAACGGAACCAATAACGCCAAACGGGGAATATTCGAATAACACCATGCCGCCGTCGCCAGTCAGCGCAGTGGTGGTGAGATCTTCAATACCCGGGGTATTTTCCAGCGCGGCTTTGTTTTTGAGAAACTTATCTTCTTTGTTGCCCATACCGGTTTCTGTGGCGCTCTCTTCCGCCAGTTCGGCCAGATATGCAGCCAGTTCATTGCGAATTCCGGAAATAATGGCGCTACGGGTTTTTAAGGGGCACTGCTGGTAGCGCAGGAAGGCCTGGTGTGCTGCGTTGATAGCCTCATTCGGCGTGCCGAACACTCCTTTTGTGCAGATCTCTTTTTTCTCTGGTGCAGGCGTCAGTTGTTCGCTCAGGATGGTGCGAATCAGGGCTTCAAGTTCGGTCGTATTCATTATTTTTTTCCCATGTTAATCGCCGCAAGTGCGGTCTGAGCAATGTCCATGTCTTGTTCAACGGAACCACCGCTGATACCAAGACCACCAATAATGTTGCCGTCACGCCAGATGGGGAAACCGCCGCCAAACGTGACGACTTTGCCTTCCATGTGCGCATCTAACCCATACAGCGCGCGTCCGGGTTGCACTCCATCAGAAAGTTCATGTGTGGCTGATTTCATCGCGACTGCCGTCCATGCTTTCTTCGGCGCCAGGTCGCTACTGACCAGCAGCGCGTCGGGCATACGCCAGGTCAGCATGCCGATGCCGTGGGCGTCCACGACGCTTATCACCACCGGCACGTTAAGGTCGCCAGCACGCTTCATTGCCGCTTTTGCAAGCTGATGAAGATCATGAAATGAAAGTGACATTGCGGTGGCTTTCGCCGGTATGACTTGCGCCGCAGCGCGATAGCGCATCGCGACTTCGTGAATCACTTTTTCCTGGTGCGCCTGGTGATCTTCCAGGCGCGCCAGTGCATATAAGCAGTCGGAAAGGCGGTTGATATAGCGCATCAGCACCTGACGGACGTTTACTTGTTCACTCAACTCCACCAGTCGACGTTCGGCTTTGCGGGCCAGTGTCCGGGCAACATGCAAGCGGGCAGCTGCTTCGCAGCGTCCTGGCAGCACAAAACTGTGTACGTTGTCGACCTGAGACATCGCCTTATCTATTGCCTGCTCCAGAGCGGCAATATCTTCGGCGCTGACATAGCGCTGTTTTGGCGAGGGTGTTTCGCTTTCGCTCGCCAGTTCGGCGCTAAACCAGAAAATCTGCTGTTGCACCGCTTCCAGAAATGGCTTGCTGGCAGGGACTTGCACGGCGCACGCACAGAGGCTCAACTGGGAGTTGAGTTCATCCAGCGTGCCGTATGCCTCGACGCGTGGATGCGTTTTGCTGACGCGCTGGCCGCTAAACAGGGCTGTAGTGCCAGCGTCGCCAGTGCGGGTATAAATGGCCATCATTCCTCCTTAGCGCGACAGGGTGTCGACAATGCCCACTACTGCCAAATCAATGGCTTCGTTCGGTCCGGAAAAAACATGCCTCGCACTGGACCCACTGCTGAGCAGAACCAGTTCGCCGACACCTGCACCAACGGAATCGACGGCCACTTCATCACCCTGTAATGGGTTGACAGGAAGTTCGCCGTCTGCCGAAACCCGCCGGACCAGCAGCAGTTTTTTGCCCACCAGAGAAGCCGATTTTTGTGTCGATACCACCGAGCCAGTTACCCTTGCGAGATGCATGCTTTACTCCTGCTTCACGAGTCGTATGTATTGCGAAATTACCGCGTCGCGGGCCAGCGCCGTGATGACCGTTTTACGGGAGATAGCAAGCCAGCATGCATTGAGGCCCGCGACATCGCGGTAACTCAATACTTTTTCCTGATGGATTACCACCTTGCTTCCTTGCTCATCCATAAACGTCACAGGCAGTTTTGCCAGCGTTTTCAGGGGCAGGCAGGGCAGCAGCCTGCTGTTTAATGTAATGCTCACGGACAAGCCCAACGCCAGAGCTTCAAACAGATGTGCAACGGCAGTGTTGTCCTGGTCGCCGTCTGCCAGCGCCCCCAGAAAACACAGATCGGTTTGTTGTACGCAGAGCGCGTCATGGTTCAGAAAAAACTTCATCACAGAGGCATGACGCAGCTCTTCCTGGCTGAGCGTGAGGGTGTTGCCCTGCCTGGCCTGCAGGCGGGTAACGATCCGCTCGACAATGTGCGCTAACTGTTCGCTGTTCATGCGCGTGGTACCAGACGAGCGCGAGCGCCAGGTTCATCTGCGCCACAGGCATTCGCTTCATCGGTATCGATATGCATTTCGAGAAGCAAACCCGGCGCCACGCGGATGGCGACATCATCAAAAATCACCCGGCGCCCGGTGCCTTCAATTGCAATGCAGACGTTATCGCCATGGGAAACGCGCAGAACCAGAGCGTCCAGCGGCGACATATGAATGTGCCGTTGTGCGACGATGACGCCGTTGGGTAAGTCGATTTCCGCATACGGACTCACCAGCCTGATGCCTGGTGTATCCGCCAGATTGCCGGACATCCGCAGCGGGGCGGCGATACCCAACGTACGGGCGTCCGTACGAGAAATCTCGACCTGGCTGGCGCCGCGTAGCGGGCCAAGCAGGCGCACATTTTTTAGTTGCCCTTTTGGTCCTGCCAGCGTGACGGTCTGCTCCGCCGCAAAATAACCGGGTTGCAGCAACGCTTTTTTAACCGTCACCGTCTGACCTGGAAATAACCGCTCGAAATCCTCAGGTGAAAGATGGATATGTCGGTTCGATATACCCAGAGGAATGGGACGCGTACGCATCTCATCCAGAACCCGGGTGACCACATTTTCGACTAACTGTTTATCCATGTTTATTCCCCTCGCTTACCGCTATGAATACACAGCGAGCGCGGCTCTCCCTTCTGACGTGGGCACGCCGGGTCAAGGCAGAGGTTGCAGGTCACCCGGTGAATCGTCGCCGGTTCGGAAGCGGCGAACGTTTCTTCATGTAGTGCCAGCGCGTTCTCAATGCTCTGAGACGGGGTTTCCGCTGTTGTTGTTAACACAGGAGGTGCTTTAGGGATGACTGCAAGCTTTGGCGCAGAGGCCAGAATTCCCTCCGCTGGCCGCGCAATGACTTTTTGTGCCACCAACCCGTTACGTGTTTGCGCAAAGTTGGCGCCAGTGATGATGGCCGATTGAACAGAGGCCACATCGCCGGCGACTTTGATTACCGTCCAGCCAGAGCCATTGGTCTTTTCCATACCCAGCAGCGTGATGGAAGCGGCTTTCGCCATAACATCCGCGCAACTGATAGCCAGCGCCAGACCGCTAACTTCAAGTAATCCGAGTGATTGCTTCACGCTGTGCTCCTTTATCTGCCAGTCAGGCTGATTTCGGTAAAATGGCTTCGACGTCGCTGTGCGGACGCGGGATTACGTGACAAGATTTCACTTCACCCACCGCGCTGGCTGCCGCAGCGCCTGCGTCAACGGCGGCTTTCACTGCACCCACGTCACCGCGCACCATGACTGTGACCAGACCCGAACCAATTTTTTCGTAACCTACCAGTTGCACGTTGGCGGATTTCACCATGGCATCGGCGGCTTCGATTGCACCCACCAGACCTTTTGTTTCAACCAGTCCCAATGCGTTGTTCATACTGCGTTTCTCCTGTTTATGGATAAAAGTGGTTACCGGAACGGTATCCCCTTCACCAGTCTGGCGGCGTTATTACCTGCCTTGCGCCGGGACTGGAGGTCTTCATGAAGCATCAGCGTAAAAAGCGGCGCTGATGCGGGTAAATTTCGGTAATGGATAACCAGTTGCTGGCTATCGCAGGCGATACCAACCAGTAGCGCCGATTGGTTCGCCGCCTGCCAGGCATGGGCGACGACATCAAGCCCGGCTGCCTGTTGCCAGCGCCAGGGAATGCCTTCTTCTTCAATTCCCCACAGCACTTCCTGCCACTGCGGCTGGCACTCTGAGAGCGCCGTGATAACGATGACCGGGCTGTCCTGGTTAACGACCATTGGTATGTTCCTTTTGCCAGGAGAGGATCAGTCCCGTTGCCACTGCGTTTCGTGGGCCTTCGACGCCCCGGATATTTCCCCGTCCGGCCACCAGTCGGTAATGGGCAAGGGCATCAGTGACGAGCTGCGGTATTTCGAAATCGAGCGAGGAGCCGCCAACCAACACTACGAATGGAATATCGCGAATGTTTCCGGTTGGACTTACCTGGCGTAGTGCGCGCAGGGCATTGGTGACAAAGACGCGCTCTTTGGCGCTGCGGCGAATAAGGCGCACTTTTTCCAGCACCAGGTCTCCAGGCAGCGGTACCAGTTCATCGGGTTTCACGACGCATACGCGGGCAAATACTGCGGGTGGAAGAGGGGCAGGGAAAAATTGCACGTTGCCGTCTTCATGACGCAGGTGAAAAAGGCTTTCGACTTTCGCCAGCGGGTACTTTTTGATTTCCTCCGCAAGGTAGCGATCCTCCAGTCCCAGTTCGCGAGCGATGATCATCGTCACCATGTCTCCGGCTCCGGCCAGATGGGTGGCGGTAATTTGCCCCTGCGGCGTAATAATAGAGGCGTCAGTCGAGCCGGCTCCAAGATCAAGAATGGCCAGCGGCCTCGATGTGCCCGGCGTGGTGAGGGCTCCAAAGATGGCGGCTTCTGCTTCTGCACCACCCACCTGCACATCAACGTGTAGCTTTTGCTCGATTTCGCGGGCGATCATGGCCATTTGCAGGCGGTCTGATTTGACCATAGAGGCGATGCCAACGGCTTGTTCGAGTGAGAATTCACCCGCCAGCCCCCCTGTTACGTTGACCGGTACGGCGGTATCGACAGCGAGTAGATCCTGGATAAATACATCGCTGCTGGGTTTATTAGTGAGTTCTGCCATGGTCTGGCGAACATGTTCCAGCATGCCGCCAATATTGGTACCAGCCTCGCCGGTGACGTTATCCAGCCTGGGGCACTCATTCACTGCTTTCATGATGGCATCGGCCCCGTTGGCAACGTCGACCTTCAGCGTTCTGCCCTGGGTTATAAGCTCAATGTTCCCTGCGGGGATCGAGCGGGCTTTTACATCACCAGAAGGGGTTTTCACGACGACAGCGGAACGGTTGCCAATCAGCGCCCTGGCAACGGGCACGATGTTGCGTGTCTCATCGGCGCTCAGGGAAAAGACAGTCGCGATGCCGTAAGGGTTAGAGAGACTTTCGATAACTTTTCCAGGCATCGCCACTTCGACGGCAGCGAGCATCCCCATCGGAATGCGCTCGATGTAAAGCACTTCGTCAACAATGGGGACAGGGCGCTCAAGACGGTTATTGACCAGTACGCCATCGTCGCGCTGCAATATGATGCCGTTAATGTGATAGCCGACTTGCGTTGAGGCATTAACCATGCGCGCAACATCGGAAAAATCGAATGCAGCGGAAACAACCAGAATATAAGGTTGATCCGCTGGACGGGTCAGAAGCTCTTCCGGCGTGATAGTGATACCTACCCCCAGCCCGATGCCGCCGGGTGTTTTGGGGTTATGGCCTATCATTGTTGATTCAGTGATGATGGTTTCCGTGATGGTTTCCATCGCCACATCACCGATTACCGGTGTTGCTTCGTTAATACGTATAAGCGAGATATCGCTGACAGAGATACCCACACTGGCGACAACTTTGTTCAGCGCTTCCTGAATGCCGAATACATTGCGCAGCGTGCCTTTAATACCCGTCGTTTCCGCAAGCGAACTGCTCACAATATTCAGTGCGCCAGTTTCATCCATGGTGGCCAGTGCCACCTCGGTTGACGAGTTACCAATATCAATGCCAGCTATATAACGCATAAGTCATCCCTGTGTTTAATCGTCGCCTTTGAGTTTCTTCCGTTCGACGTAAAGCGCTGCCGCTTCACGTACAAACGCTGCGCAAATTTTTGCCTTATAGTGGCTTTCCAGGTCCTCTGCGATATCCAGCAACTCTTGCTTCGTTGAACGGTAGGGACGCAGTGCGTTGTAAATCTCAAGGATGCGATCATCTGGTACGGCGGTCAGTTCCGCCGCCCGCTCGAAGTTCATAGCCAGTCGGTCACGTCCTGCATCTTTGGCGATCGATGCCTGGATACGCAGGGTTTCCGGGGTGATTCGCATATCCTGTGCGGTAATTTTCCCGTCCAGCACGCTCTCCAGCGTTAGCTCATCGAGGGTTTTATTGGTGGATGTTTTCACCCACTCCGGATGTTTGTTCGCCAGCGGGTAATCGCTAACTTTGGCCTGATGCGTGGTGCTGCCTGATGGCGCGGTTGATGCCATTACCGGGGTTGCTCCCTGCAGGCTATTCATGCGGCTCAGCACATCACGAACCATCGATTCAATTGCGTCAGAATTCATGGTGTTGTCCTTTTAAAGCGCAACGCGCAGCTCTTGCGGGTTTTTCCCGGTCACGACGTACTTGGTCTCTTTGATATGCAGAATGGCGGACTTGGCCTGATATTTCGGCCGTGCCATCTGATCGTTCAGAGTCGGTACGGGTTGCGGCGATTCGCGTTTCGCGTATTGCGCTGCGTTTTTGCCAATCTGACGGTAGGTTTCCAGCGTCAGCAGTGGTGCCTGCGGGAAAAGTTCCAGGTTGGAAAGCGGCGGCAATCCCTTCTGATGAATGACCGTTGTGCCTTTTGACTGAATACCCACGGAGATACCCGAGCCGCTAAGGCGGTTGCCTTCCACGGCGACGAACGCCACGTCAGACGATTTGAAGCAGCGAATCACACGCGCTTTCACGCCTTCTTCTTCAATACCGGCAATGACTTCACGCAGGATGCTCTTGTGCGGCAAACCGACGATATTCACGGTTTGCGAAAGACCGAAAGCTGGGCCAACGGCGATGATCACTTCATCTTGTTGAGTGCCGGGTTTCGCTTCGCCAATTTCCGTCAGAAAGCCGCCTTCAGCCGTTGCTGCGGTTTTTACCGCACTACCAGGTTGGGCGCTAAACGAGACTTTTTTATCGCTGGTTTGCATCTCTGCCAGTACATCTTCGATGATCTGGCGCAGCAATTTTTCGTTGATTTCCATCATTCACCCCTTAGCCCAATTCGTTCGGATCGAGTGCGCCCGGGATGTTTTTGATCTCTTCCCAGCGTTCACCTTGCAGGCGATAACCTGTTGCCGGACCGGCATAGTCGTTCACATCGTTTACCGCAGAGAGCACCAGCCCGTCGCCGACGATGATGGCGGAGGTATGCAGGTAGTCACCCGTCAGTTTGGCTTTTTGAATATTCAGCATGTCTTGTGCGACATCTTTAAAGCCGCCCTGGGCGAGGGCTTTTACCACTTCGAGACCGTTACGGTTCTTGTTGATGATTTCCTGAGCGAATTTGATGTCTTCGACGATATTGCGCTCTGGCATATCTTTTGAGCCGTGGGCGTATGTTGCCGCTTCCACTTCTTCGTCAGTGATAGGTGGTAATCCCATACCGGCGAAGACGGCCTGCAAAGCGCGAGCCGCTTTGTTGCGAATGGCGATAACATCTTCTTCACGCACCGGGCGTAAACCGCCATCAACTTTGAGGTCGCGCTGGATAACGTTGTAATCGTCAAAGTCTTCCGCATCTTCGTTGGAACCGGCGAACATATTGTCGTAGTTCGGCACAGCGGAATAACCGGAGGAGATAAAATCGGTGCCCGGCAAAAATTGCATCAGCAAACGGGCGGTACGACGCATATCCGAATGGGTAAACGTCTGGTCATTACTGGACGCGCACTCCAGATCCAGAGCGGCACAAATCAGGTTTTCGGCAAGGATAGCGCGAATACCTGACGGCACGGCAGAAGGTACCCCCACACAGCTTACCGATCCGTTTTGCAGACCCTGAACACCGGCGGCTTTGGTGATGTAAATGCAGCGTGCTTCCAGGTAAAGCATGGATTTGCCTTCGGCATAACCCATCTGAACTTCTGACCCTGAACCGGAGGTAAAGCGCATTTTCAGGCCGCGCGATGCATAGGATGAGGCCAGGAAGCCTTTTGACCATGGCGTATCGTCGCCATCGGTAAACACAGGCTCAGTACCATAAACAGAGATGGTTTCCGCATAGCAGGTGTGGCCGAGCATACCCAGTTTCAGTTCGGTTGCTTCTTCCAGCGAACATTGTGTTAATACGCCAGGACGACCAACCTGTGAACCGACCAACAGTGCGATGGCATTGAAAGGGGCATAACGGGCGACCGCGACGGTGGTTTCCTGTTCGTCAAATCCGCGGAACGCGCCTTCTGCAGCATCGGCGGCAATTTGTACCGGGTTGTCTTTGACGTTAGTGACGTGTGCCTGCTGTGATGGGGTGCGACGTGCGCGCATTTTCTGCATCGACATCATCATTTCCACCACATTCATATGTGACACCACTTCGACGATTTTTGCCGGGGTCATTGCAGTGGTGAGCGGCACAATGTCGCTGCGCTTAACGTTAGGATCGCAAAGCATATTGGCGAGTTTGACAGAGTCCATTGCCATAACTTCTTCCGCGCGATCCAGGTTGATACCGTAGCGGGCAATAAAGTGGTCTATCAGGTCAAATTTACTGGCAGGTTTACCGTCCAGTTCAGTAACCACGCCGTCGACAATACGAATGGAGGGTTTAGGATCGTTCGGGCTTTCCATTGCGATAAAGCCTTCTTCAATCCACTCCTTCACAAAGCCGTCCTGGTTAACAGGGCGTTTCGCCAGCGCTTCAAATCGTTTCGATCTCATGAAACAGCCTCTCTGTTATCAGATATAAGACGGGCGGTCGTTTTTCGGCTCAGAACCCATTGTGCCCAGCACGGTTTTACCGATCTCACGGGCCGAAATGACGGCCTGACGCACGGCGCCGGAATCGCCGGAAATGATCAAAATGGCTTCGTTGCTGTAGCTGGTGCCTTTTGCCGGTGAGCTATAGGCCACCACTTCCACATTGGCGGATTTCAGCGCTGTATCGGCCATTAACACCCCGACGGAGGCCGGTGCGCCAACGATCACGCCACAGGCACGGCCAACCGGTGCACCAAAGGCTTTCTCCAGCGCGTAGCTGGCACGAGCGGTGTATTGCATTTCAATGTGACCTGCTTCGTTGGCATAAACATCGCCGAAGGTACGATCGAGTTCTTTTAGCGCAACCTCGACGGCACGTTTGACGTCGGAGACATCATTGCCACCGAAGAGGATCAGTGAGCCATGGCCTGCTCCCCCTTTGGTATCACGCGGTAATTCAATGCTGATCACTTCGGTGTTGGTTGCCTTGACGGCTTCATCTGCCGCCATGATGTGCGGGCCTGCGCCAGTACGTGCGCCGAGAATGCCGATTGAGCGGTAGCGTTTTTCCAGCTTCATCGCATCAAGCAACGCGCTATCGACGTTTGCAATCACCAGACCGACGGTGTCGCCGATCGCCGTACCAACAAATTCCGTTAAACTGCAGCTTTTTTCTGCCATAGCCGTCTCTCGTTTGGGATGGATTACAGTGGGGGAAATCGCGGGTGTCGGTGATGACACTTTGGCGATCACCTGAGCCATGATCTGTTCCACCAGGTCATTGCTACTCATTGGCTAATTCCCTTAGGTAGGATTTTTTCAACATCAGTGTGCGGACGCGGAATGACGTGTACGGCTTTCACTTCACCCACCTGAGCGGCTGCGGCAGCACCTGCATCCGTTGCTGCTTTCACGGCGCCAACATCGCCGCGAACAATGACTGTCACCAGGCCAGAACCTATTTTCTCGTAGCCCACTAACATGACATTGGCGGATTTCACCATCGCATCTGCGGCTTCAATTGCGGCCGTTAAACCTTTGGTTTCCACCATTCCTAATGCTTCTTGTTGCATAAAGACCTCGATAAGGTTGTCCCGATTTTTGGACTATACAAATAAGCGAGGAAAAAGAATGGCTGTCCTGAAATTACATTCGAAACTTCCTGGTTTAATTAAAACAAATAATTGTCAGACTTGTGATTATCTTTTTGATTTATATAATTATTTTAATGTTCTTGTTATAGCAAAATATTGCTATTCAAATTTCATATTTACATTTTTGATAGTGACTTTATAAATATGTTGTGATATTTGCGCGTGCGAAATAATTCTGTGAGCAATGCTGTAAAACGACACAGGAAAAATAACAATAATTTGTTATTTCAATTAGGCGGATAATAGCCAATGAAATAGGGCGCAGCCCGATATTCAATTAACCTGAATGGCAAAATATTGTTATTAAGAAGCGATTTTTTTGGCATTTTTACTCTGAGGTTGCCAACACTTTTCAGCATCGTATTTCTATAGTGACCGGCGTTGTACTCTGCTGCCAGCTTCAGGCGTGCTGGTGTGAATGTGACCCAACCAGGAAGATGACATATGAATGATTCACTTAAGGCGCAATGTATTGCCGAGTTTTTAGGCACAGGCCTGTTTATGTTTTTTGGGATCGGATGCCTGTGCGCCATGAAAATTGCCGGTGTGACGCTTGGATGGTGGGAAATTTGCATCATCTGGGGGCTGGGCATTTCCCTGGCTGTCTATCTCACCGCAGGAGTGTCTGGAGCGCATCTTAACCCTGTGGTTACCATTGCGTTATGGCTTTTCGCCTGTTTTCCCGTGCGTAAAGTCGTGCCCTACATTATTGCGCAAATAGCCGGTGCGTGCGGTGGCGCGGCAATGGTCTATCTGCTCTACCATAATGTGTTTGTCGAATATGAAACCGCGCATAATCTGGTGCGGGGAAGCGCAGAGAGCTTGCAACTGGCGGGCCTGTTTACTACATATGCGGCTCCGGCATTAAGTATCTGGCAGGCTGCTCTGGTGGAAATCGTGATTACTTCCATCTTTATGTGCATGATCATGGCGTTAACGGATGATGGTAACGGCGTACCGCGTGGCCCACTGGCTCCGCTGTTGATTGGTATCCTGGTCGCGGTCATCGGTGCTTCTTTAGGGCCGCTAACCGGCTTCGCCATGAATCCGGCCCGCGACTTCGGTCCGAAAATTTTCTTGTTCCTGGCGGGCTGGGGCACAATCGCCTTTACGGGCGGGCGCGAAATCCCTTATTTCCTGGTACCGATGTTCGCCACTGTTATCGGGGGATGCGCGGGGGCTGCCTGCTATCGTTATCTGATTGGTAAAAATCTGCCCTGCAATGCGTGCAAACTTGAGGAAAGTGAAAACTGAAGCATATTCAGAATAGCCTGATGCAATAAATGCCAGTGTGAAATTATTTCGTGATCTGCTTTCACGAACGCACTTAATCGTCTCCCTGGGAAGGGAGACTTTTGTTATCTTGAATTCAACCTATGGTCATTCAATGTTATTTATAGTTATTTAATATGAATGATGTGTAAACAAAATAGGTTTGTTTATAACAATAAATTAAAATTAACTGAGAGGTTTTATCATGATTTCTGCGAGTGCACTAAACTCCGAACTCATTAATAAAATCGCCCAGGATTTTGCACAAGCCACCGGTCTGGCCGTTGTTGTCGTTAATATCCACGGCGAAGAAATTTCCGAGCTTTTCAACTTCACCCCGTTTTGCCAGTTGATGCGTCAGAACCCGCAGCACAGCGCACGGTGTCGTATGAGCGATCGTTGTGGCGGCTTCGAAGCCTCTAAATCCAACCAACCCTGTATCTACCGTTGTCACGCCGGACTTACCGACTTTTCTATTCCTCTGGTCATTGCCGGGCACCTGGTCGGGTTTGTACTGTGTGGGCAGGTGCGTTTGCGCGAAGGCGATAATGTTGAACTCATTAATATTCTTAATATTGATGATCGCTGGCAGGCGGATCAGAAATTAATGGATGAGTTTCTGAATGTACCAGAGATGGATTACTCCCGGGTTATCGCATCGGCAGATCTGCTTAAGCTGATTGTCGAAAATTGTCTTAAAAAACAGCTCAACTTTGTTGTCATCAAAGATCAGCAACAGGCGCAGGAGACGGGGCGAACGAGTCGAAATCAGGGGCCTCATGACAGCAAGATGAAAAAGGCGTTGCGCTATATTGACGCCCATCTCTCGGATGAGTTGCGCCTGGAAGATGTTGCGGCGCATGTTTATCTCAGCCCGTACTATTTCAGTAAACTGTTCAAAAAATATCAGGGAATTGGCTTTAATGCCTGGGTGAATCGCCAGCGTATGGCCAGTGCTCGTGAAATGCTTTGCCACAGTGACTGGAGTATCGCCAGCATCGCCCGTAATTTAGGTTTTTCTCAAACGAGCTATTTTTGCAAAGTATTTCGCCAGACATACCAGGTGACGCCGCAAGTTTTTCGCCTGCAGAATAATGCAAACTATGACGGCGATTAAATTTCCGATAACAATATTTTGTTATTTGCCAAATCAATAAAATTGCCTGGAAGGCCGTCGAAATAAGAGATTCAAGTAAAGGCTGAACAATAAATTGTTATAGCGCAACAAATTATTGCCCCTGCAGGGATAAACTGAACCAGTTTTTATTTCCCTGATGCGATAGATTGCAGTCAGGAGCAAAATCACTTTTCAGCAATATGCTGTATCAGTGAAACGAACAATGAAGCCAACAGGTTTGCCGCAAATTATCGCGGCTGGGAAGGGGGTGAGAATCCCCCGCAGCCCCCGCTGCTGTGATGCTGACGACCCCGTAATCACCACTGATCGCAAGATTGGGAAGGACGGGCGAGGACGACGCTAAGCCAGAAGACCGACCTGATGGTTACTCTCAACAACTTCGGTGGGAAGTCAGTTGCTCAGACGCGTACAGTCATTGACTGGAATCACGCACAGCCTGACACAGCCTTTCCACCCTGAACGGGGTCTTAAGGTATGTCTGACGGGCGTCGCGCCTTTATCCTTGCCGGTACCGGAAGTGGCTGTGGTAAAACCACCGTTACTCTTGGCTTGCTGAGCGTTTTACAGCAGCGCGGTATGCGGGTACAGCCATTTAAAGTCGGCCCGGACTATCTCGATACCGCCTGGCATACCGCCGTAACGGGCGTTGAGTCCCGCAACCTTGACAGCTTTATGCTCCCCGCCCCGACGCTGAATGCCTTGTTTAATCAACAAATGGGCGACGCGGATATCGCCGTGATTGAAGGTGTTATGGGCCTGTACGATGGTTATGGCACTGACCCCAATTATTGCAGCAGCGCCGCACTGGCAAAACAGCTTGGCGTACCGGTCATTTTGCTGGTCGATGGAAAAGCGGTGTCGACCTCTATCGCCGCTACGGTAATGGGTTTTCAACATTTCGACCCGGCACTCAATATCGCGGGTGTTATTGTTAACCGCGTCAATAGCGACAGCCATTACCAGTTGCTCAGGCATGCTATCGAACACTATTGCGGCATTCCTGCGCTGGGCTATGTGCCTGTCACGTCCGGGGTGACGCTACCGGAACGTCATCTGGGGCTGGTCACTGCACGTGAATCTGTCATCGATTCCCGACCCTGGCGTGATTTTGCCGGGTGTATCGCGCAAACACTGAATATCGATACGTTGCTTTCCCTGAGCACACTCCCGTCTTTACCGCAGGGGCAATGGCCCGCCTTACCTCTATGTGGCGAAGGGGAGGGGCTAACGCTCGCACTGGCTGATGATGAGGCATTCAACTTTTATTATCCCGATAACATAGAGTTGCTACGCAGTGCGGGTGTGAAGATTGTGCGTTTTAGCCCACTGCATGACGCTGAATTGCCCGAATGTCAGATGCTCTGGCTTGGTGGCGGTTACCCGGAACTCCACGCCCGCGCCCTTTCTGCGAATACATCCATGCTCGAAGCTATCCGTTCGGCGCACCGGCGCGGTGTGGCGATTTATGCCGAGTGCGGTGGCCTGATGTATCTCGGCTCTACGCTGCGCGATGACGCGGGCGATATTCATTCAATGGTGGGGGTGATACCCGGCCACAGCGAGATGGGAAAAGGCCTGACCCGCTTTGGTTACTGCGAAGCGACTGCCAGCCAGCCCACGCTACTTGCCGATGAAGGCGAGACGTTGCGTGGACATGAATTCCACTACTCTGATTTCAACCCTGAGCAGGATGCGGTCATGCAGTGCCGGAAAATCCGGGATGGCAAGATCTTATCCCAGTGGCAGGGAGGCTGGCAGGTGGGCAACACCTACGCCAGCTATTTGCATATCCATTTTGCCCAACGTCCGACCATGCTGAGCCGCTGGATAGCCGCCGCAAGGAGCGCGCTATGACGATCCTTGCCTGGTGTGCCGCCTGGCTTCTTGACCGCTGGCTGGGTGACCCTCCGCACTGGCCGCATCCGGTCCGCTGGATTGGCGCGCTGATCACGCAGACCCAGCGAGTCGTTCGCCGGGTCTGTCATTCGGATAGTGCTTTGCGTATCGGTGGTGGAGTGATGTGGGTGGTAGTCGTGGGGGCCACCTGGGGCGCGGCATACGGTGTGCTGACTCTCGCGCAAGCAATCCATCCGTGGCTCGGCTGGTGTGTGGAGGTGTGGATGATTTACACCTTGCTGGCGGCGCGTTGTCTGGCTGATGCGGCACGGGAAGTCGAGCAGGCCTTACGCCACGGCACGCTTGCTCAAAGCCGGGAAAAACTCTCCTGGATTGTCGGGCGCGACACCTCGCAACTACAGCCGCCGCAGATCACCCGGGCGGTCGTGGAAACCGTGGCAGAAAACACCGTGGATGGCGTTATTGCTCCGTTGTTCTTTTTATTGCTGGGCGGCGCGCCGCTGGCGATGGCCTACAAGGCTGTGAATACCCTCGATTCGATGGTGGGCTACAAACACGAAAAATATCGTGCCATTGGCATGGTGAGCGCGCGTATTGATGACGTGGCCAATTTTATCCCGGCACGCCTTAGCTGGCTGTTGTTAAGCGTTGCCGCCTGGCTTTGCCGGCTGAACCCGGCACGCGCGTTTCGCATCGGCTGGCGTGATAGACGTAATCACAGCAGTCCCAACTGCGCCTGGCCGGAGGGCACCGTTGCAGGGGCGCTTGGTGTGCAGCTTGGCGGGCCAAATGATTACTTTGGCCAGCGCGTCGAAAAACCCTTGATTGGCGATGAGACCCGCGCCATCACTGTTGACGATATTTCGCAAACCATCCGCCTTATGTGGGTAGCCTCCACCCTTGCACTGGCCGTATTTGCGCTTACGCATGTTACGCTGGCAGGAGCAGCAATCTGATGAAAACTATGGATTATTTACAGCAACCTCAGGCCATTGAAGACAAAAGTTTTGTCATTATTGGCGACATCATTCGCGAAACCCGGCCTGACTACCGTTTTGCCAGCCCTCTGCAAGAAGCCATCATCAAACGAGTGATTCACACGACCGCCGATTTCGACTGGCTGGATATCCTGTGGTTTTCTCCGCACGCGCTGGAAAGCCTCGGCCAGGCAATACACAGCGGCTGCACGCTTTACACTGACACAACGATGGCCCTTTCCGGAATCAACAAAACTCTGCTGGCAAAATTTGGCGGTGAGGTGAAGTGCTATATCAGTGACCCTCGCGTGGTGCGTAAAGCGAAAGAGGCGGGGATCACTCGCTCAATGGCGGCAGTGGATCTGGCGCTCAGCGAAGAGGGCGACAAAATCTTCGTTTTTGGTAATGCCCCCACCGCGCTCTTCCGCTTACTGGAACAAAACCCCCGCGTGCGCGGCGTAGTTGGCGTCCCGGTCGGCTTTGTCGGCGCGGCGGAATCGAAAGATGCGCTGGTGGAAAGTGGGCTACCGGGGATTGCCGCGCTGGGACGCAAAGGTGGCAGCAATGTAGCGGCGGCTATCATTAACGCCTTTTTGTATTTTATGCGGGAGGCGTAATGAGCGAAGAGACGTTCGACGCTCCGGTGTGGCACAACGGCAAAGCGCTACGCAAAGGCTATACCACCGGATCCTGCGCGACAGCGGCGGCGAAGGTTGCGGCGCTGATGGTCCTGCGCCAGCACATCATTCATCAGGTGTCGATTGTCACACCCTCCGGCGTCACGCTGCGCCTTAACGTTGAATCTCCGCATATTGAAGGTCAGCAGGGTATAGCCGCTATCCGCAAAGACGGTGGCGATGATGTCGATGCCACGCACGGCATGTTGATTTTTGCTCGCGTTACGCTGAATGAAGGCGGAGAGATTGTGCTGTCTGGTGGTGAAGGTGTGGGCACGGTGACGCGCAAAGGCATTGGCCTGCCGGTCGGCAGCGCTGCCATTAACCGTACGCCGCGGCAGACTATAGAAGCTGCCGTACGCGAAGTGATCGGCCCTTCGCGCGGCGCCGAAGTGGAAATCTTCGCACCGGAAGGGGAAGAACGGGCGCAAAAAACCTACAACAGCAGGCTGGGTATTCTGGGCGGGATTTCGATTATCGGTACCACTGGTATTGTCACGCCAATGTCTGAAGAGAGCTGGAAACGCTCACTTTCCCTGGAACTGGAAATCAAACACGAAGCCGGGCTGGAACGAGTGGTGCTGGTGCCTGGCAACCACGGGGAGCGCTTTGTCCGCGAACAGATGGGACTTTCCGGCAATATCGTGGTCACCATGAGCAATTTCGTGGGCTATATGGTTGAAGAGGCCGTTCGCCTGGGTTATCGGCAAATTGTGCTGATTGGTCATCCAGGTAAGCTGGTAAAAATTGCCGCCGGGATCTTCCACACCCATAGCCATATTGCCGATGCACGCATGGAAACACTGGTGGCGCATCTGGCGCTGCTCGGCGCCCCGCATGACTTACTGCTCAAAGTGAGCGAATGTGACACCACCGAAGCGGCGATGGAGCACATCGATGCGGCGGGATTCGATCATCTCTACAACCATCTGGCGCAGCGTATCTGTCAACGTGTCATGCAGAACCTGCGCTTTACCAAAAATCCCCCTCAGTGCGACGCCATCATGTTTTCGTTTGATAACCAAATCCTCGGCGCGAACCGCCCGTTCCGGGACATTGTGGAGGATTTGCAATGCTAACCGTCGCAGGAATGGGGCCTGCCTCACTGGCCTTAATGACGCCAATGGCGCTGGATACCGTCGCGCAGGCGGATGTCCTGATTGGTGGCAAACGCCATCTCGAACAGTTTCCTGATTTTGCCGGCGAACGTCGCGTGCTGGATGCTGACATCCCCGGATTAATCCGCTGGATTGCGCAGCGGATGCATCAGCGCGTGGTGGTGCTTGCCTCCGGTGACCCGCTGTTTTACGGCATTGGCAAACGGCTGGTGGCCGAGTTCGGCATTGAAGAGGTGCGCATTATTCCGGGCATCAGCGCCGTGCAGTATCTGTGCGCGAAGACCGGTATCGATATGAATGATATCTGGCTTACCAGCTCCCACGGGCGCGACGTAGATTTTGACGCGCTGGCCCGTTCCCCTAAAACCGCAATGGTGACCGATGTCCGCTGTGGGCCGCGGGAAATTGCCGCTGCCCTGGTGGCACGCGGTGCGGGTGAGCGCTGGCTGGTGATTGGCGAAAATCTGGCGATGGAAAACGAACATATTCACTGGCTGCTCGCCCGTGACGTCCATGCGCAGTATGAGATGAATGTTGTGGTGATCCTCAATGAAAGATGAACTGTTTTTACGCGGTGAAAATGTGCCGATGACCAAAGAAGTGGTCCGTGCGCTGGCGCTCTCACGCCTGAACTTATCCGGCGCGCGTCATCTTATTGATATTGGCGCAGGCACGGGCAGCGTCTCCATTGAGGCTGCCCTCTGCCACCCGCAATTGCAGGTGACGGCCATTGAGCGTAATCCGGCGGCGCTGGGGCTGCTGGAAGAGAACTGCCAGCACTTTGGCTGTCGCAATATCACCATTGTCCCGGGCGTGGCGCCGTTATTTATAGGCCAGCCCGCCGACGCGGTTTTTATGGGCGGCAGCGGTGGCAATCTTATTCAACTTATTGACTGGTCTTTGGCCCAACTGATCCCCGGTGGACGCCTGGTGATGACCTTTATCCTGCAGGAGAACCTCAGCAGTGCGCTGAGCCACCTCGCTGCTTGCCAGGTCGCCATGCTGGACTGCCAGCAAATTCAGGTTTCGCTTCTTCATGCGTTGGGCAGCGGCCACTACTTCAAACCGAATAACCCTGTTTTTGTGATTTCCTGCGAGAAGGAAGAGTCTCATGGCTGAACAATTTGATGCGCAAACCGTCTGGTTTGTCGGTGCTGGCCCCGGTGACCGCGAGCTGATCACCCTGAAAGGATACCGCCTGTTGCAGCAGGCACAGGTCGTTATTTACGCGGGCTCACTCATTAATACCGATCTGCTCGAATACTGCTCACCGGGCGCAGAGTGTCACGACAGTGCCGAACTGCACCTTGAACAGATTATCGACCTGATGGAGGCCGGTGTAAAAGCAGGAAAAGTAGTGGTGCGTCTGCAAACCGGTGATGTCTCCCTTTATGGCTCAGTGCGTGAACAAGGGGAAGTGCTGACTGAACGCGGTATTCAATGGAAGGTCGTTCCCGGCGTGAGTGCCTTTCTTGGGGCGGCTGCGGAACTGGGCGTGGAATATACCGTGCCGGAAGTGTCGCAGAGCCTGATTATTACCCGCCTGGAAGGTCGTACCCCGGTTCCGCCGCTGGAACAGCTGGAATCCTTTGCCAGCCACCAGACCTCAATGGCGATTTATCTCTCAGTACAGCGCATTAATCGGGTGGCGGAGCGCCTGATCGAAGGCGGTTATCCGGCAGCCACGCCCGTGGCGGTGATTTATAAAGCCACCTGGCCGGAAAGCCAGACGGTGCGCGGAACCCTTGAGGACATTGCTGACAAAGTTCGCGATGCCGGTATTCGTAAAACCGCACTGATCCTCGTTGGATCGTTCCTTGGCGAGGAGTACCACTACTCACGTCTTTATGCCGCGGATTTTAGCCATGAATACCGTAAAGCCTGAATCTATCGCTCTGTTCTGTCTGACGCCCGGCGGTGTTGCTCTGGCGAACCGGTTGAAAGGAGCACTGCCCATGACCTGCTATACCAGCGAGAAATTGCTGGAAGAGGGTTTTGTGGCTTTCGACGGCGGTTTTGCCCGGTCACTGCGCGATGCTTTCACACAGCACTCGGCGTTGGTGTTTATCGGCGCGACGGGGATTGCCGTACGGGTACTGGCCCCGCTGGTAAATGACAAATTCAGCGACCCGGCGGTGATCGTTATCGATGAACGTGGACAGCACGTCATCAGCCTGCTTTCCGGCCATTTCGGTGGGGCAAATGCGCTGGCTCGTTATCTGGCCGGCATCCTTGGTGCGGACCCGGTGATCACCACAGCAACGGATGTCAACGAACTGGCGGCGCTCGATACGCTGGCCTGCCAGCTGGATGCGCGCATGGAGGATCTGCGCGGAGCGGTAAAGACAATCAACCACTGGCTGGTCAGCGGCGAACGCATCGGCCTGTGGTGTGAAGACGCATTGCGCAATGACGTTGAACGCTGCGACACGCGTGGGTTTATTCCGGTGGCCTCTCTCGACGATATGCCTGCGTTGACGGCGCTGATTTGCGTGACCGTGCAGTCTGAACTGCCCGAACTGGCGGTGCCGGTCTACAAGCTGGTTCCCCGTCGTGTAGTGGCGGGCATTGGCTGTCGTCGCGATACCCCGTTTGCAGTGGTGTCAGGGCTGCTTAAGCAACAGTTGCAGGCATACGCTTTCGACCCCCTGGCACTGCGCGCCATAGGCAGCATCACCCTGAAAGAGCATGAGAAAGCGCTCACGCAACTGGCAGAAAGCCTGCATGTGCCGTTTGAAATCTTTACCGCTGATGCCCTGCGTCAGCATGAGCATCGTTTCCCTGCCTCTGACTTTGTGCGTCAGGCCACCGGCGTGGGAAGCGTATCCGGCCCCGCAGCCTGGCTGATGAGTCGTGGGCAACTGATTGGCGAGACTCTGCGTGAGCAGGGCGTCACTATTACTTTGGGAGTTTCACACTGATGTTAACTGTTATCGGGATTGGCCCTGGCTCACAGGCAATGATGACCATGGAGGCGACAGAAGCCTTGCAGGCTGCGGAGATCGTGGTGGGATACAAAACCTATACCCATCTGGTGAAAGCGTTCACGGGCGATAAGCAGGTGATCAAAACCGGCATGTGCAAAGAGATTGAGCGCTGCCAGGCGGCGATTGAACTGGCGCAGGCCGGGCATAACGTGGCGCTTATCAGCAGCGGCGATGCTGGCATTTACGGCATGGCGGGGCTGGTTCTTGAACTGGTTAGTAAGCAGAAACTGGACGTGGAAGTGCGTCTGATCCCCGGTATGACCGCCAGTATTGCGGCGGCGGCGCTGCTCGGCGCACCGCTGATGCATGACTTCTGTCATATCAGCCTGAGCGACTTACTGACCCCGTGGCCGGTCATTGAAAAACGTATTGTCGCCGCCGGGGAAGCTGACTTTGTTATCTGCTTCTACAACCCGCGTAGCCGAGGCCGCGAAGGGCACCTTGCGCGCGCATTTGAACTGCTGGCGGCCAGCAAAAGCCCGCAAACGCCGGTGGGGATTGTGAAATCCGCCGGACGTAAAAAAGAAGAGAAGTGGCTAACCACTCTCGGCGAGATGGATTTTGAACCGGTCGACATGACAAGCCTGGTCATTGTCGGCAACAAAGCAACCTACGTGGCGGACGGCTTGATGATCACACCGCGAGGCTACGAGTTGTGAGGCCAGGCGACGTACTGGTCATTGGCGGCACCAGCGATGCGCGGGCCATTTGCCAGCGACTCGACGCAGCCGGGGTGTGTTACACCCTGTCGGTGGCAACCCCCACCGGACAGCATCTGGCGGGAGATATCCGCGGCGAGGTGCGCTGCGGTCGGATGGAACCTGACGCCATGCTGCGCTGGCTTAACGATAACCAGACCCGCTGGGTGGTGGATGCGTCACACCCCTATGCCGAGGTGGTCAGTCAGAACATCGCCGCGGCCTGTCGGCGGGCAAACGTGCTGCTAAGCCGTTATCAGCGCCCGGAACAACTACCGGAGCTGGAACATCCACTTTTGTACAAGGTCGCCTCGATTGACGAAGCCTGCAAAGTCGCACACGGACTTGGACAGCGCGTGTTGTTGACGACCGGCAGCAAAGACCTGGCGCGATGGCGCGCGGGGCTTGCCGGGAAGACCTTGCTGGCGCGGGTGCTGCCCGTTGCTGATGTAATGACGCAGTGCGTTGAAAACGGTTTTGGCGTTGGCGAGATCTACGCCATGTGCGGGCCGTTTAGCGCAGAGTTCAATGCCGCCTTTTACCGTCAGTGCCGTGCGGATGTGATGATTACCAAAGCCTCCGGTGCGGAAGGCGGGTATCAGGAAAAAGTTCAGCCATGTCTGGACGCGGGGATCCCCTGCATTGTTATTACGCGCCCGCAGCCAGCGGTTTCGGGTGAGGAGCTACTGGAAAGCCTGGATGCGTTTTCGCAGCGACTGCTGCGCTGGCTTGCCACACAGTGAGGAAAGGAACATGAAGAAAGCGCTTCTGGTGGTGAGTTTCGGCACCAGCTATCACGACACTTGTGAAAAAAATATTGTGGCCTGTGAACGGGAACTTGCCGCCAGCTGCCCCGATCGCACGCTGTTTCGGGCCTTTACCTCCACAATGATCATTCGCAAGCTCAAACGCCGCGACAATCTGCACATCGACACCCCCTTGCAGGCCCTGCAAAAACTGGCCGACCTGGGCTATCAGGATGTGGCGATCCAGTCGTTGCATATCATTAACGGTGACGAATACGAAAAAATTGTCCACGAGGTACAAACCCTGCGGCATCTGTTCAAACGCATGGTGATCGGTGCACCGCTGCTCAGTAGCCACGACGACTACATGCTTCTGATGCAGGCGCTGGCTCGCCAGATGCCGACGCTGGCAGACGGTGAAAAAGTGGTGTTTATGGGCCACGGGGCGAGCCATCACGCCTTCGCCGCTTACGCCTGCCTCGACCACATGATGGCGTCGCACCGTTTCCCGGCGCGTGTCGGCGCAGTGGAAAGCTACCCGGAAGTTGACGTGCTGATAGACAGTCTGCGCCGCGAAGGTATCAGTGCGGTGCACCTGATGCCACTGATGCTGGTGGCAGGCGATCACGCCATTAACGATATGGCGTCCGATGACGAAGATTCGTGGAAAACGCAGTTTGAACGTGTCGGGATTGCGGCAACGCCGTGGCTGCAGGGACTGGGTGAAAACCCGGAGATCCGCGCGATGTTTGTCGCGCATCTGCATAAGGCACTGAGCGAGTCACTGGAGGCAGCGGCATGAGCGGCAGACTGTACGCATTAGGGATTGGCCCCGGTGCCAGCGACCTTCTCACTGTGCGCGCCGCGCGCGTTCTCGGCAAGCTTGATGTGCTTTATGCCCCGGCAGGGAGAAAAGGGGGCGACAGCCTTGCGCTCTCAATCGTGCGGGAATATCTGGGCGAGCAGACGGAAATCCGCTGTACCCACTTTCCGATGAGTGCCGACAGTGCGGAAAAAGAGGCCGTCTGGGATGAAGTGGCCGCCGCGCTTAGCGCAGAAACCCGTGCCGGAAAGCAGGTGGGTTTCATTACCCTGGGTGATGCCATGCTGTTCAGCACCTGGGTCTTCTTGTTGCAGCGTCTGGGGCGCCCTGACTGGCTGGAAATCGTGCCTGGGGTGACCTCTTTTGCCGCTATTGCCGCGCGTACGCAAACGCCGCTTGCTATGGAGCAACAATCGCTGGCGGTGGTCTCCTGTACCGCGCCGGAGGATGAGATTAAACAGGCGCTGGCGAATCACGACAGCCTGGTGCTGATGAAAGTCTATGGCCGCTTCGCACGC
Organism: Phytobacter palmae; assembly: GCF_039409775.1. Taxonomy (NCBI): domain Bacteria; kingdom Pseudomonadati; phylum Pseudomonadota; class Gammaproteobacteria; order Enterobacterales; family Enterobacteriaceae; genus Phytobacter; species Phytobacter palmae. The sequence continues at coordinate 56,607 of NZ_JBCIVJ010000003.1, read as the reverse complement.
GTCAAAGCGTTGCTGGCCGATGCCGGATTGCTTGACCGCGCAGTGATGATGGCCGAAGCGACCCTGCCGGGAGAACAGTGCTGGCGGCAACTCGCTGAGGTAAGCGACGAACAGCCACTGCCGTATTTTTCGACGATTCTGGTGAATAAACAGTGGGAGAGGCTATGAAACGGGAACAACAGCTTAAACGCCTGTCGTTAAGCGGGCTGGCAGCAGGCCTGTTGCTGCTTGTCGTACCGGAGCAGGCATTTGCCATGCACATCATGGAAGGTTTTTTACCGCCGATGTGGGCACTGGCCTGGTGGATGTTATTTCTTCCTTGCTTGTGGTACGGGCTGGTACGCCTGCGCCACATTGTGGCGGAAGAGAGTAACCAGAAGGTACTGCTGGCGCTTTGCGGTGCGTTCATCTTTGTGCTGTCGGCGCTGAAAATTCCGTCCGTGACGGGCAGTTGTTCGCACCCGACTGGCGTGGGTCTGGCGGTTATCCTTTTTGGACCGGGTGTGGTAGCTGTTCTCGGCGCGATTGTACTGCTGTTTCAGGCGCTACTGCTGGCGCACGGCGGCCTGACAACGCTTGGGGCAAACGGCATGTCGATGGCGGTGATTGGGCCTGTCGTCGGTTATCTGGTCTGGCAGATGGCCTGCCGCGCAGGTATTCGCCGTGATGTCGGGGTTTTCTTATGCGCCATGCTCGCCGACGTGGTGACCTATTTTGTCACCTCTGTACAGCTTGGCGTAGCGTTCCCGGACCCGCAGTCAGGGGCGACCGGTTCCATCGTCAAATTTATGGGTATCTTCTGCCTGACGCAGATCCCCATTGCGATTGCTGAGGGGCTGCTCACGGTGATGATCTATGACCAGCTCACCAAACGTCAGTTGATCACCGCGCAAGGACATTAAGATGAAAAAGACACTGATTTTACTCTCGATGGTTATCGCACTGGTGATTCTGCCGTTCTTTATTAATCACGGTGGTGAGTACGGCGGCTCTGACGGCGAGGCGGAAAGTCAGATTCAGGTTGTCGCGCCGCACTATAAACCCTGGTTTCAGCCGCTGTATGAACCGGCCAGCGGTGAAATTGAAAGCCTGCTTTTTACCCTGCAAGGATCGCTGGGTGCGGCGGTTATTTTTTACATTCTGGGCTACATGAAAGGCAGACAGCGTGCTAACGAACGGGCTTGATCGGCTGAGCTACCAGAGCCGCTGGTTCTCTGTTGCCCCGGAACGCAAATTCTTTCTCTGGCTGGCGATGATGATCCTGGCGTTTTCGCTCCCCCCTGTCGGGCAGGGCGCGTTGCTGGTGATGCTGGCAGCCTTTACCTGCTGGCTGCTGCGTATTTCGTTCTGGCGCTGGTTACGCTGGATGGCGATCCCCACCGGTTTTCTGCTGGTGGGGGTAGTGACAATACTGTTTAGCATTACCCGGCAGCCGCAGCACTTGTTGGCGGGCATTCCACTGGGAAGCTACTGGCTGGGTGTGTTGCCGGAAGGGCTGGCGATGGCCAATGCGACCCTCTGGCGCAGCCTGGCGGCGCTGGCGGCCACCTTCTGGCTGGTGCTGAACCTGCCGTTTCCGCAGCTCATTGTGTTACTCAGAAAGGGGCGAGTGCCGCGTCTGCTGACTGAGCAAATTCTGCTGACCTGGCGGTTTATTTTTATCCTGCTGGAAGAGGCGGCTGCCATTCACCGGGCGCAAACCCTGCGCTTTGGCTACCGAACTTTACCGCTGGGCTACCGCTCGCTGGCGATGCTGGTTGGGCTGTTATTTACCCGCGTGTTGCTGCGCTACAAAGAGATGGCAACCACGCTGGATATCAAACTCTATCAGGGTGATTTTCACCTGTAAGGAATGGCATGCTGGCGACCGACGGGTTGTGGTTCAGTTATCAGGAAGAGCCCATTCTGAAAGGGTTAACGCTCGATTTTTCGCGCCAGCCGGTTACCGGGCTGGTGGGGGCAAACGGCTGCGGCAAATCGACGCTGTTTATGAATCTGAGCGGTATTTTACGCCCACAGCAAGGGGCGGTGTTGTGGCAGGGAAAACCACTTGATTACAGCAAGCGCGGGCTGCTTGCGTTGCGCCAGCAGGTCGCGACCGTGTTTCAGGATCCCGAGCAGCAGATTTTCTACACCGATATCGACAGCGATATCGCCTTTGCCCTGCGCAATATTGGCGTGGCGGAAGATGACATTGTCCGGCGTACCGACGATGCGCTGACCCTGGTGGATGCGCAATCTTTTCGCCATCAGCCGATTCAGTGCCTGAGCCACGGGCAGAAAAAACGCGTCGCCATTGCCGGGGCGCTGGTCCTGCAGGCGAAATATCTGCTGCTGGATGAACCTACCGCCGGGCTGGACCCCTCCGGGCGCATGCAGATGATTGCGATTATTCAACGGATTGTGGCGCAGGGAAATCATGTGGTGATTTCCAGCCATGATATTGATTTGATTTATGAGATTTGCGATGCGGTGTATGTTCTGCGCCACGGCGAAATGTTGGCATACGGTACGCCTGGCGATGTGTTTGCCCGCAAAGCGCAAATTGAACAGGCCGGATTAACACAACCCTGGCTGGTAAAACTGCATACCGAACTGGGTATGCCGCTGTGCAAAAGTGAAGCTGAATTTTATACCCGTATGCGGGGAACGCACATTAAGGAGGCGTCATGACGCTGGCGATTATGCTGCAGGGTACGGCATCAGACGTGGGTAAAAGCGTACTGGTGGCGGGGCTGTGCCGCATTCTGTATCAGGATGGATTAAAGACCGCCCCTTTTAAATCGCAGAATATGGCGCTCAACTCGGGTATCACCCCGGACGGACAAGAGATGGGGCGTGCGCAAATTTTTCAGGCGGAAGCGGCGGGCATCGTTCCGGATGTGCGGATGAACCCGGTTCTGCTCAAACCCACCAGCGACCGTAAAGCGCAGGTGGTGTTGATGGGCAAAGTGGCGAGCGATATGGACGCCGTCAGCTATCACGACTACAAACCGCGTCTGCGCGAGCAGATTATTAGCGTCTACCAGAGCCTGAGTTGTGAATACGACGCCATTGTGCTGGAAGGCGCGGGCAGCCCGGCCGAGATTAATCTGCGCGATCGCGATATCGTCAATATGGGGATGGCGGAGATGGCCGGTTGCCCGGTGGTGCTGGTGGCCGATATCGACAGGGGTGGTGTTTTCGCCGCGATTTATGGCACCCTGGCGCTGTTGCAGGAGCACGAACGCTGGCGCGTGAAAGGGATCATCATTAATAAATTCCGCGGCGACGTGGCTCTGCTGACGCCTGGTATCAAACAGATAGAAGCGCTGACCGGGGTGCCGGTGCTTGGTGTGATGCCGTGGCTGGAGGTCGATTTAGAAGACGAAGACGGCGTGGCGCTGCAGCGTGGCAAATATCTTCGCAGCGGCGAGCGGGCCATTGATATTGCCGTCGTGCAGCTGCCGCACATCGCTAATTTCACCGATTTTAACGCTCTCGCTGCGCAACCGGACGTGCGCGTACACTATGTTCGCTCACCGTCAGAATTGCACAATACCGACCTGATCATCCTCCCCGGCAGTAAAAATACGCTGGGGGATCTCGCCTGGCTGCAGGAGAGCGGACTGGCGCAGGCGGTTTTACAGCATCATCGTCAGGGGGGGCCGGTACTGGGGGTCTGCGGCGGCTACCAGATGCTGGGGGAAACCATTATCGATGAGGTGGAATCAGAGCTGGGTACGCTGCCGGGTCTGGGGTTGCTCAATACCGTCACCCATTTTGCGCAAAACAAAACCACCACGCTGGTAGCGGCCTCCGTCCAGGGCGAACTACCTGGACTACTGGCGGGCTGTGGACATATTCCTCTGCACGGTTATGAAATCCATATGGGCGAAACCAGCCTGTCGGAAGGGTGCCGGCCGATGTTGTGGCTGGAAAAAGAAGGGCAACGTATCGCCGATGGTGCGGTGAGTGAAGACGGGCTGGTATCTGGCACCTATCTGCACGGGCTTTTTGACAGCAACGATTTTACCCGCACGTTGATTAACACGCTGCGTGTGCGCAAAGGTTTGCCGCCGCTGGACAGCACGGTGGATTATGCCCACTACAAAGCGCAGCAGTTTGACCTGCTGGCTGACGCCATGCGCAGGCACATCGACATCGAGAGGATCTATCAGATTATGCATCAACATCAGGAACGCGCATGTTAACGCTGGTTACAGGTGGGGCGCGCAGCGGCAAAAGTCGTCACGCCGAATCGCTGGTTGCAAACGCGAAGGGGGTTCTCTATATCGCCACTTCGCAAATTTTTGATGAGGAGATGGCGGCCCGCATTCAGCACCATCGGGATAGTCGCCCGGCACACTGGCGCACCGAAGAGCGCTGGCACGATCTGGCCGATATCATTACCGCCGATAACCCTCCGGATGAGGCCATTTTACTGGAGTGCATTACCACGATGGTCACCAACCTGCTGTTCGCGCAGGGTGGCGACAGCGATCCGGATGGCTGGGATTATGCGCGGCTGGAAGCGCAGGTGCAGGAAGAGATCGAGCGGCTTATTGCTGCCTGCGCCCGTTGCCCGGCTCCGGTAGTGCTGGTGACCAACGAAGTGGGGATGGGCATTGTGCCTGAGAACCGCCTGGCGCGGCATTTTCGCGATATCGCCGGGCGAGTGAATCAACGTCTGGCGCAGGCCGCTGATAACGTCTGGCTGGTGGTGTCGGGGATCGGAGTCAAAATCAAATGATCAGGTTGTTCTTTGCCACGCTGTCGTTTATCAGCCGTTTGCCGGTGCCGTCCCGCCTGGTTCAGGGGCTGGAGGTACAGGATTATGTACGCGGCATCGTCACCTTTCCGTTTGTCGGTGTAGTACTTGGCGGCATCAGTGGTGGCCTGTTTATGTTGCTCCAGCCCTGGTGTGGCGCGCCGCTGGCGGCACTCTTTGCAGTACTGGCTCTGGCGTTGCTGACCGGCGGGTTTCATCTCGACGGATTAGCGGATACCTGCGATGGCGTCTTTTCTGCCCGCACGCGTGAGCGGATGCTGGAGATCATGCGCGACAGCCGCCTGGGCACTCACGGAGGGCTGGCGCTGGTGTTTGTGCTGGTGGCGAAAATCCTTGTTATCAGCGAACTGTCCCTGCGTGGGCTTGCTATTGCGGCTGCGTTATCCGCGGCCTGTGCCGTCGGGCGAGGCTGCGCGGTGGTGATGATGTATGGCCATCGCTACGCCCGTGAAGAGGGGCTGGGCAATTTGTTTATCGGCAAGGTGACTTTCACGCAGACCGTTATCACGCTGGCGTTTGCGCTGCTGGTGGCGGTGGGGCTGGAAGGTATGCGCGGTCTGACCGCTGTGCTGATAACCGCACTGGCGATTTTTCTGCTCGGCCTGCTGCTTAAACGCACGCTGGGCGGGCAAACGGGCGACACGCTGGGTGCCGCCATTGAACTGGGTGAACTGGTTTTCCTTATAGCGCTGCTCTGAGCGGCTCTTACCACTACTGAGAATTCCTATGCAAACACTGACTTCGTTACTGGCAGCAATTCCCGCGCTCGATCAGGGTGCGATGGCGCAGGCGCAACAGCATATTGATGGTTTACTCAAGCCGCCCGGAAGTCTTGGGCGTCTGGAGTCGCTGGCGGTACAACTCGCCGGGATGCCGGGGTTAGGTGGTAAACCGCAGTCAGGTAAGAAAGCCATCATCGTGATGTGCGCCGATCATGGCGTCTGGCACGAAGGGGTGGCGATTTCGCCGCAAGTGGTAACGGCGATCCAGGCGGCGAATATGACGCACGGCACCACGGGCGTTTGCGTGCTGGCAGCGCAGGCCGGGGCGAAAGTGCATGTGCTGGATGTCGGTATCGACAGCGATCCGATCCCCGGCCTTATCAATATGAAAGTTGCGCGTGGCAGTAACAACATTGCCACGGGGCCGGCAATGAGCGCCACGCAGGCGCAGGAGTTGCTGCTGGAAACCATCCGCTATACCCGCGAACAGGCTGCCGATGGCGTCCAGCTTTTTGGCGTGGGTGAATTAGGTATGGCAAACACCACGCCGGCGGCAGCCATTGTCAGCGTACTGACCGGGGAAGAGCCGGAGTCGGTTGTGGGCATTGGCGCAAATTTGCCGGAGTCGAAGCTTGCGCATAAAGCGCAGGTGGTGCGTCGCGCCATTCAGATTAACCAGCCTGATGTAAACAATGGGCTGGATGTGCTGGCGAAGGTGGGGGGGTTTGACCTGCTGGGGATGACGGGCGTGATGATCGGTGCCGCGTCATGCGGCCTGCCAGTGGTTCTCGACGGGTTCTTATCCTATGCTTCTGCGCTGGCGGCGTGCCGTATCGAGCCGAAAGTGAAGGATTACCTGATCCCGTCACATCTTTCGGCGGAGAAAGGGGCGCGTATCGCCCTGCAAAACCTCGGTCTGGAGCCGTATCTCAATATGGGGATGCGCCTGGGCGAGGGCAGTGGCGCGGCATTAGCCATGCAGCTTGTGGATGCCGCCTGTGCCATGCACAACAAGATGGGAACGCTGGCTAACAGCAATATTGTATTGCCCGAAAGCAAGTAAGATATCCCCGGTGGCGCGATGCTTACCGGGGTGACATGATGTGTTCGCGCCTCTCCCTTTGGGGAGAGGGACTTACCTTCCTGCCTGCATCACCTGCAACAACGTATCCAGCAGCCCGGGAAAACGGGCGTCCAAATCTTCCCTGCGTAACGAAATCATATTTTCCCGCCCCTGTGGACGCTGCCAGACCACGCCGCTGTCGCGCAGCACGCGCCAGTGATGGGTCATGGTGGATTTCGCCACATCCTCCGGGCGCAATGCATTGCAACTCAACTCACTGCCATCGGCGAGTCGCCTGATCATCGACAGCCGAAGAGGGTTACCAAGGGCAAAAAGGACGTTTTCCAGCAATATTTGTTCGGTATCGGGGTGGTTCGCAATCATAGTTTTCCTGAGTCGGCGGTTGCTCTGCTCATCATGAGCAGCAGCCCGTATCGGCGGCTGGCCGGTAATATACCCGATGCGTACAGGTACGGCTATGCGCCATGCATCAGGTCCAACAATCTCAATGATAGCGCAAAATTTCAAAATAGTACTAGAATACTCGTACAATTGGACTATCATAGTCTGCGAAACCAAAACGGCCATATCGGCCATTTATTGTCAAACTGACTAAGGACGCATCATGCCCCGACCCATCCCCCTCGAACGTTATCGCAACATCGGTATCTCCGCGCACATCGATGCCGGTAAAACGACAACCACAGAACGCATCCTGTTTTACACCGGGATGAGCCACAAACTGGGTGAAGTACACGATGGCGCGGCAACAACCGACTGGATGGAACAGGAGCAAGAGCGCGGGATTACCATTACATCCGCGGCAGTAAGCTGCTTCTGGCCAGGTATGGACAGAGGTTATGAGCCGCATCGCATCAATATCATCGACACCCCAGGGCACGTGGATTTTACCATTGAAGTGGAACGCTCCATGCGTGTACTGGATGGCGCAGTGATGGTTTATGACTCCGTTGGCGGCGTACAACCGCAGTCGGAAACCGTCTGGCGGCAGGCCAACAAATACCATGTGCCGCGCCTGGCGTTCGTCAACAAAATGGACCGCCCCGGCGCGGATTTCTTCCGCGTGGTGCAGATGATGATTGACCGCCTGAAAGCGAACCCGGTGCCGATTGTTATCCCTATCGGCGCAGAAGAGCATTTCACCGGCGTGGTGGATCTCATCAAAATGCGCGCCATTGTCTGGGACGACGCCACACAGGGTATGACATTCAGCTATGCCCCTGTGCCGGATGAACTGCTGTCCACCGCTCAGGAGTGGCGTGAAAAAATGGTCTCTGCAGCAGCCGAAGCCAGCGATGAACTGATGGACAAATACCTGGAAACGGGCGATCTGGACGAAGCTGAAATCATCGCCGGGCTGCGTAAACGCACCGTGGCCGGGGAAATCCAGCCGATGCTGTGCGGTAGCGCCTTTAAAAATAAAGGGGTGCAGCGCATGCTCGACGCGGTGATTGAATTGATGCCGTCGCCGCTGGATATTCCGGCGATTCAGGGCGTGGACGAAAAAGGCCAGCCTGCGGAACGTCATCCGAGCGATGACGAGCCGTTCTCGGCCCTGGCGTTCAAACTGATGACCGACCCGTACGTGGGTCAACTGACCTTTATCCGTGTCTATTCCGGCGTGCTGAAAAAAGGCGACGCAGTGTGGAACCCGGTGAAAGGCAAAAAAGAGCGTATTGGTCGTATCGTGCAGATGCATGCCAACGATCGCCATGAAGTCGACGAGCTGCGGGCGGGTGATATTGCCGCCTGTGTTGGGCTCAAGGATGTGACCACCGGTGACACGCTGAGTGACCCGGATGCGGTGATAACCCTTGAACGCATGGAATTCCCGGAGCCAGTAATTTCGCTCGCGATTGAGCCGAAAACCAAAGCGGACCAGGAGAAAATGGGTATCGCCTTGCAGCGCCTGGCGTCTGAGGATCCGTCGTTCCGCCTGCACACTGACGAGGAGTCCGGCCAGACGATCATTTCCGGGATGGGTGAGTTACACCTGGAAATTATCGTTGACCGTATGAAACGTGAGTTTGGCGTGGAAGCGAATATCGGGCGTCCGCAGGTCACCTATCGCGAGACCCTGCGTAAAGCGGTGAAAGAGATCGAAGGGAAATTTGTACGCCAGTCCGGTGGTAAAGGTCAGTACGGCCATGTTGTGCTGAGCCTTGAACCGCTGGAGCCGGGGAGTGGCTTCGTGTTTGAAGATGCCACCAAAGGCGGCGTGGTACCGCGCGAGTATATTCCGTCTGTGGAAAAAGGGCTGCGCGAAGCCATGAACAACGGCGTGCTGGCGGGTTATCCGGTGGTGGACGTGAAAGCGACCCTGACGTTTGGTTCGTATCACGACGTCGACTCTTCGGAAATGGCCTTCCGTATGGCGGCGATCTTCGGTTTTAAAGATGGCGCGCGCAAAGCGGACCCGGCGATCCTTGAGCCGATTATGCATGTGGAAGTGGAAACGCCGGAAGAGTACGCCGGGAATATTATGGGCGATCTCTCTTCCCGTCGCGGGATGGTGCAGGGCATGGAAGAGCGTTTCGGCAGCCAGATTATCCGCGCCGACGTACCGCTGGCGGAGATGTTTGGTTACTCCACCACGCTGCGTTCCATGTCGCAGGGCCGTGCGACCTACAGCATGGAGTTCCACCATTACGCGGAAGCCCCGCGCAATGTGGCAGACGACATCATTGCCAGCCGCGCCAAAGCGTAACCTGTTGGCTGTAAATCAAAACCCCGCTCCGGCGGGGTTTTTTATGACGCAGGTTTCCATTCACTCTCGCCCGCACGTAACCCGGATTAGCAAAGCGCCATCCGGGATCTCTGCGATTCACGCCCTTCCCGGATGGCGATGTAAACGCCTTATCCGGGCTATCCGTTTTTCCCTGTCCACTTTGGGGAGAGGGGCAGGCCACACACAAGCCACCTGCGGACTACCCTCCACTTGCAACATAGCCAATCCGGTAATTCTCGTGACTCGCCTGCGGCGCATCGCCAACAACTACCTGCAACCACTGCCAGCGGCTGACATCCCAGGCGCAAAGTTGCCCCTCGGGTGGCAGGACCGAAAGGTCACTGTGTGCGGCAATTTGCTGTTTTCTTATCGACAGCCAGGCACTATTGCGCACCTTATCAATACCGGGCAAACGCAGCGCCAGCCAGGTATCAACCTGCGGCCAGCCAAAATCCTCAGTCAGCTTTTTAAAGCCGGGGCTCTGTAAAAATCGCGCCATCGCACCGGCATCTTTCCAGACATACAGGGGGGCGTAGCGGTTCTCAGCGCAATGTGCGTCCTCGCGCCGGGAGACCAGGTACGCCTTGAACAGCAGACCAGGAAAACCATCGAGCTTCGCGCCGTTTTCCCGGATGCGTGCCTCAATCACCGCCATGTCGTAGTCGGCGGGCAGGGTAAAGCGGTATTGCATCACAATCATCACGCCTCCTCCGACTGCAATCGGCCCTGGCTGAAACTCCATTCGTCCACGGTATTGAACTGGATCATCACCATCACATCATTCGGGTGAATATCCAGCGCGCTCTGTAGCCGTTGGCATAGTACGCGGCAGAGATTTTGCTTCTGTTCACGCGTTCGGGGTTTTCCCGCCAGGATATGAAACTGAATGAAATTATCGCTGCGCCCGCCGCTTTTATAGTGCTGGTCAAACACGCGCTGGCGGGCGGGCAGCGTTTCAAAAACCTGAAAGCGATCGCCGGCTGGGACGGTAAATTCGTCTTCCAGCGTGCGCTGCAGGATGTCGGAAATCTGTGTTATTTGCGCGTCGCTATATCCCTGACGCAGAGTAATGCGAGTGAAGGGCATACGCTTACTCCTCTTCCAGACAACCGAGGGCAGAAACTGCCGCAGGCCAGCCCGCGTAAAATGCCAGATGGGTGAAGGCTTCGGCTATTTCTTCGCGGTTCAGACCATTTTGCTGCGCGAAACCGATATGCCAGGGAAGCTGCTGCACACGTCCCAGCGCCGTCAGCGCACCCAGTGTGAGCAGGCTGCGCTCGCGCGGGGAAAGCGCCTCTCGTTTCCAGATATCATTGAACAGCACGTCCTGACTCAGTTCGGCCAGCTTCGGCGCGACGCGGGCCAGAGTTTCACGATCAAGAGACTTCGCCATGATTTTCTCTCCGTATTGACAGTAAAGCGATTCTGGCGCAATAGTTTCATCCTGAAAATCAAATTATATGCGACTAACCATCCCGTATTTCAGGACGATTATGGAAAAACTTCCCCTGACGCTTGACCTCGACGCGCTGCGCAGTTTTGTGACCGGTATTGAATGCGGCAGCTTTGCGCTGGCGGCAAGCCGCTTGTGCCGATCGACCTCGGCGGTAAGCGCACAGCTTAAAAAGCTGGAACACCAGTGCGATGCCGAACTGGTGGTGAAGCAGGGTCGCCATCTTGCGTTAACCCGCAACGGCGAGATCCTGATGGGCTATGCCCGCCGCCTGCTGGCGCTCAATGACGAGGCGCAGCGTGCGTTGAAAGGCGAACTGCTCCAGGGGGAGATCCGTATTGGTATGCAGGAAGATTTTGGCGAATCGCTGATGCCTGGCATTCTGGGCGAGTTCAGGCGCCACCATCCAGGGCTGCGCATCATCGCCCGGGTTGACCGCAACCAGGCGCTGCTCTCGGCGCTCAATGACAACGCGCTGGATATGGCACTCCTGTGGCAGTCGGAAAATCCCCCGCGCGAGGGCAAACTTCTCGGGCAGTGTCAGCTTGAGTGGATACAGCATCCGGAGCTGGAGATCAGCACCTTACTGGCACAGGGTGAGCCGTTGCCGCTGGTGATGTTTGAAAACCCGTGCCTGATGCGCTCGCGTGCCACCGCCTGTCTGGATCGGGCGGGGATTGCCTGGCGTGTGGTGTTTGTCAGCCATAGCCTGAGCGGCATCTGGGCGGCGGTACAGGCGGGGCTGGGTATCACGCTGCGAACGCGTGTCGGGATGCCAGGCAACCTGCGCGTTGCCGGAGGCATTTTGCCGTCACCGGGTAATCTGGGGATTATGCTGGTGCACGGGCAGGAAAATGCAGCAGATACCGGTGCGCGGGAGAAGCTGGGGCAACTGATGGAAGCGGCATTATTGAATGTGAGATAACGCGTTTACCCGCATGTCGGTCAATTAATTTGATGCATTATGTTAAACAAACGATATTTATTCTCATCAGGTAATGCGTAGAGTAGTGAGCATCAAAGGCAGTGGCGTTATGTGCTGCCGACATTTCCCTGAGAATAAGGACTCACGTCATGAAAAAGATTGGATTTTTGTCATTTGGTCACTGGACGCCGTCGCCGCAGTCGGGAACCCGTTCGGCCGCTGACGCGTTGCTGCAATCCATCGATCTGGCGGTTGCCGCCGAAGAACTGGGGGCCGATGGCGCTTATTTCAGGGTGCACCATTTTGCGCGTCAGTTAAGCTCGCCGTTCCCGCTGCTGGCGGCGATTGGGGCAAAAACCCATAAAATCGAGATTGGTACTGGCGTCATCGACATGCGTTACGAGAACCCGCTCTATATGGCAGAAGATGCGGGGGCGGCCGATTTGATCTCCGGCGGGCGTTTACAACTCGGTATCAGCCGTGGCTCCCCGGAGCAGGTTATTGATGGCTGGCGTTACTTCGGATATGCCCCGTCGGAGGGAGAGAACGAGTCTGATATGGCTCGCCGCCACACCGAAGTGCTACTGGATGTGCTGCGTGGCGAAGGTTTTGCAAAACCGAATCCGCAGCCGATGTTCCCGAACCCGCCGGGCCTGCTGCGTCCTGAGCCTTTTTCCGACGGACTGCGTGAACGTATCTGGTGGGGCGCAGGCTCTAACGCCACAGCTGTATGGGCGGCGAAGCTGGGGATGAACCTGCAAAGCTCGACGCTGAAAGATGATGAAACCGGCGAGCCGTTCCACATTCAGCAGGCAAAACAGATCCGTGCTTATCGTGAAGCCTGGGCGGAAGCTGGGCACACCCGTACACCACGGGTTTCGGTCAGTCGCAGTATTTTTGCGCTGATGAACGATCAGGACCGGATGTATTTCGGCTCAGGCCGTGACGACAGCGATAAAGTCGGTTTTCTTGATGAGAAAACCCGTGCGATTTTCGGGCGCAGCTTTGCCGCCGAGCCGGACAAGCTTGTCGAACAGTTGAAACAGGATGAGGCGATTGCCGAGGCGGACACCTTATTGCTGACGGTGCCGAATCAGCTGGGCGTGGAATACAACGTGCATGTGATTGAGTCTATCCTCAAACATGTTGCTCCGGCGATGGGCTGGCGCGATTAATAAAGCCAATAACGCCTCGTGCTGTTTGACCGGCGAGGCGTTACATTCACATCGCTGACGGCTGCGTTTGCGGCTGTAGCTGATAGATCCATGCGGTGAGCTGTTCGCCATTTGTGGTGGTGACATCAACCTCAACGCGATCGTAGCCATCTTCAAATTCATCCAGCATGGGCCAGTGCGCCTCAAGGTTTTCAGAGATAAACAGGTAACCCTGAACCTGCGGCCCGCCCTTTTGCAAAACAATTCCCGGAAAATCCGCCGCCGCACCCCAGCCGCGTTCATAAAACGTGCCCGTCACATATCCAGGTAGCCACTCGCCGCCGATGTTTTCCAGAATAAAGGCATTAGAGTGACCCGGACGGAGTGTCCCGTAGACAAACAAACGTTCCATTTTCCCTCGTTAGCTCACGCAATATTGCCCCTCAGTGGGGAAAGAAGTCTCTTAAAATAAGAGGTTATCACGCACGTCGCAACCCGTTCCTCATCACGTTTTATTATTGCTTTGCGACCAATGTCTGACGCGGCGTATTACCAGAACCGCCACCAGGGATTATGTTCAACAAGGTATTGATCGAGGTGTTCAGTGATATGGCCTTGTTCTTCCGGGATAGCCTGCAATCTGACGTGCATGACCTTGCCTTTGACCCAGAAGAACAGCGATAGCCCACTTTCATAAGCTAAAAAACTGGAACCAACAAACTTCCAGACTTCACCTTTACAGCGGGTAACGCCATCGTAATCAACGAAGGTTTTTGCCACTTTATAGTATTTACCGGCAACCAGGTGGGCACAGGTTTGTTTGAGCTGGCGGGTGTCCATGTGGGGGCTCTTATAAATGACCTGTTCTGATTATACTGGCCCGTTGGGGCCTGCGAACACATATTATATCTGGCGGTATGAATGCTATTTTGCTGCTGGTTATTACACAGGTCATGTTTCCGCTGTTGTTTAAATGGAAAGCTTATTTCCGTTTGAATCCAGGTAATTACCTAAGCGTACTACGGTGCAGTTATGTGGGAAGTAATACGCGCTGCTTTATTATTTAATGACGATTGTTACTGCCCGATTACCCGTACTGTAATTTTTTACCAGCAAAAGGATATGGCTTCGAATGGTTGTTAGTGGAGGAGGGTGAACGACTGAGGAGGGATAACCAGATGATAGAAATGCAAAAAGCAGACGTCAGTAAACGTCTGCTTTTCTTAAATTTGGCTCCTCTGACTGGACTCGAACCAGTGACATACGGATTAACAGTCCGCCGTTCTACCGACTGAACTACAGAGGAATCGGTGTGGAGTCGTATCTTAGCGGCGAAAAAAGTTTTGTCAAACCTGATTTCAGACGCTTTTGTGCAACTGCCGCAAATCACGGCAGTTTGCTGTAATTAACAACAATTTTTTGGAAATGCTTTGCAGGATCACGAATTCTCCCCCATCATTTGAAATGAAGTTTCATCTTTCTCACTAAGGTCAATTTTGAACGTCGTCGCCCCGATACGCCAGGCTATCATGCGCACGCCATGGTACGCCAAACGCAAGAGCTATAAGGTCCTGTTCTGGCGTGAAATCACGCCGCTCGCCATCCCCATCTTCCTCGAAAACACCTGCGTCCTGTTAATGGGCGTGCTCAGTACCTTCCTTGTCAGTTGGCTCGGTAAAGAAGCCATGGCAGGGGTGGGGCTGGCCGACAGCTTTAATATGGTGATCATGTCGTTTTTCGCCGCGATTGATCTTGGTACCACTGTTGTCGTGGCATTCAGCCTCGGCAAGCTCGATAAAAAGCGGGCGAGGGCGGCAGCGCGTCAATCGCTGGTGATAATGACCCTGTTCTCCATCATTCTGGCGGCGGTTATTCACTACTTCGGCACGCAAATCATCGACTTTATCGCCGGGGCGGCCACGCCGGAGGTCAAAGCGCTGGCGCTGACTTATCTGGAACTCACCGTGCTGAGTTATCCGGCGGCGGCTATCGCGCTTATCGGTAGCGGCGCGCTGCGTGGGGCCGGGAACACTAAAATTCCGCTATTGATAAACGGCGGGATGAATATCCTCAACATCATTATCAGTAGCATCCTGATCTACGGCGCGTTCTCCTGGCCGGGGCTGGGTTTTGCCGGTGCCGGGCTGGGGCTGACCATTGCCCGTTATATCGGCGCGATTGCTATTATCTGGGTGCTGATGATTGGCTTTAACCCGGCGCTGCGCATCCCGCTAAAAAGCTATTTCAAGCCGCTTAACTTCGCCATTATCTGGGAAGTCATGGGAATTGGGATTCCGGCGAGTATCGAGTCGGTACTGTTTAACGGCGGGAAACTGCTGACGCAAATGTTTGTCGCCGGGATGGGAACCAATGTTATTGCCGGTAACTTTATTGCCTTCTCCGTCGCCGCGCTGATTAACCTCCCCGGTAACGCCCTGGGCTCGGCATCGACCATTATTACCGGCAAGCGGCTGGGTAAAGGGCAACGCGGCCAGGCTGAACGACAGCTACGTCATGTGTTCTGGCTGTCGACCATAATATTGACGCTTATCGCGTGGGGTACGGCGCCCTTTGCCGGGCTGCTGGCGTCGTTCTATACCCATGAAGAAGACGTAAAAGAGGTGGTCAAGACGCTTCTGTGGCTGAACGCCGCGTTTATGCCAATTTGGGCCGCGTCGTGGGTGCTTCCTGCGGGGCAGAAAGGGGCGCGTGATGCCCGTTTCGCCATGTGGGTATCGATGCTTGGCATGTGGGGATGTCGCGTCGTGGCGGGCTACACGCTTGGGATTATGCTCGGAATGGGCGTGGTCGGCGTGTGGCTCGGTATGGTGCTCGACTGGGCGGTGCGCGGTGCGCTCTTCTACTGGCGTATGGTGAGCGGTCGCTGGCTGTGGAAATACACGAAAGTACCGCGAGATCACACGTAAGCGCTTCATTTTCCCGCAGAGTGGAGAATAAATCGGCAAACGGACATTTTTGTGAAAACAGCCTTTGACAAGGGCTGGAGGCCTCGTTAATATGCGCCTCGTTCACACGATTCCTCTGTAGTTCAGTCGGTAGAACGGCGGACTGTTAATCCGTATGTCACTGGTTCGAGTCCAGTCAGAGGAGCCAAATTTGAAAACCCGCTTAAGGCAACTTAAGCGGGTTTTTGCTTTTCTGCTTCCTCCACTTCGCGTTTATCTGCGCCGTTCCAGCAGCACGAAATAGACGATGGTCATCACCAGCACAATCAACAGCAAAATCAGCGCGGCGGCGGCCCCTTCGTTGAGTGACAACCCCAGAAACGCCCGGCGATAGGCAAAGAAGCTCAGCACTTCGGTAGCATTACCTGGCCCGCCACGGGTCAGGATATAGGGCAGATCGTAGGTACGAAGCTCGTTAATCAACTGAATCACAATCGCAATCGCCGAAACCGGACGCAGCATCGGCAGGGTGATATACCAGAACTGCTGTAAGCTGTTGGCACCGTCAATTTCGGCGGCCTCGTACGGATCTTTAGGCAGTGACGCCAGGCCCGCGGCGAGGATCAGCACCACAAATGACATCTGCTGCCAGACATCAATAAATACCATGCTCCAGAACGCAAGCGTAGGGTTACCCAGCCAGTCGACGCCAGGCAGGCCAATGCTTTGCAGCATATGGTTGATAATGCCGAGGTTCGGTTGCAGCAACATCCGCCAGATCAGCGCCACGCTCACCGGCGACATCGCCATCGGGATAGTCAGTAAAGCGAAATAGACCGGGCGGGTCTTCACCACTTTGTTGAGCATCAGGGCGATACCCAGCCCGACAATAAATTCACCGGTCACCGTCAGTAATGAATAACGGATAGTCAGCCAGGCAGAGTGCCAGAACGTATCGCTGCCAAGCACGCTGATAAAATTATCCAGCCCTGCGAAAGGGAAGATCTCCGCATGCATCAGCGTATACGACGAAAAAGCCAGTACAACGGAATAGATAACAGGGAAGCCGAGCACAATCGCCAGAGCCAGCAACCCAGGCAGGGCGAATGCCCAGCCTGTTACGCGGAATCTGTCTATTGTTAAACGGTACTTCGGTTTCACGCTAAATTCCTCAGCTAAAGCCATCTGCCGGCCCCCTTTGTCTTATTTCACCAGCAACTTATCCAGTTGGTCGGATGCATTTTTCAGCGACTTGTCGACGGTATTTTCGCCACTCGCCAGCAGGGACAACTGCGTCCCCAGAACATCTTCATACTGAGCGGAATAGGAGAAGACCGGGAAGGATTTGCCGGACGCCACAATATTCAGCGCGTCTTTATAGTAAGGATACTTTTTCAGTACCTCGGCATTTTCATAGACGTCTGAGCGAACAGGCGCGTGCCCCTGCAATGCGCGTGCAGTCGTGACCTCTTTACTCTGTACCCACTGAATAAAGGTCCAGGCGGCCTGTTTTTCTTTATCTGAGACGTTCTTCGGAATACCCCAACCCCAGCCGCCGCTCTCCCCGTGACCACCCGGAACGGTTGTCAGCGCGAGTTTACCGGCCACGGCCGGGCAGGCGGTGGCATTATCCAGCTGTGGCAGCATCCACCAGTAGGTCAACATACTGAATGCTTTACCGCTGCACATCAGGCGCACGGTATCGTCGAGGGTGGCGGAAAGCGCACCGGTCTGTGCGGCATTCTTGATGGCATCCGCATACAGCGTCATCGCTTTATTCCCCGCCGGGCTGTTCAGGGCGGATTTGCCTTTATCATCTACATAAGCGCCGCCGCTGGAGAACAGGTAATTCGAAAACTCCATGCTGTTCGGATCGCCGCGCTGTCCTTGCATAGCCGCTCCAGCCATATCACTGTTCTTTTTAATAAATTTGGCAAGCGTAACGTACTCTTCCAGGGTTTTTGGCTGCTCAAGCGGTTTTTTAAACTCCGCCTGATAGGCGCTCTTTATTTTCTCATCCTGTAACACATCCGTGCGGTAAATCAGCCCCATGGAATAGTTGTACATCGGGATCAGCGTGGTTTTATTGGCCGTCACATTAATCAGCGACACGGTGGCCGGAATAAAAGCCGACATATCAAAGTTAGATTTTTTCACATCCGGCGTGAGGTCAGCCAGCCAGCCGGCTTTGCTGAATTCCCCCGCCCACAGAAAATCCACTTCCAGCAGGTTGTAGTAGCTCTGCGACTGAATCAGTTGCGAAACCAGCTTGTCATGCATATCGCCGTAACCGATTTTCTCGAACTGTACTTTAATGTGATACTGCTTCTCGAAATCAGGCAGCATTTTTTCAATGATCTTCGTCTCCGGAACATCTTCCATCAACGCACGCAGCACAACATCTTCCGCCCGAACGGACGCCGAAAGGCTAAGGACTATCAGACCCGATAACAATGTGACTTTCTTACGATTCAACATAATTAACTCCTGGAGAAGGTGCCGGAGTGTTAACGGCGACAATTTTCTGTCTGGATGGCATGACTTTACTTAACACCGCCGAAGGTGAGCCCTTTGACGATGTAACGCTGAATAAAATGTGAGGCGACCATCAGGGGCAGGACGGCCAGCACAATACCTGCCGAAACCTTGCCAATCTGTACGCCGTTCGACGTCTGTAGCGCGGCAAGCGACACCGGGACCGTTGCGGTCTCTGGCCCGCTAAGCACCAGCGCAAAAAGGAACTCATTCCACGACAGGATGAACCCCAGCACGGCAGAAGCCGCAAGACCCGGCAGCGAGACGGGCAGCACCACATGCCAGAACGCCCCCCAGGCAGTGGCACCGTCGGTCATCGCCGCCCACTCCAGATCAACCGGAATCCCTTCGAAAAAACCCATCA
Organism: Phytobacter palmae; assembly: GCF_039409775.1. Lineage (NCBI taxonomy): Bacteria > Pseudomonadati > Pseudomonadota > Gammaproteobacteria > Enterobacterales > Enterobacteriaceae > Phytobacter > Phytobacter palmae. The sequence goes on along the minus strand of NZ_JBCIVJ010000003.1, from coordinate 37,965 downwards.
GGATCCAGGTCAGAAACGGCAGGTTTAGCGCGGCATAGACCAGCGTCAGCCCAAACAACGAGTTAGTCAGCCCAACGGTTCGCAGCATGGCGAAGGCGGGTAACACAAGCGCCACCGCAGGCAACATCTGGGTCGCCAGCATAATAAAGCGCGCCGCTTTACCGCCGGTTTTAAAGCGGGCGAAGGCATAGCCGGTAGCGGCGGCAAACGGCAGGGCGAGGACAACCGACCCGGTAGCGACAATCAGGCTGTTGGCGTAGTGACGTAAAAAGCCGTTGTCCTCAATCAACGAACGGAAATTTTCCCCGGAAAAATGCGGGAAGATATCGCTGCTGTAAGCCATTGATTCCGGCACCAGGCTGGTTCTCACAATCCACAGTACCGGCAGCAAAATTGAAAGACAGGCCAGCACCAGCCCCGTATGAAGTCCAATTTTTCGTAGCATGTTCGCTCCTCACGCTCCGATGGCGTCAACGTTGTCCGGGGTTTTACGGCGAGCAACCACATCTCCACTGTCGGGGTGAAACAGATGCAGTGAATTGGGATCGAGCCAGATGCTGAGTGTCTGGCCCGCCTTCGGGTGCGTATGATGATCAAGGCGTATCACCACTGGAACCTTACCGAGCGTGCCACTGACAATGTTTTCCGCGCCCAGCGCTTCCACCCCGCTGACGGCAATCTCGAGCGGGATCCAGTCCGGTCTGCGTGGATGGGCGTGAAAATCTTCTGGTCGCACGCCGAGTGTCATCTGTTTTCCCGCCAGGTTTTGATAGTCGGCGGCCATCCAGCCCGGTACCGGGAGCTGCGGACCGTCGGACAGTTGCAGGCTGACATCCGTGCCCGTCTGTTGCACAAGGCAGGGGAGAAGGTTAATGGACGGGGAGGAGAGAAAACGGGCAACAAATGTGTTTACCGGGTAGTTGTAGACTTCCAGCGGAGTCCCGCACTGGATCAAATGACCATCACGCATGATGCAAATGCGATCCGCCATCGTCATGGCCTCAACCTGGTCATGGGTAACGTAGACCATGGTTTTGCCCAGGCGACGATGAAGCTTAATCAGCTCGCTGCGCATCTCGCCGCGCAACTGGGCATCCAGGTTTGACAGCGGTTCATCTAACAAAAAGGCCTGCGGTTCACGCACGATAGCGCGGCCCAGCGCGACGCGCTGGCGTTGCCCGCCGGAAAGCGCTGCTGGTTTGCGGTGCAGCAGTTTATCCAGTCCCAGCATCGCGGCGCTCTCGGCCACTTTACTGTTGATCACATTGCCCGGAACGCCACGCATTTTCAGGCCGAAGGCCATGTTTTCGGCAACGGTCATGTGCGGGTAGAGCGCATAGCTCTGGAACACCACGGCAATATTGCGATCGCGCGGCGCCACATGACTCACATCGCGCCCGTCGATTAACAATGTGCCATCGGTAATACTTTCAAGTCCGGCGATCATGCGGAGCGTGGTGGACTTTCCGCAGCCGGAAGGGCCAAGAAAGATAACAAATTCACCATCCCGGATGTGCAAATTCACATTACGGACGCTGTGCTGATTGCCGTTGTAGGATTTCGACACGTTCCGTAATTCAATGGAGGCCATATTGGGTTACCTCTGTTACGTGTTGCCCGTCCTGGGACTGGTGACATCCATGTTCGGTTTTGTTCGAAATAAAGTTACTTTGTTCACAACGGCGTGTTATCAGCCTGTATAAACCCCGCCGGTGACATTGACGCCCTGGCCGGTCATAAAGCGCGCGGCGTCGGAACTTAAAAAGGCCACCACTTCGGCGACATCTTCTGGTGTCTCAAGGCGACCAAGCGGTGTCTGGCGAATATAATCATCGATCACTTGTTCAGGCGTCATGCCGCGCAACTGAGCTTCCCACTGTACTTCCCGGCTCTGCATGCCGGTTTTAACGAATCCTGGACAGACAGCGTTCACGCGGATCCCGTCTGCGGCCAGCTCCCGCGCCAGTGCCTGGGTCCAGCCGAGTACGGCAAATTTGCTGGCGGAGTAGTGGGCCAGTAGCGGCGCGCCAACTTTGGCGGCAAGCGAGGCCGTATTTACGATGGTGCCGGATTTGCGCGCCACAAATTTGCGCGCGGCAATCTGGTTAGTCAGGAAAATGCCCCGGGTGTTGACGTCAAAATTAAAATCCCACTCATCATCTGTTATCGCCAGGGCCTTTTGCATGGTTGATACGCCCGCATTGGCGATCAGCAGGTCATAGTCCCCCAGTGTTTTATCTACCCAGCCGAATCCTTCTTCGACAGACTCACGTAAACGAACATCCAGATGAAACGCCACTGTGTTCGCGCCCAGTTCGGTTGCCGCTGCCCAGGCCGCTTCTTCGTTAATGTCTCCAATGGCGACCCGCATGCCCTGGCGAATCAGATTACGGGCGATGGCGTAGCCAATACCCGTTGCGCCGCCAGTAACAATCGCCACTTTTCCTTGCAGGTCCGGATAGTGTCCGGACGTCAAATTTGATGTGTGCATGTTCTCTTCCCCTGTGTTGATGATTATTTTTTACACCAATATAACGAACACAACAAAACAAATTTCTTATGATAAAAACAATTGCGATCACAAATTTTGTTTTGTATGTTTGTTTTTGTTAATTTCAATGTTCGGAGTCAGCCGATGACGTACAACGACGCACAGCCTTTCCAGCCCGACGCTCCTCGATCCGGTGTGCGCTTACGTCGTTCGGCTGCATCGCGTCAGAGTGAGGTCATGCAGATGCTGGTTCAGCAAGGTGCGGTGTCCGTACCGGAACTGGCCGCGAGGCTCGCCGTTTCCGAAATGACTATCCGTCGGGATCTGATGGAGATGGAGCAGAAGGGCAGTCTGTGCCGTACGCATGGTGGCGCGGTTTTACCGCAGAGCGCAAACGCAGTGGCGATTGACCAGGTAGAACCAAGTTTTGAGTCCCGGCTTTTACAAAACCACGAAGCTAAGCTGCGCATCGCGGCGGCGGCGGCTGAGCTCGGCAAGAAATTTCGCACGCTGGCACTGGATGTCGGTAGCACGACGTTTCTTGCAGCGCGTTATCTCAGCCAGTGTTCACATTTGAAAATTTTTACTAACAGCATTCGCGTGGCGCATGACATTGCCTCCGCGAAGGCGGAAATCTACCTCGCGGGCGGGCGAATGCGTCCGGATGAAATGTCGACCGGAGGTTCTGCGGCTCTGCACCAGTTTTCCAGCCTGTGGTTCGACATCACTTTTATTGGTGTCTCTGGTCTGACCGCCGAGGGGATTTATGACTACGCCTTTGAGGATGCGGAACTCAAACGTCTCTATCTCAACCGTTCCAGCCTGAAAGTGGTGCTGTGCGATGCCAGTAAGTTTCAACGGATGTCGCTGGTTCACCTCGCCACGCTGGCGCAATTCGACATCCTGATCACCGAGCAGGCGCCGCCGCCCGTGCTGTCGGCGATGCTCGAGGCGGCAAACATTGATGTGATTATCGCGCCTGCGTTGCCGAAAGGCGCGTGATCGCTTTTTTACCATGACATATAAGCCAACACCGGAGAAAGTTATGATCTTTGAATTTTTGGGTAATAAGAAAAAAGCGGTTATCGCAATGGCCCATATTGGCGCGCTGCCAGGCGCGCCGCTGTACGACGCTAAAGGTGGACTCAATAAACTCATCGACGATGTGATAAGCGATGTAGAAAAGCTCCAGGCAGGCGGCGTGGATGCGATTATGTTCGGCAATGAAAATGACCGTCCTTATGTCTTCAAAGCCTCACTGGAAGGCGTCTCTGCCATGTCGGCCGTGGTCCAGGCGGCGAAATCGGTGCTCAGGGTGCCGTTCGGTGTGAACTACCTGTGGGATCCTAACGCCAGCGTCGCTATTGGCGCAGCCACCGGAGCGAGCTTTGTCCGTGAAATTTTCACCGGCGTGTTTGCATCTGATATGGGGATCTGGGAGCCGGATTGCGCCAGCGCCTCTCGCCTGCGCCGCAACCTTGGCCGTGAAGATATGAAATTGCTCTTTAACATCAACGCCGAATTCGCTCATTCTCTGGATGCGCGCCCCATCGAACTGCGTGCGCGTAGTGCCATTTTCTCGTCACTGGCAGACGCGATCCTGGTTTCCGGGCCGATCACCGGTGAACCGGCAGAACACTCCAGTCTGCGTAAGGTCTGCGAAGTGGTGGAGGACGTTCCGGTTTTCGCCAATACCGGCACAAACATCGATAACGTCACTGATATTCTGAGCATCGCCAGCGGTGTGGTCATCGGCACGCACTTTAAGGTCGACGGGCATACATGGAACCAGGTCGATGGGGACCGGGTTAAACGCTTTATGGATGTGGTCGAAAAGCTGCGCTAACCACAACCCTCGGAACGGGAGGATAAGATGCAGTATCTGTTAGGCATTGATATTGGTACGACCTCAACCATCGGCATTCTGATCGGTCTGCCCGACAAGGTGCCCGGTACGGCCTCCCGACCGGTTACCCTTTCGGCCCCGCACAGCGGCTGGACGGAAGAGTCACCGGATCAGTGGTGGGCGAATGTCGGCGAAATTTGCCAGCAACTGCTGGCGCAAAGCGGTGTTGCGGCGAGCGATATCTGTGGTATTGGGGTGACCGGGATGCTGCCTGCCGTGGTCTTGCTGGACAGTGAAGAGCGTCTGCTGCGTCCGAGTATTCAGCAGAGCGACGGCCGCAGCGGCGCACAAGTGCAGCAGATGCGCAGTGAAATGGATAGCCAGCACTTTTTACAGCGCGCCGGAAACGGTATTAACCAGCAACTGGTGGGGGCGAAAATCCGCTGGATTGAACATCATGAACCCGAGGTGTTTGAACGTATTGCCACGGTATTTGGCTCGTATGATTTTATCAACTGGAAGCTTACGGGAGAGAAAATCATCGAGCAGAACTGGGCGCTGGAGGCGGGTTTTGTTGATATCAGCAGCAATACGCTGGATGACGAACTGATCGCCTTTGCCCATATTCCCCGCTATGCGGTTCCTCGTCTGGTTCGTTCTCATGAGATTATTGGCGCGGTGACCGCGCAGGCAGCGGCCTGGACCGGGCTCAGTGAGGGCACGCCGGTGATTGGCGGCGCGGCGGATTTGATTGCGTCAGCGCTCGGTGCGGGTGTCACCTCCCCCGGCGATGTGCTGCTTAAATTCGGCGGTTCGGTGGATATTTTGACCGTCACGGAAACCGCTAACCCGGACCCGCGCTTGTATCTGGATTATCATCTTGTGCCGGGTTGCTATATGCCAAACGGCTGTATGTCGACCGGCGGTTCGGGACTGAACTGGTTTGTGCAGAACTTCGCGGCGCAGCATGAAGCGGCGGCACGTGAAAAAGGAATGAGTCTTCACCAATATCTGGATTCGCTGGCTGAAAACCGCCCGGCGGGCAGTGATGGCCTGATTTTCCTGCCCTATTTTCTGGGGGAGAAAACTCCGTTACATGACCCGAATGCCCGCGGCATTCTCTTTGGCCTGACGCTCAGCCACGACGCGGGTCATGTCTGGCGTGCGCTGCTCGAATCCTACGCCTATGCCATCAAACACCATATCGACACGCTGGTGGATATCGGCTATCCGGTTAAACGCTATATCGTGTCTGACGGCGGTTCGGCAAGCAAACTGTGGATGCAGATTGTCGCCGATGTGCTGGGTGAACCGCTCAGTCGCCTCGATGGGCACCCCGGCTCTTGCCTGGGAGCTGCCTGGACGGCGGCGATTGGTGTCGGGGTATCGTCAGACTGGAAGGGGGCCAGCGCATGGGTCAACCTCAAAGATGTGATTACGCCACGGCCTGAACATGCCGATGTTTACCACCAGGGATACCCGCGCTTCCGCCAGCTTTATGAAGCCTGCCGTCCACTGACCCGCCAGGAGACACCATGAAATTTACCGCCATTGCCTGGGACGTTGACGGCACGCTGGTCGATAGCGAACCACTCCATCACCGGGCACTGCTGGCTGCCTGCCGTCGCTTCGGCCTGGATCTGAGCCATATTCCCGAGACGCGCTTTTACGGCGTGCACATTAACGATGTCTGGCAGGCCCTGCGAGCAGATCTGCCTGCCGGATTGGACCAGGATGTGTGGCTGGCGGCGATCGAGGATTACTATCATGACCACAGCCATGAGCTGGTCGCCATCCCCGGCAGTCGTGAAACCATCCGCAAGCTGGCGGCGAAAGGCGTCAAACAGGCCTGTGTGTCAAATTCGTGCCGACGTATCGTCGAAGCAAATCTTCAGGCGCTGGGGGTTCGTGAGTGTATTGATGTGGTGGTGACGCTGGATGATGTACACCATGGCAAACCGGCGCCCGAACCTTATCAGCATGCGCTGGGGGCCTTCGGACTGCCTGCGGCGGCGGTACTGGCGGTAGAAGACAGCCCGACCGGGATGCGCTCCGCGCAGGCCGCCGGTATGCATGTCGCGTTTTACGGCGCATCACCCGCTTCTGAGCCGGGGGTAACAGAAATCACCTCCCTGGCGCAGATCCTCGACTGGTTTTAATTCGCACAGTTTCGCGCGGGGCAGCGATGTTCCGCGCAACGAAATGAACAAATTCGAACAAATTTAGTTTTAAATCACACCACTTCCCCGTAATATTGTGAGCTATATCGTTTAAGCCACCCTCAACCCGAAACAGAGTATCTATTGTCATGTCAGCGAAACCCGAGATTCAGGCCCGTTATCTTCCCCAGGAACGTAAAAAACGGATCCTTAGCATGCTGGTCGAACAGGGGCGCGTGACAGTGGTGGATATCTCAGCGGAGCTGGCGGTCTCGGAGATGACAGTTCGCCGCGATCTCGCTGAACTGGAATCCGAGGGTAAACTCAGCCGGGTACACGGCGGTGCGGTACTGACCGAAACAGTCAGCCAGCCGATTATGGATCCGCTTCCGGCGCATTTTGACGCACGTCTCTCGCTGCACCGGGAGAGCAAAATGCGCATTGCCCGCATGGCCGCCGAAGTGGCCGGGCGCTATCAGAGTGTGGCGCTTGATATCGGCACCACCACTCTGTTTATGGTTGACGAGCTGGTGAAGCATGAGCGTCTGAAAATATTTACCAACAGTGTGCGTATCGCCCATGCGCTGGGCCGCTATGCGCAGGCGCCGGAAGTCTATCTGGCAGGGGGAATGATGCGCGATGACGAGATGGCAATTGTCGGGCCGTCCGCCATTGAGCAGTTCCAGCAATTCTGGTTTGATATTGCGTTTATCGGCGCATCCGGCATTACCAGCCAGGGTATTTACGATAGCGCGCTGGATGAGACGGAGATGAAACGGGTGTTAATTCGCCGTTCCGGCTTCAAAGTGCTGCTCTGCGACAGTGCGAAATTTCAGCATATGTCGCTGGTGCAGGTGGCACAGTGGCAGGATATCGATCTGCTGATCACCGATAGCGCACCGCCTGCGGTACTGGCGACAGCCCTTGAACTGGCGAATGTGCAGGTGATGATTGCTCCCTGAGCCTTAAGCCCGCTGTTCTGTTAGTGCGCCGGATGAGATCTCGTTCAGTAGTGCCCGCACGCCTTCTATGGGGAGCGCTTTAGAAAAATACCAGCCCTGTGCGCGGGCGTGGGGAAACCATCGGCCGATGCAGGCCAGGTGTTCAGCGAATTCAACCCCTTCAAAGATGAGCCTGTAAGGCTTTTCATACAATGCCCTGCACATGTTCAGTATGCTTACTCCGCGAACATCGTTTACGCACAGCGCCTGAGTAAGGAATTTATCAATTTTGACATCCGTAACGGGAAGGCTGAGCAATCTTTCGTGATTCGAACAACCTTTACCAAAATCGTCCAGCGCGAGGTGAAAACCGTGCTGCCTGAACTGCACTGCGTTGTCGATAAGTGCCCGGGTGTCGTTGCAACTGACCTCTGTTATCTCCAGCACGATGGACGAGGCATCAAGCTGATGACGGGCAAGCTCATTGAGCAGCGTTTTCTTAAATGAGTCTGAATTCAGATCGCCTGGTGTGATGTTCAGATTTAATAAAAGAGAGTGCCGGGAAAGTAATGTTGCCATTTCGGCAATGGCTTTTTTAATAACATAGAGCGAAACGGTACTCATCAACCCATTTTCAACGGCGAGCCCAATCACTGTTTCCGGACAGACACGTCCAAATTGTGAATCACGCCAGCGTAATAATGCTTCAAATCCGACAACCTTTTTTGTGAGGGCAGAATAAATAGGTTGGTAGTGAAGGTTGATATTATTGGCAAGTAATGCATGCTTTAATCGACAAAGCATCTTTGGCTCCATGATAAGCACTAGTGCTTCTTTCTGTGATAGCAGGCAATAAATTCATAAAGTTCGAGTTTACTGTTCAGATTGAATTTATTCATAATATTATTTTTATGACTGATAGCCGTCTTGTAGGTAATGCCAATACGATCCGCTATATCATTCATTCCCATACAGGCGTTTAAGCCGTAGGCAATTTTCTCCTGAGTAAAAGAGAGAGCCTTGTAGTTGCAGTTGATACAGGAGTAAGCGCATTTCCCTGCGCTTTTGGCGCGTTCTTTTGCAGCAGGATTACCGCGAATGGCTTTGACAATGACATCGTAAACCACAGACGAACGTTCTTTGCGGAGAAATAACTGTGCGTCTTTAATGCAGTCAGGCAGACTATGTCTGGCTGGAATAGTATCCCCTGCGACAAATATAAACGTTTTCACTGACTTTTTTCTATTGATTAACTCCTTAAAACATAAGTAATATTCTCCCGCACATACGGTCATGAAAATAAAATCGGCTTTATGAATGTTCTCAGCGCTAAAATCCCAGGAAAGAGAAGGTGAAGAGACATTGCATTGTTTAATGGCGTCACGAATTAAACCGACGATCCCAGTTGAGAATAATGTGTCATTATCAATATTTATTAAGAATTTCATTCCCTTGAAACCTCTGGGCATCCTGGTGTTAGCTGGTTTATTCTATATACCTGAATAAAACAAAAGCAATAAATCTCTCATAATCTTAAAGAAAATAAGAATTAATCAATTTGACTTAGGAAAAATCCTAATAGATATTCAATATCTACCGGGGTGTCAATGTAAAATAAAATACCATGCTATTGGTAAGGCTATGTCAAGAAAGGTATGTGATTGATCTCTTTTATCCGCAATATTAAGTGGTAATGGACTGATGTGGGTGCAAATAACTTTTAAAAATAATGATAATAATTCTTGTAGAGGTTAAACATAGCCATAAATTAAAACCTGCACATTACGCATGCGCAGGTTTTCTGTTTAGCCCTGATAAGTGCGGACCGGGGCTGTTGCCGTATCCAGCCATGCGCGCGCCACGCTGTCGACCAGCGGCGAAAGTGTGGCGCGAACCTGCTCGTGGTAGGTGTCCAGCCACTGTTTTTCCTCGTCTGAAAGCAGTGTCCACTCGACCTGACTGAGATCAATGGGCACCAGCGTCAGCGATGAGAAGCGGCAGAATCCAGGCTGGCTTTCCACGACTTCCACCTGGTTTTCAATGCGAATGCCATAGCGATCGGCCAGATAATAGCCCGGTTCGATAGTCATGATATTCCCGGCGACCAGCGGCCACGGATTAACCTTTTTGGCAATGCGTTGTGGTTGTTCATGTATTAACAGCTGATGCCCCACACCATGCCCGGTGCCGTGATCGAAATCGAGACCTAACTGCCATAATGCGCGTCGGGCAAAAGCATCGATTTGATGCCCCTGCGTGCCGCTCGGGAACTGCAGCGTCAACATCGACAAAAAGCCTTTCAGCACAGCGGTATAGTGCAAACGCTGCTCAGCAGACAGGGGACCAAATGCCAGGGTGCGCGTGGCATCGGTTGTGCCATTGCGATACTGGCCGCCCGAGTCGTTAAGGTAGAAATTGCTACGGGTAATAGCGGCATTGGTAGCTTCGCTGGAGTGATAGTGGCACATCGCGGCGTTGCTGGCAGAGGCGGAAATGGTACTAAAGCTCTGTTCAATAAAGCCAGCCTGTTGCTGGCGGAAAGCCAGCTGTTTTGCCTGCGCTTCCAGCTCGGTCAGCGGGCGGCCTGCGGCCTCACGCGCCGGAACTTCACGTGCCAGCCATGCCAGAAAGTTAACCCAGGCCGCGCCATCCTGACGGTGGCTGTCACGATACCCCTCCAGTTCAACAGGGTTTTTGTGCGCTTTGATAAACGTGATGGGATCTGTATGCCAGACCACTTCGCCACCATTGTGCTCGATAGCAAAACGCAGAGCGACCGGGGCGTAATCCGCATCCAGCATCACTTTTTTGCCAGCCGCCGCCTGTTGGCAGTGAGGCAGAAAATCGGTCCATGCGGAGATCCGCAGGGAGGATTTCAGGTCATTCGATAAAGCATGGGTTTTTGCCGCATCGATAAACCACTCCATCTCTCCGTCACGGCTGAGCAGGGCGAAGGAGTGAGCGACCGGGTTCATCGCCACATCTGAGCCGCGAATATTCAAAAGCCAGGCGATGTTATCAGGCTGGGTAATAGCCAGCAGATCGACATCTTCCTTTACCAGAACCTGCGCAATACGTGCTCGTTTAGCTGCACTGCTTTCACCGCTTATCACCAGCGGCATTTCGCGGATCTCCCCGCAGGGGGCCGGGGGACGGTCATGCCAGATAGCATCAAAGGGATCGTTACTTAACGCCACCAGTTCACAATGGGTAGCCTCCAGCGCGGTAAACTGGCTATTGACCATCAGCAACGGCTCAAATGCGATACGACTGCCAGCGGGAAGCGAATCGTTAAGCCACTGCGCCAGCGGTTCATTATGCAGATGGTGGATTTCAAAGGCATTGAGATCCACCTCCTGACGAACCTGCACCTGGTAGCGTCCGTCAACAAACATCAGCGCCCGATCGCGCAGTATCAGCGCCAGACCTGCTGAGCCGCTAAAGCCAGTCAGCCAGGCCAGTTTGTTATCGTGCGGCGCGCAGTCTTCGCTCTGGTAGGCATCGGCGCGTGGCACAATCATGCCATCAACATCCATGGCCGCCAGTTGCGTGCGCAGTGCCGCCAGCGGTGTTGGGGTTTGCATAAGAATCCTTCCTTATTGTTAGCGGAACGGGGGTTCGTTAAACGTACGCAATTTTCGTGAATGCAACCGGTCGCCTTCTGACCGCAGCAGGTCAATGGCGCGAATACCAATCTGCAGGTGTTCGGAAATCGCCCCTTCGTAAAAACGGTTGGCCTGGCCGGGTAGCTTTATTTCGCCATGCAGCGGTTTATCAGAGACACACAGCAGCGTGCCATACGGTACGCGAAAGCGATAACCCTGGGCGGCAATGGTGGCGCTTTCCATGTCGATAGCCACCGCGCGGCTCAGGTTAAAACGCAGCGCCGATGCGGAATAACGCAGCTCCCAGTTACGGTCGTCAGTGGTGACCACGGTGCCGGTACGCAGGCGCTGTTTGACCTCCTCGCCGGGCATGCCGCTCACCTCTTTGGTGGCGTCGTACAAGGCGCGCTGCACTTCTGCAATGCTTGGAATGGGGATATCCGGCGGCAGCACGGCATCCAGCACGTGGTCATCACGTAAATAAGCATGTGCCAGCACATAGTCGCCAATCGACTGGCTCTCACGCAGGCCGCCGCAGTGGCCAATCATCATCCACACATCCGGGCGCAACACGGCAAGGTGGTCACAAATGGTTTTCGCGTTTGACGGGCCGACGCCAATGTTAATCAGAGTAATGCCCTGACCGTCGGCGGTGATCAAGTGCCAGGCTGGCATCTGGTGTTTTTTCCACGCCAGATCGGAGATGGCCTCCTCTGGCGCGTCGGTATCAGCGGTGACCCAGTGGCCGCCCGCGCAGGAGAGCGCAATGTAGGGGCTTTCCGGGTCCAGAATCTGACTACATCCCCAGCGGACAAATTCATCTACATAGCGGGTGTAGTTGGTGAACAGCACGAAGGGCTGGAAATGTTCCACCGGCGTACCGGTGTAATGGCGCAGACGGGCCAGCGAGAAATCCACGCGGCGGGCATCGAAATGTGACAGCGGATAGAGCTCGGTAGGGTGGAATAAACCATCGGCGGTTTCATCGCCAATTTGCGCCAGTTCGGTGGTGGGGAAATGGCGTGTCAGCCCGGCGCTCATTGAACGATCCAGTGTCAACTCCGAACCGTCAATGACATAGGGATACGGGATTTCATGCGCAGACAGTCCCACTTCAATATGCGCGCCATAGTCCTGGCACAGCAGCGTGAGTTGTTCATGTAAATAGCTGCGAAACAGGGTGGGGCGGGTGACGGTGGTGGTGTAGCAGCCAGAGTGAGTGAAACGGGCGTAAGCGCGGGTTTTCGGTGGGTTAGTGGCGCTGCCATCCCAGCTTACCGACAGTTCCGGGTAGACGAAAAGGCCATTGGTGCGTGCTTCGTGGGTAGGTAACGTGCCATCTTCGATATAACGACTGATGGCTGCGCGCAGGTTCGACACTGACTGCTCATACAGGGCTTCAAGTTGATCCAGTGCCTGTTCAGGGGTCAGATGTGCACCCTTTTTATTCATCATTAACTCCTTGTTTCACAGGTGTACGGCTGTAAACGATAGTATGTCACAGCTTTATGAAACAATAACTCCGCATAACGGGTTTCGGAGGATACCTGTCCTCAATGCCATAAGGCCATCGCTGCGCATTGAGTATGGCAACTTTAACAGGGCGAAATGGGATCGTGTTGCAGGAACCGGCACGCCGGAGCGCGCCGGGGGGCAGCATTAGCCGTTGATTTTCACCAGGGTACGGCCCTGAATTTTGTTGCTCAGGAAATCGGCGGCAAACGCCGGAGCTTGTTCCAGTCCAATTTCGGTTGATGCCTGCTGGTAGTAGCTTTCCGGCAACAGACTGGCCAGACGCGCCCAGACCGCTGCGCGTTCTTCGGTCGGCACCATCACCGAATCCACACCCTGCAGGCGAACGTTACGCAGAATAAACGGCATTACGGTGCCCGGCAGATCGAAGCCACCCGCCAGGCCGCAGGCGGCAACACAGCCACGGTAGTTAGTTTGCGCCAGTACTTTTGCCAGCACTTTGCTGCCAACGGTATCAACGGCACCAGCCCACAGTTGTTTCTCCAGCGGTCGGGTTTCTTCGAAATCGCTGCGTGGTAAAATTTCATCTGCACCTAACTGGCGCAGGAAATCGTGGGTCGATTCACGACCAGAAACCGCCACAACGGTGTAACCCAGCGCTTTCAACAGTACAACAGCAGTACTGCCAACGCCGCCGCTGGCTCCAGTGACCAGCACTTTGCCGCTTTGCGGTTTCACGCCTGCTTCAACCAGCGCATCCACGCACAGCATGGCGGTAAAGCCTGCGGTACCTATAATCATCGCGTTGCGCGCGCTAAGCGCGTCTGGCAGAGAAACCAGCCAGTCACCTTTAACACATGCCTGTGCGGCCAGGCCGCCCCAGTGGTTTTCACCCACGCCCCAACCGGTGAGGATCACCTGTTGGCCCGGGATAAAGCGCGGATCGCGGCTTTCGCTGACGCGCCCGGAGAAATCAATACCCGGCACCATCGGGAACTGCCGAATAATTTTCCCTTTGCCGGTAATGGCCAGCGCGTCTTTGTAATTAAGGCTGGACCAGTCGATGTCGACCAACACATCGCCATCGGCGAGGGCGGGCAGAGTGATCTCTTTCACGGCTGCCAGGGTTTTATTTTCAATCTGTTCCAGAACTAAAGCTTTCATGACTGAGTTTTCCTCGTCTGACTGTGGTTTTCGGCGCCAGGGCCGTCCTGTGCAGGTGTTATTTTTGAGTAATGCTGTGCAAAAAGAATTCCCAGTACTGATTCAGCGGGTCGGCGGACTGGAACAATTTGGCGCGCATCACCGCGCCTTCCCAGCCGGACCAGAACACCCGTGCCAGTTTATCCGGCGAGGCATCCTGCGGGATAACACCTTGCGTCTGCGCCTCGCTAAAGCAACGGGCGACGCGCGTTTCCCACTCTTCGAGGATCGCTGTTAATCGTTGGGGGAACTCTTCGGGTAAGAGAGGGGACTCCTGTAACAGGTTGCCAACAAGGCAACCCCGGCGGAACTGGTATTTCGCCATGCCCTTACCCGCATGAAGAACAAAAGCCGTCATCCGTTCAAGTGGCGGTACGGTGGAATCATGCAGAAACTTGTCCAGCTTATGGGCGAAAAAAGAACCGTAGGCCGCAAGCACCGCCAGGCCAAATTCCTGTTTGCTCTTAAAGCAGTGGTAAAACGATCCCTTCGGCACGGCGATATTTTTTATGACCGCATCGATACCTGCAGACAAATACCCTGTCTCCGTCAACACCGCCAGGCCCGAGCGAATCAGCTCCTCGCGGGTGTCGGTAAAGGGACGTTCGACCTTCGGAGGTCTGCCACGACGGGGCTTTTGCGCAACGACCGTTTCGTTACCCATGATTTAGACCGATTGGTTTTAATTGGCCGAAAGCCTACGCGCAATTGCAATGTTAAGCAAGCGAAGAAGGGCGCTACATTCTGTACTTGTCAGTTGCGGTATGAACCCTGAGCATTAGCGAGACAGGGACAAAAAAGACTATGATTAGGCTACGCCTGTCGCATCTGAGGAAAGGAAATCATGCGTCGTATAAAACTATTTTATGGCCTCTTTATTTTGCTCGTCAGCCAGAGTGCGCTGGCGGTGAGCTATCCATTGCCGCCAGAAGGGAGTCGGCTGGTCGGCAGCGTACAGGTTGTCACAGTGCCACAAGGCAATACGTTGCCGCTGGAAGCCTTTGCCGCGCAGTACGGCCAGGGGCTGAGCAATATGCTGGAGGCCAATCCCGATGTTGATCCCTTCCTGCCAAAAGCGGGCTCCACGCTGGTGATACCGCAGCAGATTATTTTGCCTGACACCGTTCGCCAGGGCATTGTCGTCAATGTCGCCGAAATGCGCCTTTACTATTATCCCAAAGAGAGCAATACGGTAGAGATCCTGCCGATCGGCATTGGCCAGGCAGGTCGTGAAACGCCGCGTAACTGGGTTACCGCAGTGGAACGTAAGCAGGAGGGGCCTACCTGGTCTCCTACGCCGAATACCCGGCGTGAATACGCCAAAGAGGGGAAAACGCTGCCCGCGATGGTACCTGCCGGGCCGGATAACCCGATGGGGCTATATGCCATTTATATCGGTAAGCTTTATGCCATTCATGGGACCAATGCCAATTTTGGTATCGGGCTGCGCGTAAGCCAGGGCTGCATTCGTCTGCGTAACGACGACATCAAATATCTCTTTGACAACGTGCCGGTGGGTACCCGTGTGCAGTTGATTGACCAGCCGGTGAAAGCCACTGTGGAGCCGGACGGCAGCCGCTGGATTGAAGTTCATGAGCCGCTGTCGCGTAATCGCGCCGAGTTTGAGTCCACAAATAAAGTTCCGTTGCCTCTGACACCGGCACTGCATGCCGTCATTAAAGGCGAGGGCGTTGATGCCCTGAGGGCGGCGCAGGTGCTGGAGCGCCGCTCCGGGATGCCTGTGAACATCAGCGAGCCCACGCACAGCAATGGTTTGAGCAAAGAACAGCTGTAAACCCCGCATAAAAAAAGCCCGCATCTGAGCGGGCCCTGGCAGCATAGGTACTCAGGAATGCCCGGTCAACGCAAGCGTAGCCGGGCAAACTTGCTTATGCGGTGGTATTAACGTGACGACCAATTGATGGATTTGCCGGCACCTGAGGTATCTGATTAATGATACCGGTTGCCGTCGCCTCCTGGTTATCCAGCGCTTTTCTCAGGACAATGGTGCTGACCCGGTTCTGGAGGTTATAAGCACTGAGACTGGTCGATAATGATGCGATTTGTAATGTATCCATTTCGATCATCCTATTGTTAACAAACAAAAAATCTAACAGTGCGAGGACAAAGCCTCACAGTATTATCGGCATGTCACGGCAAAACATTAGTAAAGAATAAGTGGTCCGCTGACTGGTCGTATTAAGGGAGGCTTGCGTTGAAAAACAAAAACCCGCTTAAGTTGCCTTAAGCGGGTTTTCTGAATCTGGCTCCTCTGACTGGACTCGAACCAGTGACATACGGATTAACAGTCCGCCGTTCTACCGACTGAACTACAGAGGAATCGTGTGAACGGGGCGCATATTAACGATGCCAGATCGCCTTGTCAAAGGCTGCAATACTTTTCATGTACTGTTTGCTGACTATTTCAACAATGTGCCTGCAAGAAAGGCAATTTGCCGAGCGCTTGCACCATCATGAGGCAGAGGAGTCTCTTATGGGGCATCAGGCAAACCACTGTTTCAGTAATCACATCCCCTGTGATTATCAGAATCTCTTATTATCCAGCCTGTTAGCGATGGTCGGATGACTTATCTAAAACTGGCAAGCATATTGCAACTCCTCCGACAACATGACTGCCGGCGTTGGCACTGGTATTCCGAACAGGAGGCAAAATGAACTTAAGACGCCTGAAATACTTCGTAAAAATCGTCGATATCGGCAGCCTGACTCAGGCCGCTGAGGTACTGCATATCGCGCAGCCCGCGCTGAGCCAGCAGGTGGCTACGCTGGAGGGTGAACTGGATCAACAACTGCTGATTCGCACCAAGCGCGGCGTGACACCGACCGAGGCGGGCAAGATCCTCTATGCTCATGCGCGGACTATCCTGCGTCAGTGCGAACAGGCACAGTTGGCGGTGAACAATGTAGGGCAATGTCTGCGTGGACAGGTCTCTATCGGGCTTGCGCCGGGAACGGCAGCCTCTTCCGTTACGATGCCGTTGCTGCAGGCGGTGCGCTCAGAATTACCGGAAGTTACCGTCTATTTGCATGAAAACAGCGGCACGGTACTGAACGATAAACTCCTCAGTGGTCAACTCGATATGGCCGTGCTGTATGAGCGCGCGCCGGGTTCCGGTATCACCAGCTTACCGCTGCTAAAAGAGGATCTTTATCTGGTTGGTACACGCGATTGTCCAGGCCAAAGCGTTGATTTGACTGCAGTTGCGGAGATGAATCTGTTCCTGCCACGTGATTACAGCGCGGTGCGTCTGCGTGTTGATGAAGCATTCTCATTGCGTCGTCTGACGGCAAAAATCATCGGTGAAATCGAGTCGATCGCCACCCTGACGGCGGCAATTGCCAGTGGTATGGGGGTGACGGTGCTGCCGGAATCTGCTGCCCGTTCCCTGAGCAGTGCGGCCAATGGCTGGATGGCGCGTATTACCACGCCGTCGATGACGTTACCGCTCTCTCTGAACGTTTCTGCCCGCGGCACGCTCTCCCCGCAGGCACAGGCGGTAAAAGATATTCTTATGTCTCTGGTAAGTCGTCCGGCCATGGATAGCCAGGAGCTACAGCTGGTGAGTTAACCGTTATTCCATTACGGAATAACATGCTGGTTTTTATTATTTGTTCTGCCAGGCCTCAGACTTTAACAATAGCGTTATGTCTGATGGCCCTGGAGGGAAGGGTGAATTTCCAGCAACTGAAAATTATCCGGGAAGCGGCGCGCCGGGATTATAATCTCACCGAAGTCGCCAACATGCTCTATACATCGCAATCCGGGGTGAGTCGTCATATCCGCGAGCTTGAAGAAGAGCTGGGGATTGAGATTTTCATCCGCCGGGGCAAACGGCTGCTGGGTATGACCGAGCCGGGTAAAGCGCTGTTGGTGATAGCCGAACGTATTCTCAATGAGGCGAGCAATGTGCGCCGCCTCGCTGACCTTTTCACAAATGATACATCCGGTGTGCTGACGATTGCGACAACGCATACACAGGCCCGCTACAGTTTGCCCACGGTCATTAAATCGTTCCGTGCGCTGTTCCCGGAAGTCCGTCTGGAACTGATTCAGGGAACGCCGCAGGAGATTGAGACGCTGCTGCACAATGGTGGCGCTGATATTGGCATCGCCAGTGAGCGACTCAGTAATGACAATACGCTCGCCGCCTTTCCCTGGTTTCGCTGGCACCACAGCCTGCTGGTACCGAAAGATCATCCATTGCTGCAAACATCCCCGCTCACTCTGGAAGAGATAAGCCGTTGGCCGCTTATCACCTACCGGCAGGGGATAACTGGACGTTCCCGTATTGATGAAGCTTTTGGTCGTAAGGGGCTGTTGCCTGATATCGTGCTCAGCGCCCAGGATTCGGATGTCATCAAAACCTACGTTGAGCTGGGGCTGGGGGTCGGGCTGGTGGCCGAGCAGTCGAGCGGGGAGAACGAAGAGGGCAAACTGGTGCGTCTGGACACGCGTCATCTGTTCGATGCGAATACCGTCTGGCTTGGTCTTAAACGTGGTCAACTGCAGCGCAATTACGTCTGGCGTTTTATTGAACTCTGTAATGCAGGGTTGTCGGTTGAGGATATCAAACGTCAGGTGATGGAACCGGACGAAGAGGTGATTGATTACCAGATTTGAACACAGCATCCCCCGCGAACAAATGGCGTCGGGGGATGCGCGCATTGCAGGTTATTGCGCGAATTTCAGCAGCGCATCGCCATCAAGACGATAGCGTACCCACTCGCTTTGCGGCACTGCGCCGATACTCAGATAGAAATCAATTGCCGGCTTGTTCCAGTCGAGCACGCTCCATTCCAGACGACCACATTTGCGTTGTACCGCGCATTGCGCAATGTATTTCAACAAGGCTTTGCCTGCCCCGGCGCCGCGATAGTCAGGGGATATGTACAAATCTTCCATATAGATACCGTTGCGTCCGAGCCAGGTAGAGTAGCTGGTGAAGAAGACCGCATAACCCGCCACTTTGCCATCGATCTCGCAGATTAACGCCTCAGTTTTACTGTCGGCGCCAAACAGAGTGGCGCTGATTTCGTCCGGGGTGGTCACTACCTCTTCCGGGGCCTTTTCGTATACCGCCAGTTCATAAATCATGTCAAAGATGGCTTTTGCGTCCGTTGGGCGTGCCTGGCGAATCGTGATGCTCATTGATCTTCCTGTCTGTTATGCGTGGGTTCAAATTGCTGGCGTTAAGCATAAGGGTTATTGTTAAAAGAATTAAGTGCAATGAAATCACTGGTTGATGAATATTATGCATCCTGCTTTACGACGCCTCGATCTGAACCTTTTACCCGTTTTCGATGCCATCTATCGTCACCGTTCCGTCAGAACCGCTGCCGAAGAGCTGGCAATGAGTACTTCTGCACTCAGTCATGCACTCTCACGTCTACGCGTTGCGTTAAACGACCCACTGTTTTACCGCGAGGGCCACCGGATGTGCCCCAGTGTTTATGCGACCCAGATCGCGCCAGCAATTGCCACGGCGCTAAAATCGCTCAATCAGGAGCTGACGCCACAACCTGCATTTGACGCTGCCAGCAGCAGTGACTGCTTTCAGATTGCCATTACGGATTTCACCGCTTTTTGTATTTTCCCGGCCCTGATGAATCGGCTGCAGCAGACGGCTCCTGGCCTGCGTTTTGAGCTGCGCTATTTGCCGCACAGCCCGGCGCTAACAGAGTTGCTTGCCGGGGAGATTGATCTGGCGCTGGGGTTCAGTGCGCCGGATGACGTGGCGCATCCGGAACTGGAAGAAATTGTCTGGTTTGAAGATGAGTATGTTGTTATCAGCAACAACCAGCGCACGCGACTGACGCTGACGGATTACCTTGCGGCCAGGCATCTGGTAGTCACCCCCTGGAACGAGAAGCAGGGTATTTTAGATTTGCAACTGGAACGGATGGGGCATACGCGGCGGGTTACGATAAAAACGCCCTCAATGCTCAGTGCGCCATTCATTATTGAGCAGAGCGACCTGTTGCTCGCTATCCCGCGTTTTGCCGCCGGGAAGATGAAACAAGCGGCGCAGTTAGCTATCTTTGAGCTACCCTTTGCCGTGCCGTCGTTTGAAGTAAAAATCTATTCGCATAAACGTAGTGGTAAGCGGGCGGCAACGGACTGGCTGAAAGGCGAATTGCAGGTGCTGGCAGAGAAGTGGATATGAGGCCAGAAAAGCAAAAACCCGCTTAAGTTGCCTTAAGCGGGTTTTCAAATTTGGCTCCTCTGACTGGACTCGAACCAGTGACATACGGATTAACAGTCCGCCGTTCTACCGACTGAACTACAGAGGAATCGTGTGAACGGGGCGCATACTACTTGCCGCGTTCGTATGTGTCAACACCTAATTTAACTAGCTGATTCAACTGGTGAATTAAAGCGCAGATTGCCTTTTTAGTGCACACGGCTCACGGGGTCATTGGCTGAAAAAGGCCGATCGCGCAGGCGTGATAACGGATCCTGGCCATAAAACTGACAGAAACGTTGCCAGAGCGCCGGGAAACGTGGGGCGAACAATTCAGGTGCGCTGAAAAAATATTCCGATAGTACGGCAAAACACTCCGCAGGGTCGGTTGCCGCATAGGCATCAATACTGGCCGCGCTTTCTCCCACCAGATCGATTTCATCCTGGATGTTTTCCATCGCCGCATGCAGGTCATGCTCCCAGGCCGCGACTTCACGCAAGGGAATGAATGGGATACCGTTTGCCCGGTCACCATTACGGGTGTCCAGTTTGTGGGCGACTTCGTGAATGATAAGGTTAAAACCCGATGCATCGAACGAATCCTGAATATCCAGCCAGTTCAGAACAATGGGGCCTTGTTGCCAGCTTTGCCCCGACTGAACGATGCGCTGGCTATGCACCAGACCAATGCCATCTTCCCATTCGTCGTCAACGACAAATGGAGCAGGGTAGATGAGCACCTCATGGAAACCATCCAGCCATTCAAGGCCGAGTTCAAGTACCGGCAGGCAAAAGAGCATGCTGATACGCGCGCTCTTTAGCGCATCCAGTTCGAAACCTTGCAAGGCAACTAACCGCTTTTGTTGCAAAAAACGGTCTGCAAGTTGAACCAGTTTCTCTTGTTCATCTAAAGAAAGGCTCGCTAACACGGGGATATTTAACGCATCTTCCCATGGGAATTCCGCACCGTGAGAGGCTTCCTTTGTTTTCCAGGGCCACTTAATCATCGCTTTGCTCGCAAACTCGCCACTTGAACCAAATTAACGGGACAGGGTCTGTTAAAATGCCAAATTACCTGGCATCATGGCAACCATTGAAACGGAGAGATGCCGGAGCGGCTGAACGGGACGGTCTCGAAAACCGTAGTAGGGGCAACTCTACCGGGGGTTCAAATCCCCCTCTCTCCGCCACTATTCAAGCACTTACAGCACAAGCATTCAACGATATAAATCACACTTGGTATGATATTGGTATACTCTCTTAGTATATCTTCGCTGTAGGTTACTCTAAACAAAGCAAAAAAAGAGAGCCGAAGCTCTCTTTTGGTGCGGGTTAATGCTCATCATTTTCGCGGGGGTGCATAGAAATGAAACATCCCACCGTCTTTTTTGTAGATACGCTTACCTTTAATGGTAATGTAAGGGGTGAATACTTCAACCATCCCTTCCGGAACAACCTCGTTCAGATTCTGCGTCATAATTTGAATCTCACTTTCTGCCTTTACAGGCCGAAGGTGAACGACTACACTCCGGATTACCACATCAAGAAGTACTCGTCACCTTCGGATACGGAGAGGGCATTATACTCCCCAGTATTCTTGGTTACGGCTATGAGGTTAATTCATCTGAATTAGCCTCAAAGTCGTTGAATTTTTTCAAGCATGAGCCTCGCAGTATCCAGACTTACGCCAAACCCAATGCTACAAGCCCTTGGTGTTTTGAGTAAATCTGTGCATGAGGGATCAACCAGTAGCCACCCAGCAAATTCATTTGCTTGCCATTCTACATCCTCTGTATAAGGGTGATTGGATGGTGCCTGAGAAAAGGCAAACTGAGGCACTGTATTAGCGTGTAAAAGTAAGTGTCCCAGTTCGTGAGCAACAGTAAAACGACTGCGTGGCTCACCCTTAAAAGCAGTATTGTACGTATCAGTTCGTAATTTAATAATTCGCTGAGACGGTATTGTTATAGCGTACTCATTGGGGAGTTCTTCATTTTCGACAATCTCTAATACAATGACCTCTGCATCGTGCAATTTCTCCAAAAAATGCAAAGGATCTAAATAAGGTGCTTTGTTTTGAAGAACACGTTGAATGAGAGATCTGGCCCCAAATGCCTTATTCATTATGCTCTCGCTAGTCAACGGAGCTACTTTGTTACCTAAGATTCTTTGTCGAGGCCGCATGCTATTCATCCTTTTTATTTCTTCAAAGTTATCTCATTCAGTTCATCAAGCCATTGTCGGGCTTGTTCCTCAGGTAATGCCTTATAACTTCTCGCAAAGCTTATAAAAAGCTCTCGCTGCAGATCGCCTGCATCTTCAAAGTCTTCTTTAAAGGATGGTTGTGACACATCGACCAACCTTGCAATTTCTTCTTCACCACTACAAAAAGCGGAGTAAAAAGTAATCAGGCGTTGCTTAACCTTCGGTGAAATACTCCTTTTGCCAAGTTCAATCGCTGAGAGCTGGGCAACGCTCATTTCCATCTCTTCAGCCATATCGTTGAGTCTCTGCCCACGATCTATACGCACTTTTCTTAGAAAACGGCCAAGTTGGGTAACATTCATCTCCTCTACTCCTTATGGTCCAATGCGGACTAGTAAGCATTGAACCATATCCAGAGAAATTTTCAACAATGTTTGTAGAAATTCTCTCTTTTTGGTGAATAAAAAATTCACACTTTTTTGTAATCGTTTGATATGGAGAAAGATAGATAGACTCACACGTTATTGCAAGACTAGAAAATTGAACGAAATTAGTGAGCTTTTGGTTGACAAACACGAAAGCCCTTATGTTTAAGGGCTATACTGGTTGTCAATATATTGAGAAAAAAATAAAAAAAACACAACATCTAGTGTTTTTCCTGCTTTTTAGGCAGCTTTTTGACATTGAGGCTTGGTGTTATTTTAACTTTTCTATCATACACCAGTACCTGACTTTCGGTTTTATGACCAGAAAAGAGCTGCTTGTCCCTACTTGAGCCTTCATAGTCGGAAATGCCTTTTGCTTTAAGATCATGAAAGGTACAGACCAGTTTTCGCCCAAGTTTTTTCCCGGCACGAAGTCGGGCATCTTCCCATAGATCAGAAAAACCGCTTTTGGAATACATTTCCTTTTTGGAACTACATATCAGATATTTTTGTCCACCCAATGTCTTGGCTAGTTCAACGGCTGCATGAAGGCGTTCTGTCCATGCTTTTATCTGTTTGGTTCCTGTCTTACCCTGCTGTATATAAATGCCCGCATCAGACAGTTGGTCTAATGTTAGAGTGCGAACGTCAGAAGATCGGGCAGCACAAAGATAAGCTATTTCCATTGCTGCTTTCATTGCAACAACGGCTTCGTCATAAATTGCCTGATACTCTTCGTCGGAAATATAAACCTCTCTGGCTTTCAGGGTGAATTTTCTTACCCCTTTGCATGGATTTCCCTTCACATAACCTCGCTCGAATCCCCATCCAAAAACTCGAGACATACCGCCAAGCTCCTGGTTTGCCTGGTTGATGCTGCGCTGACCCCGGCGATCCATGTAAATTCTGACCATTTCTATTTTAATGTCATCAGCTCTCATTTTACCGAAAACCGGAATCAGATTTTTATGGTATTGCCTGTAGTCATGCTGTGTGCGGGGAGCCAGTTCAAAAAATGAGGGGCTGGAAATAAATAACCCCCATAATTTTTCGAAAGTCATTACATCGTTGCGCTCGGCTTTCGCTTTTTCATA
Organism: Phytobacter palmae; assembly: GCF_039409775.1. NCBI lineage: Bacteria > Pseudomonadati > Pseudomonadota > Gammaproteobacteria > Enterobacterales > Enterobacteriaceae > Phytobacter > Phytobacter palmae. The sequence goes on along the minus strand of NZ_JBCIVJ010000003.1, from coordinate 14,320 downwards.
ATTCTCCCACAACCTTGACATGCTCGTTTCGCGGATCTTGCCCAATGTAATACTCAGTTTTGTTCCCTTTGGTTTCCATACATAGCTATATTTATTTTTTGTCACCCGTGGAGGCAGGTGTCTATCTTTTGGATCTTTTCGTGGTCGGCCCATTGATTGCGTCGTAGTTAGGTTCTGCAGCGACATATTCATCAACCTTAGGTAATTCAGTTATTCCGGGCAAAAGATTGCGACGTAATACGATCGGGCGGTTCCGCCCATCGGTAGTGAACGGAATGCCATGGCAACGCAACTGCCGTTGCTGATGCGTATAGCGCGAGTAGCCAGTTATTTCTGTAATTTCCTGAGGCGACAGCGTTAATTCATGCATCGGTCATTTCTCTCAATGACCGGTCAGTAAAAGATAACTGACCGGGATGTTGATTTATGATTTTGGAAAATCAGTTTGCAGTCAGGCGCTGCCAGATAGCTGAAACGTATTTGACCTGGTGCCGGGCGTCGGCCAGTGCGTTATGCATGTCGCCGTCGAAAGGGATCTGATAGCGCGGGTTGATACCAACAACTTTGCCCAACTCGACAATGGTGCGCACGTCACGATCATTCCAGAACGGCACAGACAATTCCGCGCCAACCTGTTCATATGCGCGGCGCAAAATTACATTGTCGAATGAACTGCCATTGCCCCAGAGCTGCACATACTTGATGCCGTTGGCTGAATTCGTGTGAATAAATTCGTCGAGGTTATCGATGGCGTCCATCAGCGAAATAGCATCGCCGCCGGTTATCGCTGCGCGCGCCTCTGCTGACTGTTTCATCCACCAGATTATTGTGGCAGCGTCAGGTTTCGCTCCGAACTCCATTGCGGACTCGAGGCTGACAATCTGATAGAGCTCTGGACCTGTTTTACCTGTTCCCGGATCGAAAAACACTGCGCCGATGGCGATTATCGGTGCTTCCGGATTGCTGCCCATCGTTTCAAGGTCAACCATCAGATGCGTCATTAAGGTGAATGATTCGTCATTGTTAATTTGATGTCCGGTATCAATATTATTATCTACGGCAGTTGTCTGTGGACGAGCTGCAGCACCGCTTTCAGTTGACACATTTTCTGCTTCGCCCGGCGGTACCGCAGAATCAGTCTGGGTTTCATCACGGCCAGTTTCTTCCATCTGCACATCGTCGGCAGCCTCGCTCTGTAGTGTGGTTGTGCTGGTGGCGGATTGTTGGCCCATCAGGTTATCGATGGAGAAAATACCCGCGCCGAGATTGGCAACGTCCGATTTTGTTGCGGTCGTCGCCTCAGGTTTGCTAGCTGCTGCCAGTTTCCCTACAACAGCAAATCCTGTTTCCAGATTATCGAGGCTCTCAACCGGTTCGGTGCCCTGAATCACCGCAGCGACGACGGAGGCGCTATTAACCTGCCGGGCTGCGGCCAGGGTTTCAGCGGTTGGTGCATCGTGGTTGCTTTCAGCCAGACTTTTGTTGATGTATCGATTTAGAAGCGCCGGGAAGCGATGGACGTCTTCGGCGGCGCCGCGGATGAGTGCGAAGATTGCAGCACGTGAGAAATCAAGAATACCCGGTGTCTTGCGCAAAGCCGCAGACCACTCTTTAAATGGGCTTTCTTTGTTGCTGACGATTTCTTTTGCGCGACGGTGGATAGATGCCGGGAAATTGTAAATGTCGAAATCCATCGGTAGCGTCGCCAGGGCTATCTCAATGTCCAGCGTATCCAGCGTGTGGATGTAGTCTGGATTGCGGTCTGTTGGAATGCCACCGCCAGCAGTTGTTCCTGAATCAGTTCGCTGAATAGCGGCCACGCGTTTGCCAGCCTGCCACTCCTTAACCAGTAAGCCGCGGTCAATATGATGAGTTGCTGCCCATGCCTGCATGAACCGCAAAACCACGCCGAGTTCATGACGTGCCGAAGGGGCAAATACTTTTTTTACAGCGTCAGTGAGCTTCCAGATCTCTTGCCAGGAATATTTTTTTGCCTCCGCCACATTCTCGGCGGCCAGCATCAGGTTTTGAACATAATGGTTATCTACGTCAAGCATGAGATCGGAGATCATGATCCGCTGGTCAGCGGTGACGTGATGGGCAAACTCATCGCAAATGTACGCGGCAAGGAACTGCTGGCGGAATCCCAGTTGTGCCGCCGGATGTTCCATTGTATCGGTAACATCCTCATTCCGGGTTGCCGGTTCTTTGTTCGGGAATTTGCCGCTTTGCCAGTCTTCCACCAACTGATTGCGGGAATCCGATTCAGCAGAGATCCAGTTCGTCACAAATTCGACCAGAATTGCCGGGGCGTGCTCGGCATCCATAGGGAATACAGCTTTAATTGCCTGCACCAGTTTCCACTCAACGTGCAATGACAGGTCGGTTAATTCAGCAACGTCACTGATGGCCCGCATGAGATTCTGCATGTAGGAGTTGCCTTCATCCAGTGACAGCTCGGTGGCGGTAATCTGCTGCGCCTTCGTGATATGAGTCTGGTATTTATCGTTCAGCAGGTGAATGGCAATGCGAACAGCCAGCCCACGATTTTCCAGAGGAACACTTGCTTCGTCAGATGTAGTCGGGAGTTCTTCTTTCGCAACTGGTACTGATGAGGTCGTAACCTCGCTGGTGGTTATTTCCGGTTCCGGCGCTGGCCGGGAAATCAGCTTCCACGAACGTCCATCTTCGTTGAGTTCGTAGCGGTCGCACCAGGTATTGTCCAGCTTGCCTTCTTCCGGCAGGTCATCAACAACAGGCCAGTCTGTCCGAACCGGCTGCAAATAAGGCGCGCCGCGCCCGGTTTCGATTTCTGCATCTTCAAGAATATTGGCAATTTCGCGTTCAGCGCGGGAATCGGATTTTGCAGATAGCCAGCAAAAAAGGTGTTTAGCGTCAGTCGCTTTGGCTTTCGCTTTAATCAAAAACGCGTATGTCTGCATTGCGTTCGGGCTCCTAAAGGTTGTAAGATTCCCGGCAGCTAATGGTTAGCCGCCTGCGGTTGGTCATTGGTCAAAACTCGTTCCGGAAAGCTTTGGTCGGCTAACCGGGCACTAACCCGCTTCGGCGGGTTTTGTGCTTTATGGGGTACTGATCTTTGCGTCGGACAGTTGCGAGACGAGAACACTGTCGAGCGCAACCAGTACCGGGTCGAAAATGCTGCTGTGCGGAATTATGGTTACAGCGCGGATCACTTCGGCGACGCTGGTTTCGGACTCAGGTTTGCAAAGGTGGTAGCCGCCTCCCGGCCATTTTTGACCACGCACGATTTTGGCCTTCCCCAGCTTTGATACGATCTGTTCAACGTAAGACGGGGAAAGCTTCAGTTCGCTGCTGATGGTCGCAACAGTGACAGGTGCGCCGGTATAAAGCTTTCTCATTACAGCGACGACGCGTACTGAGGCAATGATACGTTTCATTCCAAATTCCATAACTTATCCCTTATCCGGCTCCCGGCCGTAACCGGGATTATCGTCGATAGCATCTTGCAAAATTTGCTTCGCTTCTGCTGGTGGTAGCGTCAATGCCAGCCTGATGGCGGTGCCGAAGGTCTCGGCGACGAGTTCGAATTTGCTGGCCAGGCGGTTCGCTACATCTGTCTGTTCCGATACTGCTTCCATTTCAAACTCATGTTCCTGATAAACCTCAGTGAGTACTTCATCCTCAACTTCCTGCCAAAGAGCTTCCTTCACTTCCAGCACCGGTAGTCTGCCGATGAGCTGCTCAGCGGGTGCGGTGCTGAAACGCAGCGCTAATTCGTTTGCTGACATATCTCCTCCTAAAAAGGCCCGCCGCGAGGCGGGCAAAGAAGATTTATCCAATTTAACCAGAACAGGTCATCGCCTCCTGTTTGGTTATGATGGCGGTATTGCCATCACGATGCCCCGTGCACTGGGCATCAGGCTGGCTACAGCCGTAAGTCATTGGTCAAAACTCGTTTAAAAATGAACTGCAGGCTGTTGGTCGGCAGCCAGAATACTTACCGGGTAGCATTCGCCTTTAACGCTTTGCTCCGCTGCGGCGGCATTACAGTCATCTTCGGTTTGATACACACCCAGCGGGGTATCAGAACACTCGCCAGTCAGCGCACAAACGGTGATGACTAAATAAAAAAACGTGCTCACGCCTTAATCTCCGGGTTGCCTTTCTGCGCCAGGAAATAGCAGAACTGGCGAATGCGAGCCACAGCCCAATTCAACTTCACGGCCTGAATGCCAACAGAAACGCGTGCGAAATCCTTCATTGTTCTTTCTCCCCTTGGATGAGGTTCATGTCGAGTGTGTGCCTGTATCGCTGGCGAGCGGAACGGGTAAAGCCTGCTGCGCGAAATTACTGAAAAATGAATATCAATGTCGCCATCTCATCCGGTGTTTCGTATGCCGCCGGCAGCTACTTCGTGGGCGTCCTGCCTGGATGACTGATTCTGTAAAATCAGGCTACAAATAAACATACCAATAGTCAACGCAAATCTGATAATAAATATACCAGTGCGTATTTTGCAATAACTGTACGGCTAAGGGGTGGGCATAAAAAAAGCCGCAATTATGCGGCTTTAATGTAGTTAAAGTGGGATTACGGAGGGTCAATTTTTCTTTTGCGTAAGAACTCAGCCATAAATGCATCAAGTTCTTCTAAACGAGTCTTTGCCAATGATATGAAGCGGTCCTGCTCTGATTCGGGTAGTTGATCAAAAACCTCTAACAGAGCCGCTTGTTTTGAATTAAGGACTGTCTTGCTGGCGGTGACTGAATTTAAATGCTCTTCTTCTTCATCAGTCATGAAGAACCAATACAGAGGCTTCCCAAGCGCTTGAGGCAAGAGGGCCAGCTTTTCTTTTCTTGGAAAACTCCCGGCGTTACACCAATGACTTACCGTTTGGGAGTTAACGTCAATACGCCGACCCAATTCAGATTGAGATATTTCAGCCTCTTCAATGGCCCTTATCAGCCGTTCTTCAAAGTTCATATTCATATCCAAATCAAACCAGTAACCAAGAATACAAAGTTTCTTTGTAGTTGTGGTTAGTTAAATTTCTTGACACTGATAAATTAATTATCAATCATGTGGTACGGAAATCAGGAGGAACCATGAAAGAAGCCACTCAACAGAAAATAATCTCTTTATGTGGAAGTCAGTCGGAACTAGCACGTCGTTTGGGTAAAAACTCTCAGACAGTATCTGTCTGGTTTCGCACTCAGGTAGCCAGCACAGAAGTCCTGAATGCTTGCCGTGTTCTGGACTGGCAAGTAACTCCACATGAGTTACGCCCCGATCTTTACCCAAACCCCACTGATGGCTTGCCGCAGCAGGAGACTGCCCATGCACACAATCAGCTTTGATCATCCTAATCAATGTCCGCCTTTGGCATTGAAATCGAAAAATCAGATTGAACCGCGGCGGCGGGACAACCTGAAACGGATGGCGATCAATACCGCCGTCAGCGAATGGGAAAAAACGTTGCCGGGTCAGGCTCAGGAACAGATAGCGCGGCTGGTGGCAGAAGAATGGAAACGTACTGGCGGCAAGGGGATCACAGTCAACAAGCTGAACTTGTTCCGCTATCTGCGTAACGAAAACGGATCCGAAAAATACAACCGCTATGTCATGCAACTGGCCCCGGCGATTTCATCCGTGATGCCAATCGAGATAGCACGCGCCTACGGTCTCCGTTCTGGCAAGACCGAAGCAGAACTGGTGGCTGCAGCAATCAAAGAATGCTCTGAGGCCCACCAGGCAAAGATGCTGGGCGCGCCTCTGCAGCGCCTTGAAAAAGAGATATGGGAGGCAGCCACATCGCTTTACGCGATGCTTCCGAAAGAGATATCAGAACCAGCGCTGGCATTGCTCAGCACTCTGGCGCCGCAGTGTTTTTGAAACGAGTTTTGACCAATGACCATCAGCATTTTGCTGATTAATACGAGGTTTTAGATGGCCCGCATCAGAACAGTGAAACCTGAATTCTGGACAGATGAAAAGGTGGTGGAATGCACGATCCCCGCCCGACTTCTGTTTATTGGGTTGTTCAACTTCGCCAATGACCTGGGATGCATGGAGCGTTCCCACAAGCGGATCAAAATGCAGGTGTTCCCGGCGGATTTAATCGACTGCGAACCCCTCATAGCTGAGTTAATCACTCATGGATTACTCACTGAGTACTCAGTGAACGGTCAGGAATATTTGCACATAAAGGGCTTCGCTAAGCATCAGAAAATCAACCGGCCGTCGGCAACAAAGATACCCGCTCCGGTACTACTCACTGAAAACAGTGGCGGCAGTGGTAATCAGTTCAGTGATGACTCAGTGAGTGCTCAAGGAGGTGTCACTGACGGAAAAGGAAAGGAAGGGAAGGGAAAAGGATCAAACCCCTCTCTTAGCGAGCGCGAAGAAGAATTTCAGGATCAGGAAGAACAACGGCAACAACATCCGCCGCCGACTCAAGCCCCCCGATATCTGGAAGGCGTAGATGAACCTATCGGCAAATTTCAGATGACGGATGCCTGGCTCCCGTCTCGTGATTTCCGGCGACGAGCAGCGATGTGGGGCATAGCTCTACCAGAACCGGATTACCTGCCAACCGAATTGGCGGAATTCACAACCTATTGGGGGGCTGAAATGAAGGTTTTCACGCAGGTTCAGTGGGAACAGAAGTTTGCCCGGCACATACCCGTAGCGCGGGCCAACAACCAAAAATCCGTAGCAGCGAGAGGTAACGAAAATGCGCCAGTTCACTCTGGAAGCGCTTCAAGAGCAGTACAGCAAGTCCGGGATGCTCGAGCCCGAAAAGAACGTGATGGTGGATCCTCGGGCGGAAGACACGGCATGGCGCCTGTGGGAAGTCATGGCGGAAATCTACTCGAACCGCTGGACGCAGAAGAACGGGGCCGAACCCTCGACTATGTGGATAGCTCAGATCGGTTCGATGACTGAGAGGCAAATCACCCTGGTATGCAATCAGTGCATGGAGCGCTGCGCCGCCGGGAACTCTTGGCCGCCAGACCTGGCAGAATTTGTTTCGCTGGTATCAGAGAGTGGCGCAAACCCATTCAGCCTGACATCAGAAATGGTGATGGCGGAATACAAGCGCTGGCGCAATGAGTCATACCGCTATTCCGGCAGCGATAAATATCCATGGCCTCAGCCTGTGCTCTACCACATCTGCATTGAAATGCGCCGCACAGGCGTGGACCGACGTATGACGGAAAACGAGCTGCAGCGGCTGGCTGAAAAATTACTGACCAAGTGGACGAAGCACGTTCAAAACGGTTTCTCGATTCCTCCGGTAGTGCGTCAACTGGCAGGGCCGAAAGCACCGGCTGGGCCAACCCCGGCACAGTTGCTGATGGAAGAGTACAAGCGCCGCAAAGCGGCAGGTTTAATCAACTAACGAGTTTTGACCAATGACCAAACAAAAACGAATTACTCAGGCTGACCGACTGGTTGTGTATGTCAGCCAGCACCCGGGTATTACCACCCCGGAACTATGCGACGTTTTCAACACTGACTCCGGTTCGACGGGGCAGCAACTGGCTGCGTTAGTACAGCGCGGTGTCATGACCCGGAGCCACAACGGCACCCACTGGGAATATACCGTTGTGCCCGGCAGCGATATCCCCGATATCGAGTTACCGGAGCTTGGTCAAAAAGCCGATCCGGAAGTTCTACGGGTGGCGCTTGAAGAGGCTGCTCTGATTGAATCACGGGGGCACTGGCTGCGTGCTGCTACGAAATACAGCGAGATTATGCGACTGGCAAAAAGCAGTCAGGAGATTCAGGACATTTCCCGATTGCGTAACCGCTGCATTCGCAATGCCCGCGCGCGGAGGGCAGAAGCATGCTGAAACCTGAGCAACGCGCCATCGTTGAATTTCTGGTACGGGAAAAATCCATTTCCACACGGCAGGTTCGCAGTCTGCTGGGCTGCGACATCAAAGAGGCCTACGACCGCCTGAAACGTCTGACGCTGGCGGGCATCGTGAAAAACGTTGGTAAACCTCACCACCCTGAATACCGGCTTACACATCGGTGGCGTTCGCGAGTGGCACCCGCTGCCTGTCCTCCAGCGCCGCAAACTGCAGCGCAGATTTGCCGCGAAAAATGGCAGGGTTATCAGGTTCACAAAATTTTCGGGAGCGCACAGAAATGACAATCGTTGCAAACAAACATGTAGCCCGTGTGGGGCACGAATTTGCAGCCGCAATGACGGCTGACACACCGATTATCGAGATCGCCAAAATGGTGTCTCACCTGGCTACTGCACTGGATAAACAAACCGAACTGACCGCGCAGTTGGCGATGGAAAACACCATTCTTCTTACTCCCGAAAACTGGTTAAAACATAGCGAGGAAGGTGCAGCGGCGTCCGCAATTGCAGAAGGTAACGGAGCTTCGGAGGACGAGGCGTTGTTGGCTGGAATGAAGTCAATCATAGCTTGCATGCAATCCCTCGCCACATCGGCAGCAATCGCAGCCCTGCGAGAAGAAGCACGAGCTGATGCATTCAGCTATGCAGCAGATTCGGTGCGCCACGAAATAATCTGCCTCAAAGAGCGTTCACCGACGTTGAAAGAAATGGCGTGCCTGGCAAATGAGTTCGACTCGATGGCCCGCCATCCCATACTATTACGACTGGAAACCACCACGCTTTGATCACGTCCAGCGTTATTAAAATGCGTGGCACGAATATCGGGCAGCCAACCGATACACCGTTGCAGACCGTAACGGCGGGTGGCCTGCACTTTGGTGAGGTGAGGACCATGCTGGCTGAAAACGAATATGACGAGCACCGGGCGGGGCAGGTGGCGGCATTCCTGCATGAGTACGGCATCAGCGAGTTTGTAACCATCAAAGACGTGGTATATCGCATCGTTGATATCGGTATGCGCATGCTCCAGCCGCGCGAGCTTTACCGGGCGCAGGGATTCCCGGAGTGGTACATCATCGACCGCGACTATCAAGGCGTGAAGTACGCAAAAGACAAGCAAGTTGCGAGGTGCGGCAACGCGGTACCGCCGCCGTTCGCGGAAGCACTGGTGAGGGCTAATCTGCCAGAGATGTGTTCAGCCAAAGAAATGGCCGCATAGTAAACCTTCATAAATTTAACCCGCTGCATGCGGGTTTTCTTTTTTATATTGTCAGCTACCGCATTAACAATTTGTACCTTCACTGTATTGATCATTCTAATTTATGAGTGTACTGTTTATTTATACAGTATGTACATAAACACAGTTATTGCTCATACAGGAGATCCGCCATGGCGAACGATAAGAAAAAAGTTATGAATGAGAAACCTGCCAACCAGGAAGAAAAAACAAAAGCCCTCCAGGCTGCGATGGGACAAATAGAGAAACAGTTTGGTAAGGGCTCAATTATGCGCCTTGGTGAAAACTCAAACCTGATAGTTGAAACGATGTCCAGCGGGTCGCTTAGTCTGGATATCGCGCTGGGTGGTGGGATCCCGGTAGGCAGGATTATTGAAGTGTACGGCCCCGAATCATCCGGTAAAACCACTGTCGCCCTTTCTGCTATTGCTGCGGCCCAAAAAACGGGTCGGCAGTGTGCTTTCATTGATGCGGAACATGCGCTTGATCCTCGCTATGCGCAAATGCTTGGGGTGGACATCGATAATCTGCTTATTTCGCAACCCGATACGGGTGAGCAGGCTCTGGAAATTACCGACGCTCTGGTGCGCTCTGGCGCCGTGGGCGTGATTGTCGTTGACTCTGTCGCTGCGCTGGTCCCAAAAGCTGAACTTGAGGGCGAAATTGGTGATCCACAAATGGGTATTCAAGCCCGCATGATGGGCCAGGCCATGCGTAAATTAGCTGGCGAAATCAGCAAAACGAAAACAGTGGTGATATTTATCAATCAGTTGAGAATGAAAATTGGCGTCATGTTTGGTAACCCGGAGACTACTACGGGAGGAAACGCGCTGAAATTCTATGCGACCGTTCGCCTGGATGTGCGGGCGACAAACATCAAGGAAGGCGAGCAGATTGTCGGTAAGGATACGACCGTTAAAATTGTAAAAAATAAAGTGGCGGCGCCGTTCAAAAAGGCCTCCTACCGTCTTCTGTTTGGTAAAGGAATATCCCGTACCGATGAAATTCTTGATCTGGGTGTCCAGTTAAAAATCATCCAAAAAATGGGCGCATGGTACGACTATAAAGGCGAAAAAATTGGGAATGGTCGCGGCAATGCGACTAAATGGCTTGAGGAAAACCCAGGTGTTTCCGGCGAGATAGAGTCACTAATCAGAGAAAATGCGCTGGTGGCGGGAGCTATCCCCTCAGATGTAACCCCTCCTGAAGAAGCAACAGAAGACGCAGAAAACGAATAACCCAATATGGTCGTGCGAAACAAGAAGAAGGAGGGGGCATGGATGACTTGCCTGATACCGGTTTTGCAGTGGTACGTTGTGCAGACAGGGCGATAATCGCTTATCTCGAGTCATTTCCTGACTGCCAGCGTGCCATGATGTATCGCAAAGGCGATATGGTTTCATTCATGCCGCTGATGGAAGATGAGGTTATTGGCACACCTTCAATGTTCACAATGATGCTGGAAAAGGCCGGTTATCGCGTTTGTCACGTATCTGATGCGGCATGTTAGCTGACCAGGTATCTCATAGTAGATAAGGTTGGCGGATTCATAAGTCAGAATATTGCGAAAAAGTAATCTCAACACTATTTCGTTGCTTTCAAGCATCCCCTGGTTAATATGCTCAAAACCATACTAATCAGGGGATGATAATGAAAAAAGTTCTGATGGCGTCCGCAATCATTTTTAGTGTCGTAGGATGTGCTGGGCAGGCGCCTTTAAAAAAACAAACGGCATCGGGGAAGCCCGAGGCTGTTTATAAAAATACGCAAAAATCACAAGTCAAAGATTGGATAACTGAGTTGTGTAGCTCTACTGGTTTTATGATCTCTGAGTCTACTGACAACACCATTACATGCGGGAAACAGCAGGAGGGCGGACAGGCAATCTTGTCACAAGCGCTTATTGGGAATGCTTATTCAACTACCCCGGTAAGTAAAACTCGATTCACCCTTGCTCAAATCAATAGCGATACGAAGGTATGGGCGGACATGTGGGTTGAAACGCAGATGGCATTCGGTCAAATGCAGCAAGTTCCCATCACTAATAACAATGTTAGAAATCAGGTACAAGATGCGTTGGACCAATTAGCGCTACGCTCCGCATCGCAAAAGTAACCACCAAGCCCTCCGGGACCTTAGTCTCGATAGATTTTCTCAGTCGGTCCGCAAAAAATGGCTGACTGGTGATGCATAAAGATAAATTAATGTCACGGCTGTTTTCGGCGGTTAACCAATAGCAACGATTATCTGTTAGTATCTTCCATGTCGGATTGAACCCCCGACACCTGCTGCGCCACGGAGAGACCCATGGCGCATACCACCTCAAAATCAGAACATCCACTGGCTGATACGCGTGAAGACGCAGTCGGCCTCTTGTTGTTGCAAAACCTCACTCCGCGACAGCAGGAAGTATATGACCTGCTGCTGTTCTATATCCGGCAGCACGGTTACCCGCCAACCATGAAAGAACTGGCCGGGCTTATTGGCGTCCGTTCTGTTAATGCAGTCGCTGAACACCTCAAGGCGCTTGAGCGAAAAGGGTTAATTAACCAGGTCCGGGGGGCTGCCCGCGGTATAACAATCGTCGGTAACAAGGAGCCTGTTCTTGCGGTGCAGTTGCTGAATGCGTTATTGAACCATGAACCCGGCGCCCGTGCACGCGCTGAGGAATTTGTCCGACTGTACGAGGGCGGGCAATGAAAAAAGGCTGGTTCACACATACTGACCTCACCGCCGAACAAGCCACGGAGCTGGTTGCCCGCTACACGGCAAAACACGTCGAAACCGAAAAAAGCCTTGCTCCTGACTATAAGAGCTGGATTGTCAGCGCGCGCCTGCCTGAGTCGGGCAAGCCACCGCGTCCAGATAAAACTTACCAGTGGAGGCACTGGGAGTGAGTATGCAAATTTATCCAATCGTGCCGATGGGCAAACCCCGTATGACTCGCGCCGACAAGTGGAAAAAGCGCCCTGAGGTTATGCGTTACCGGGCGTTCTGCGATGAGGTGCGACTGCGTGGTGTAGCCCTGCCTGAGTCTGGTGCGCATGTCACGTTTGTCCTGCCTATGCCAGCCAGTTGGAGCAAAAAGAAACGCCAGCAACATAACGGCCAGCCACACCAGGCTAAGCCTGACTGCGACAACATGCTGAAAGCCCTGATGGATGCGCTCTATGAGGATGATGCGCACATCTGGGATTGCCACATAACTAAAGTGTGGGGCGAGATCGGGCAAATCATAATCCGGGAGGCGGCATGCGCGTCCTGCTGAAACCGGATATCGCCCGGGATATGGGGGTTGTGCTTCTGCGTCCCGGTCGCGAGTTAATGCATATTTTCACTTCTGGTCGCGTGCTGGTGGAGCGTCAGCCAGAGAATATGGTTGACCTTCCTTCGGGTGCCGTACCGCCTGTCCGGCAGATGCTTATTGATGATCCGGCATTGTGCCCGTTCTTCACTCACCAGAAGGTTATTAATGCGGCTGGAGGTATTAATGGGCTCGAGTCCTGGTTACGGCGCCGCGGTAAAAAGTGCCAGTGGCCGCACTCAACTTATCACCACAAAGAGCTGGTTACTCATCGCCATGCCGGTGGCGCTGCACTGCTTTGCTGGCACTGCGATAACCAGTTGCGTGAAGCACCCAGTCAGGAACTGGATCAAATCGTTGCCAAAAATGCCGCCATCTGGATTTTGCGCGCCATTCGCCGTGAGCTGCGATTTGCCGACGACCACGAAGTAACTCTGCCAGAGCTGTGCTGGTGGGCCATTCTCCGGGGAGTTACTGAGGCCATACCGGAGGAAGTTTCCCGCCGGGTGCTTGGTTTGCCTGTTGAAACAATGTCGTCTGTTATGCGCGAATCCGATATTGTCCCGTCTCTGCCAGCCACCAGCATACTGGCGGAGAAAGTCAAAAAAGCGGCATTTCCTCAGCTACCAGCCATAAAACCCGTGGTTTCAGTCGCGGTTGATCCCGTGGCGCCGCAGACACTTTATGCGCGACCAAAACGCATCCGCTGGGAAAATCCAAAGTTCCTCGCCTGGGTGAAGACCCAACCGTGCATGTGCTGCGGCAACCCCGCCGATGATGCCCATCATATGATTGGCTGGGGGCAGGGTGGCATGGCGACCAAAGCTCACGACGCGTTCACCATTCCTCTCTGTAGAAAACACCATACCGAACTTCACAACAGCCCGGCGGCGTTCGAGCGCCAGTACGGCACACAACCTGAACTCATTATCAAATTGCTGGACCGCGCCTTTGCGCTCGGCGTTCTGGCGTAAAGGAGCAAACATGACACCACGTCAACGTCGTCAGCATTTAGCCGGTATGGGTATTGTCGCAACTGCACCGCGCAAAACTTACCTTGGGAAATTCACTCCTTTGACATCTGTTCAGTCAGCCTGGGTAAAGTCTTTACTTACGGTCTGGGGCGAATGCGTAAGGGGAAATACTGGCCCTAAAAAACCTCGCGGGCACTCCTGCTGGAATGGGATGAGAGGGAGGAACTGGTCAGATAAAGCTCTGGAGCGTTTTACTGCTGCGTTGAACCAGGCGCGCAGCGAAGGTTTCAGGGGACAACTTGCAATGAATCGTGCGCATGAAATTCTCTGGCCCCGGCCGTCAGTAAGTGTAATTGATGAGGCAATTCGTAAGGATGACACTGATTTTGTAGAGCAGAGCGTTTTGCGGGCGATGGATTTAAATGATCCGGTCTATCTGGTGGGTCTCCAGTACTACACCACGCGAAAAAAAATCTCAGACATTACCCGGGAATTACAGGTTATTGCACCGTGGCTTACAGCTGATGAGGCCAGAAAACGCGTCCGCTGGTGCCTTGAAATATTCAGGGCAAAGGTATTCCTGTCGGCCCGAAAACTTCTGGTAGAGAACGCATGAAAGTTATTTTTTGTTATTTGCATTGAAAACGGGCCAGAAAAATGTTTTATTTAGGCATGCTTGGCAGAGCTGCGCCACGATGGCAGCGACGAGAAGCGACAATCTGACATAATCGAAAAGCCCGCACTGCGGGTTTTTTGTTTTCCGGCGATACGACAGGGGTATTCGCGGGGTGCATTGCACCAGTACCCCTGTCATATCGTCGAAAAGCAAAACATATCAAGCCTCGCAATTTGCGGGGCTTTTCGTATTCAGGCCTCACTGGCGGCGGCTCATTACCCAACCGTCAGGCGCTTGCGCAGAGGCCGCCCTCTTTGGTCGCTGGCCC